>CADCWO010000067.1 GCA_902806435.1 uncultured Synechococcales cyanobacterium | reverse complement strand
GAGTCTCTCGCTTAGTCCGCAAAACCTTATCCTTTTCTAAGTCTTTGGAGAATCACATCAGTGCTATCTGGTATTTCACTCACCACTACAATGCATCATTACTTGTTTAGCACTACCAAACCATGGAAAAGGAAGGCTACCGGATAATAGAGGCTAAGGACGGAGAGGAAGGTTTAGCTATCTTCCAGCAGCGATCGCCCGATATGATTCTGCTGGATGCCCTGATGCCAGTAATGGATGGTTTTACCTGCTGTGCCAAGCTTCAACTAATGCCTGGAGGAGATTGCACCCCTGTGTTAATGATCACAGGGCTTGAAGATCAGGTATCGGTGGATCGAGCCTTCGAAGCCGGAGCAGTTGATTATGTTACTAAGCCGATCCACTGGGCGGTATTGCGCCAGCGGGTGCGCCGTATTCTGCGGGAATTGCAACTCTCTCGACAGCTGGGCCAAGCCTATCATGAGTTACAGCAGTTGGCTTCTCTAGATGGCTTGACCCAGGTAGCAAACCGTCGCCGCTTTGACGAGCATCTCGAACAAGAATGGAAACAGATGCTCAGAGCTCAAACTCAGTTATCCCTGATCCTGTGTGACGTTGACTTTTTTAAAGCCTACAATGATGCCTATGGTCACCCAGCAGGAGATCACTGTTTACAGCAGATTGCTATAGCGATTAGCTTGGCAGTCAAACGTCCTGCTGATTTGGTTGCCCGCTACGGCGGAGAAGAATTTGTAGTAACTCTGCCGAACACGAAAACCAACGGGGCGGTGCAAGTGGTACAGGAAATCCGTACCCATGTCAAAGCTTTAGGGCTTATCCACAAGCACTCTCAAGCTAGCAAGCACGTCACGTTGAGCTTAGGCGTCGCCAGCACCGCTGCGGGAGACGAATCTTCCCCCCGCCTACTGATTGCTGAGGCGGACAAGGCACTTTTCAGGCAAAAGCCACAGGACGCGATTCAGTTCAGGTAGCAGCTTGGTATGCTGTGGATGCCTACTAAACCGCTCTATCCTGGATGTTGGTATTGGTGCTCTAACCAGCGCCATCAAATACAAACTGGTGGAAGCTGATGGAGTGTTTGTTGAGGTTGCGACTCAGCAAGTAAAACCATCCCAAACTTGCCCAGAGTGTGGATATCAAGAAAAGAAAATCTTAGCAGACCGGGTACACAATTGCGTGAAGTGTGGATATGTTGCTGATAGAGATGTAGCGGCAGCTCAAGTCATACTCAATTGGGGGTTAGGAACTAACCTCGATAGATGTCGATTAGCGCGAAGCTCGCGGGGAGAGACTCTCTCCGGCAGACTTCGCTAGCTCTATTGACGACGCAAGTGGTCAACAACTAGCTAAAACGAAGCGTCAGAAACTCCTAGCTCTGTAGCTAGGGGTAGTTCATTCAGGTAAAATCATTAGACATACTCGCTCACTGTTGACTGCTTTCTGTAAACTACTGTCGCCTAAAGAGCGACAGCTTTATCCCAATTGCCAACCACTAAAGAGCAGCTAAGTTTCGGAATTTCAGGGTCGTTTACAAGACCCCCAAGTAGAGAGACATTTACAGCCCCGTTATAGTCAGCATCTCCATGCCAACCACAGTTACCACAGCTAAACACCTTCCCGTCTCGATGCCCAATATGCAGGCATTGGTGGCAGGTCTTGGACGTGTATGCCGGGTTGACAAGAACCACAGGAATTCCAGCAATGGCAGCCTTGTAGTGGGTGAACATCCTCAATTGATAGAACGCCCAACTATGGTGCTCTCGTCTTTGAGGTTTCCTAACCTTTGCCCTTTGTCTGATACCCGTAAGGTCTTCAAAGGCGATAGTGGCATTCAGTTGTTTGGCCTCTGCTACCAGAGACTTGCTGATATTGTGGTTGATCCAATTTTGAAATCTTGCCTCTCTCCCAGAAAGCCTTCTCAACAGTCTTCTAGAACTGCGAGTGCGTTTGGATTGGACAAGACCTCTGACGCTTGCGTATTTAGCTCTGACGGCCTGAAGTTGGCTACCATCCCAGTCTCTACCTGTAGAAGTGCTGGCTATTGCACGTCTGCCAAGGTCAACCCCAAGTACTTTGGGAGTTTTCCCAGTTGGCTGAGTCGGAATGTCTACCCCTATGTTTATGTAGTACGTACCCTGGCGAGACTTCTTCAGGGTTGCGCTGGTAGGGTTCTGCCCTTTAAGCAGGGCAATTTGATACCCACCAATCGACAGACTGAAGTTCTTTCTACCAGACTTCAAAGTAATCCCGACCATCTGAGTGTCTTCAAAATACTTAAAGGTACGAATGTCCAAACTGATAGAAGTAGGTCTAAACTTGTGGATCTGTTTAACTGCTTTAGCGTTACCAATTACTCGCCTTATTGCTTGGCAGACATGGTTTGCCTTCAAACCAGTAGTCTTGCGAACAGGTTTGTAAACCTTATGGTGCAACTTAACAGTGTTCCAACAGTTATCTCGTTTAGCCACTTCCAGTATCTGATTGCAAGCATCAGCAAAACCCTGAAGTGTGTCATCAATGTCTTGATGCGACTCTGCAGGGACTATAAGCTTACACTTTACATACAGGGACTGACTCATGCCCCTACTTTAACTCATCCAGAGGGGAGTGGTACATTCTGTCCCGCTTTCCTCTGCCAGGTAAACAAGGCAGTTTCCATCGGGGTAACTTTATGACTGCTACTCAGCCGACTACTCTCCCTAGTCAGTACAACCCCGCAGCGACAGAAGCCCGCTGGCAGCAGTACTGGGAAAAGTATCAAATATTTAAAGCAGATCCAGAACAGGGCGGAGAACCTTACTCGGTGGTTATTCCGCCCCCGAATGTTACCGGCAGTCTGCACATGGGTCATGCCTTTGAGAGCGCTCTAATTGATGTGCTGGTCCGCTATCACCGGATGAAAGGCTGTAACACTCTTTGGTTACCAGGAACCGATCACGCTAGCATCGCCGTGCAGACGATCTTAGAAAAGCAACTGAAGGCGGAGGGTAAAACCCGCCACGATTTGGGACGGGGCGAGTTTCTGAACCGGGCCTGGCAGTGGAAAGCGCAGTCCGGCGGCACCATTGTTAACCAATTACGGCGTTTAGGAGTTTCCGTAGATTGGTCGCGGCAGCGTTTCACGATGGATGAAGGCTTATCCAACGCAGTGCTGAAAGCTTTTGTCCAACTGCACGAGCAAGGATTGATTTACCGGGGTAAGTACCTGGTCAACTGGTGCCCTGCCACCCAATCGGCGGTTTCTGATCTGGAGGTAGAAAACCAGGAAGTTGCCGGGCATTTGTGGCACTTTCGCTATCCCCTCAGCGATGACTCAGGCTTCTTGGAAGTAGCAACGACTCGCCCGGAGACGATGCTGGGGGATACAGCAGTGGCGGTACATCCAGAAGACGAGCGTTACCGGCATTTGATTGGTCAGACGGTGAGCCTGCCAATTTTAGAGCGCCAGATCCCGATTATTGGTGATGAGTATGTAGACCGGGCATTTGGCACAGGCTGTGTCAAGATCACACCGGCCCACGACCCCAATGACTTTGAGATGGGCCAACGGCACCATTTGCCAATGATCAATATTCTGAACAAAGATGGTTCCTTGAACGAGAATGCTGGACCGTTCGAAGGCCAGGATCGGTTTGTAGCCCGACAGAAGGTGGTGCAGCGCCTGGAAGCTGACGGGTATCTTGTGAAGATAGAAGACTATCGCCATACGGTGCCCTACAGCGATCGCGGCAAAGTACCCGTAGAACCGCTGCTCTCTACCCAGTGGTTTGTCAAGATTCGGCCTCTCGCCGACCGGGCTTTAGAATTGTTGGATCAAAAAGAGCCAGTGTTTATGCCGGAACGGTGGACTAAGGTTTACCGGGACTGGTTGGTGAGCTTAAAAGACTGGTGCATCTCGCGTCAACTGTGGTGGGGCCACCAGATCCCCGCCTGGTATGCGGTTAGCGAGACGAACGGGCAAGTAACAGAAAATACCCCGTTTGTGGTTGCGACCAGCGAGGCAGAGGCCCAGACCAAAGCAACCGCCGAGTTTGGCCCCCAAGTTCAGCTTCAACAAGACCCAGATGTCTTGGATACCTGGTTCTCCTCAGGACTTTGGCCATTTTCTACCCTAGGTTGGCCAGAGCAGACTGCCGATCTCGCCTTCTACTACCCCACGACGACGCTGGTGACTGGCTTTGACATCATCTTCTTCTGGGTGGCGCGGATGACAATGATGGGGGCACACTTCACTGGGCAAATGCCGTTTGAAACCGTTTATATCCACGGTTTGGTGCGGGATGAAAACAACAAGAAGATGTCCAAGTCCGCTAACAACGGGATTGACCCACTGGTGCTGATCGACAAATATGGCACTGATGCTTTGCGCTATACCCTGATTCGCGAAGTCGCTGGGGCCGGCCAAGACATCCGCTTGGAGTACAACCGCAAAACAGACGAGTCTACCTCCGTTGAAGCTAGCCGTAACTTTGCCAACAAGCTGTGGAATGCCTCCCGTTTCGTGATGCTGAATCTAGATGGGTTTACACCGCAGCAGTTGGGTGAACTTAGGGCGGATGGACTGGAGTTATCAGATCGCTGGATTATCTCGCGGTTTAATCAGGTTGTCCAACAAACCCGTCACCAAATTGAGCAATATAGTCTGGGGGAAGCTGCCAAGGGACTATATGAATTTATCTGGGGTGACTTCTGTGACTGGTACATCGAATTGGTCAAACCTCGGCTACAGGCCGGGGAGGGGATTTCTCGCCAAGCGGCTCAACAGACATTGGCTCATGTTCTAGAGGGAATTCTGAAGCTACTGCATCCCTTTATGCCCCACATTACAGAAGAAATCTGGCACACGCTGGCGCAAGTTGAAACTGAGCCTCCCGCCACTCTTCTAAGCTTGGCACTGCAAATCTATCCAGAAGCAAACTCAGCTTTAATTGAGCCGGAGCTGGAACAACAGTTTGAGTTAATTATTGGGACAATCCGCACAATCCGCAATCTACGGACAGAGGCGGGCATTAAACCAGGAGTGAAAATCCAGGCCACCTTACAGAGCCACAGCGAACGCGAACGCGAAACGCTGATGGCTGGCCAATCCTACATTCAAGAACTGGCACGGGTTGAGTCGCTAACAAGCACGGCAAGTGTAGAGGAGCAGACAAAGCAAACCATCGTCGGTGTAGTCGGCACTGTCCAAGTCCTGATTCCGCTCAGCGGAGTGGTAGATGTGTTAGCCCTGCAGGCCAAGCTAGAGAAAGACTTACAAAAAGTTGAAACTGACATTAAATCCCTTGCTGGGCGCCTTAAAAATCCAGGGTTTGTAGATAAAGCCCCGCCTGAAGTTGTGCAAGGGGCACGAGATGGACTCGCCGAGGCTGAGCAACAAGCTGGTATTCTCCGCGCCCGCTTAGACCAGCTTCGTGGTTAGATATTAATCTACCAGGAAATCATTATGCCTTCACCGTCTCGACCTGAGCACTCCTCACCAGCAGAAATTCGGGCCATCCGCCTAGAAAAAGTTGAACAACTGAAACAAGCTGGACAGAATCCTTATGCCTACCGCTGGGACCTGACTGATCACGCAGCGCAATTGCAACAGAAGTTTGCGGAATTAGCGAATGGGACAGAAGATCCCTTAGAAGTGGCGATCGCGGGTCGGATTATGGCTCGGCGCGTCATGGGCAAGCTGGCCTTTTTTACCCTCCAAGATGAAACCGGCACGATCCAACTTTACCTGGAGCAGAAGCGGCTGCAAACCGAAATGGGTGAGGAGGCATTCCAGCACCTGAAGCAGTTGACAGACATTGGCGACATTCTCGGCGTCAAAGGGACAATCAGACGCACAGAAAAAGGTGAACTCTCGGTCTACGTCAACGAGTATGCCATCCTGACAAAATCCCTGTTACCCCTGCCAGACAAATGGCATGGCCTGACGGATGTTGCTAAGCGCTACCGCCAGCGGTACGTAGACTTAATTGTCAACCCGCAAGTGCGAGAAACCTTTCGTCGCCGCGCCCTGATCACCGCTGCCATCCGCCGTTACTTAGATCAGCAGGGCTTTATTGAAATTGAGACGCCAGTCCTGATGACGGAAGCTGGAGGGGCTGATGCTCGGCCCTTCGTCACCTACCACAACACGCTGGAGATGGAGTTGTACCTGCGAATTGCCACAGAACTCCACCTGAAGCGCCTGATTGTCGGCGGCTTTGAGAAGGTATTTGAACTGGGACGGATTTTCCGCAACGAAGGCATTTCCACACGCCACAACCCGGAGTTCACCTCGATTGAGGTTTACCAAGCCTATGCCGACTACCAGGACATGATGGCGTTGACGGAAAATCTGGTTGCCACCATTGCTCAAGAGGTGCTAGGAGCGTTGAAAGTGGTATGCCAGGGAGAAACTATCGACCTTACGCCTCCCTGGCAGCGGATCACCATGCACGATTTGGTCCACCGAGAAACCGGAGTGGACTTCCAGCAGTTTGACACCTTGGAAGCAGCTAAAGCGGCCGCCACGCAGGTCGGTATCATCAACCTTGACAATTGCCAGACCGTGGGCAAAGTGTTGAACGAGGCGTTTGAACAAAAAGGGGAACCCGTTTTAATTCAACCCACGTTTGTCCTAGACTTTCCCGTGGAGATTTCTCCCCTAGCCAAGCCCCACCGGGACAAGCCAGGTCTAGTGGAACGATTTGAACTGTTTGTGGGAGGCCGGGAAATTGCCAACAGCTTCTCCGAACTGACCGATCCGGTGGATCAACGCCAGCGCTTAGAAGCTCAAGCGGCACGTAAGGCTGCTGGCGACCTGGAAGCGCATGGAGTCGATGAAGATTTTCTCACCGCGTTGGAGTACGGGATGCCACCGACGGGTGGCCTGGGGATTGGCATCGACCGCTTGGTCATGCTGCTGACCGATGCCGCGAGTATCCGCGATGTGATTGCCTTTCCCCTCCTGAAACCAGAGAAAGAGGAAGAGACTCAATAGCTGGATACTTGGGAGTCAGACCTAATCTAGGCAGGAGACTCAATCATCCCAGTCACGCATTTGGCCGCGCGCGGAAGTTGGTCCAGAAACTATCGAATACCCATTCGGGAAGCGAGAGCTAAGACTGATAAAGTTTTGGACGGTTCAGTTGCAGCATCTATGCGAGTCACAGCTATCTGAACAACAATTGGGTCGAGTAGAGAGGGTTCCTCCAATGTTTAGGCTTGCTTTGTATTCCCCGTTGCTCTGACCTTTCGGAATACTAGAGTGTCACAAGATTTAGCCTTGCATCGTTGGAAACCTCCCCCTCACAGAAGCCTGCCTGCGGTTTTCCCGCACAAGCCTCTTCATTGAGCCATTCACCTGCTCTAATAGAGCGACACTAAGCGACTAGGTCTTGGGAGAGGATGCCACGCAAGATAGCGTAGAAAGCTCTCCCAGCGAAAGCTACGTCGTTGACTTCGCCGATTCAGCCATTTGAAGATCAGCTTGTAAACTGCGTCTTCAAAGTGGTAGAGCGCACGACCGTTGTCAGTGACCCCAAAGTAGTTGAAGTGACCACGCAGTTTTTGCCCTATCGCTTGCCATAGTTGAGGCAGCGGATGAGCATTGCGATTTTGCTGCAACCATTGATTGATGGTTACCAACGCACGGCGAAATCGTTTCTTTGAAGTCTTGCGCTTTAATCGGGCTTTTCCGTTGCGACTCTTGCCCCAGTAGTGGGTAAACCCCAGAAAATCAAAGCTGGGGAATTTTCTCCCGTACTTGAGGGCAAGACCAGCTTGCCGCTTGCCACAGGGAAGAAGTTGGGTTTTCTCCTCATTGAGGCGCAAGCCAAACTTCTCCAATCGCTTGGGTACAACCCGCATGAATCGTCGAGCATCGTCCTCGAACTCAAACAAGGCAATGGTATCGTCCGCATACCGGATCAATGCACAGTAGCCTCTGCAGTGCTGGCGCACAATGGTTGCGAGCCACTGATCTAGCACAACGTCCAGGAACACATTTGCAATGACGGGGGAGACTATCGAGCCTTGCGGGCTACCCAATTCATCCTGTACTACGCCGCCTGGGGTTTGGACTCCGGCTTTGAGCATTCGCGCAATCAGCTGTAGGAATCTTCTATCCCGAATCCGGTGGGCTAACACCTTGAGGATTTCCTGATGCGGCATGGTATCGAAGAATTTGGCCAGGTCCAGGTCTGCAATCCACCCAACTGGTTGCCCCATGACCTCCTGATGCAGTTGCCGCAATGCGGCATGGCATCCTTTGTTGGGTCGAAACCCAAAAGAGCTATTGAGGAATACCGGTTCGTAAATTGCTTCTAAGACCCGCCGAGTCATCTCCTGAACGATTTTGTCTTCAACGCAACTGATTCCCAGGGGGCGCAAGCTCCCATCTTCTTTAGGAATCTCGACTCGTCGTACCGCTTGAGGTCGATACGACATCTGGCTCAGTTTCTGGTGCAACGCCTGGAGGTTCTTCTCCAGGTTCTGCCTGTACTCCAGTTTCGTCACTCCATCGATTCCGGGCGCTTTATGGTCTAGCGCCTGAAAACAGGCTCGCAGATTTTCCACGCTATAGTGGTGCATCAAGGCACTGAAAACAGTCCCTGGTTCTCTGCCAGCCCGTTCGGCTATCCGCTCGATTCGTGTTATCACCATAGTTCCACCTCTGTGTGTGGTTGATGTTGCCTTCGAGTGTTCGACTCAATGTGTCCCCCTTCGCTCTATGGGCGTTACCCCACTTCCTCACTACTATGGGGACATCCGACTTCCCATGTCCCCTTGAGCATCCTTCCGGTTTGCCGGTTGTGCCGCTCTACCCCCCTAGGGAGGAGTTCATGGGATCTCCCGAGTTCCCAGCTCTACCTTGATGACGTGCTACGGTCTCCGACCCCGGTGGACCCTCCAGAACCTTGGCGATGGGCTCTTTTGGTTTTGCCTTCCACAACACCAACTGTGTCAGCATCCACGAATACGTCTAATTTCGGGGCTCAATCCCTTCATGCTTTTGCATTGCGGCCCATCATCTCCCTGTGTACGCTTCACTGTTCTCGTTGCCGATAACAGTGCAACACTCGGTACTTGGTGCCTTGCCAAGGCTTCCATGACCAGGTTCTTCCCCTGGTTGGCAGAGCCGAGCTTCGCTCGGCGCACTAGTGTTCTAGACATGGGGAAGGCTTCTCATACAGCTCGACCAAATTCGTAGCGGTTGATGAACAAACCGATGAGGGTATCGTGCAACCAAGTGGACTTGGAGAAGCAGATGGTTTTTCGAGCTATAGGGCTTCGCCCCGCCAAAGGCGTACGGTTGATGCGAGTACGAAGGGTCAGCTGTTTGCGTTCAATCTTCTGTGTATTAGTTTTGCCAACGGTATGCTGCTGTGGGTCAAGCAACCGTAGGTATGCACCCCAACTATCGGTGTAGAACTGACCAATCGAAAAGGGTGCGAGGAGTTGTTGGAGTTGCGTTAAGGCAGCATCGGTGTGTGGAGCCAGAACATAGGCGAGAACCGCACCAGTGCGATGGCCAATAGCGTGCCACAACCATCGTTGCTGTTTTTTGGATTGCACAAAGCTCCACATTTCATCCATCTCGGCTTCCTCAACCCGTACCACCATCACAGATTCAAGCGGACTTTGCATCTGTTCAAGAAGTTTGGTGTTAACTTGCTCCAGATGACGATCTTTTTTTTAGTTCTTCAATTACCGTCGTTGGACTAATCTTTAGCACTCGTGCTGTATCTCGAATCCCACTCCCATTCACAGCCATATCACTGATTTGCTGCTTCACTTCGGGTAGATACCCTCGATAACTGTACTCGCGAATAAATGAGCGGCGTGAACATTCAGAATTGCGACAACGATATCGCTGCTTGCCTTCGTCGCTTTTGCCATTTTTCACCATATTTGTACTGTTGCAACTGGGACAGCAGATCGGTTCAAGTACCATATCAGCAAGAGCAGTGAGGACCAGTCCTATTTTCGCATGTCATCCACAGGTCTAGAACATGACCCAAGGGCAATCACAAAACTTGTATCCAGAAAAAAGCTAGTCATTGCTCAGTGCCATAGAGATAGGCATCATGATTTTCTGCTGCATCCGAAATGCCAAGACTGATTGGTTCTGACCCTAATCCCCAAATTGGATCAGCGTCTGAGGCAGCAGCGGTTGTCTCGTCAGCTTTCTGAAATTTTTGGTATAAAAATTCCGTAAAATCCAAAATTTCCTGCTGTTTTTCCAGTGGGAGCGCTTGGAGCTTCTCAATTACTGATTGGACAACGCTCATAATGTCTGATTCTTCTCCAAAATAGTCAATCTACTTAATGTCTATATTCTACGGTTGGCAGTCCTACCGAAGCGCTCACCGCTTGCGCTGCCTCCTCCCCTTCCAGCAGCACCATCAGCGCCTCCATCTCCTTGGTGGCAAACCGCAGTTTTTCCATAATCTCAACCGCGATCGCCTCCGGTTCTGGTAGGTCATCCCCTGACTGCAAACTTTCATCCCGCAACCAGGAAATATCTAGGTTCTCGCCGCGTTTGGCAATCTGCTCCCGTGTAAAGCAGCGGAACCGCCCTTCTTCACCCTGGTCTAGCCGAGGGCTACCCCCATTCGGGTCATCTCCATAGCACTGCTCAAACCCCTGGAAGTGCGATCGTGTCAGCGGAATCCGTTTGCCAAAGCTGGGCATATTCGTCCGCATGTCGTAGATCCAGATCGCCTGGGTGTTACCCTTCTCCGTCATGCCCCGCTGGAAAAATAGCACATTTGTTTTTACCCCCTGGGCGTAAAAGATCCCGGTCGGCAACCGCAAAATGGTATGCAGGTTGCACTTGTCCATCAGGTCAGTCCGGATCTGCCTACCTTGCCCATCCTCAAACAGCACGTTATCCGGTAGGACTACTGCTGCCCGTCCCCCTGGCTTGAGACTGCGGTAAATGTGTTGCAAGAAGGCTAGCTGTTTGTTGGAGGTGCCATAGGTAAAGTCATCCCGTGAGGGCAGTCCACCCCCCTTTTTGGTGCCAAAGGGCGGATTGGTCAGAATCAAATTTGCCTTGGCTAACCGCTGCCCATCCGGTGACAGGGTATCCCCTAAGGTCACCGCTCCTTCAATTCCATGCAGCACCATGTTCATCAACAGCAAGCGATGGGCATCCTGGACTAACTTAAACCCGTAGAATGCCTGCTGCCGCTGGAATACCTGCTCTGCCTCGCTCAACTCAAACAGGTCATCGGTACGCTGCTTGATGTAGCGATCGGCAGCAATTAAAAACCCGCCTGTCCCCGCTGCGGGGTCTTGCACCAGTTCTCCTGGCTGGGGCTGCATCAACGCCACCATGCAATCAATCAACGGTCGGGGTGTGAAGTATTGCCCTGCTCCTGATTTCTTCTCGCTGGCATTCTTCTCCAGCAACCCTTCATACAGGTCGCCTAATCCTTCTGCCTTGGCCGAATACCAGTCCAACTCATCAATGTTCTGCACCAGCTTCTTGAGGATGCGGGGCTGCTTCAGAGCCGTCTGAGCATTGGCAAAAATTGCCTGTACCCGTGGGGAAGTATCCTCCGAACCCAGCATCAGCAACAGCGATCGATAGAACGTCAACTGCTCCACGCCATCCCGTCCTACCAAGTCATTCCAGCAATAACCCGCTGGCAGCTGCGACTCGTTCCCCGTCTCCTGCATCATCTTGAGAAACAGCAGGTAGGTCAACTCCGTGACATATTGCAGGTAGGTAATGCCATCGTCTCGCAAGACGTGGCACAGGCTCCAGAGCTTTTGAACAATATCGGTGGTAGCGGTCATAACTCAAACCAATTCTCTATTTGAATGTCTTGGAAGTCTATGTAGTCTGCCGTGTTATGGGTAACCAGGATCAGGTTATTCATAGC
The DNA here is from genome assembly GCA_902806435.1 of uncultured Synechococcales cyanobacterium. GTDB lineage: Bacteria > Cyanobacteriota > Cyanobacteriia > Thermosynechococcales > Thermosynechococcaceae > CADCWO01. The sequence continues at coordinate 3,769 of CADCWO010000067.1, read as the reverse complement.
AGCGATCGCAGCAATTTGCCCATCTGCATAGGTGGGAGTGCGGCCCAGGCTAACCAATCTTGCTCTCTCCAAAGCATGCCATCGGGCAGCATTGAGATCATAGGGAAAAATGGGGATTGACCGTGTCAGGAGTGAGGTAATGTATTCCTCCAGAGCCTGCCGCCGCTTTGAGGCCTGTAAACGGTAACAACCAAACATCAGTTCGTGTAGCACAACTGAGGCAGTTGCCAGGCTTTGGCTGTACTGTTTTAACTTCCTCAATACTGCAGAATTGGGCTGAACCCTGGTCGCCTCCGAAAGGATGTTGGTATCCAGTAGAAAGCGGGGCGTGGTCATAGATTTACTTCACGACCTGAAGATCTGTCCCTCACATCCTTAAACACTTCATCTGGATCAATATCAACGCTGTCTTCAACTAACCGTTCACGAAAGTTGACAAGGGATGTCCAAAAATCCGATTTAGGGGAAGCGAGGCGATCATATTCTTCAGCAGAAACAATGACAGCAACTCGTTTACCTCGGCGAGTAATTTCGATCGAGCTTCCCTGTTCCGCTGTATGAACCAATTGAGTAAGCTGGTCCCGGGCTTGAGCGATTGAGTATTGGGGGAGTGACTCGGTCATACACTATGCCTATCTAAATGGCTATCTCAATTATAGGCAGGGTCTACTAACCTGCGTTGCCCCACAAGCGATCGCTAATCTCCCCTAAAATTCCGGCTAACTGTCCGTTAAACACCTTATTCAGGCGCTCGAATCCACCACCTTGGGTTTTGAACTCACCTTTATCCAAAGCGTTCTGATCAACGATGGTTTCAACTTTTAGTTGCTTACCAATTCGCTCTAACCACTTTCGCTGGGGCACTGTCCAGGGCTGACTTGCCAGGAGCTTATTTATGGCCCGATCAACCCGCTCGCCATAAGAAACTAGAGGATCGCCTAACGCTGCCTGCCGGATAAACCCAATGATGGAGGCTGCAATGTCTTCATTCTTGGCATCGCGCCACGCAACCTGCAGGGCTTTCTCAGAGTAGCCGGCCCGATCTAGTAGCGATCGCAGTTCCTTGAGCTGTTGGCGAGTCAGATCACGGGGACGCTGCGTGACGACCATCAAGGCGGCAATCTGATTTTGGTTCTGCTGCAAGAACGTCTTGAAGCTATCTAGATAGTCTTCCGGTCTACCATAACGGCTGCTGGACTCTGCTACCCCATAGCCGCGCTCTACGCGCCGCAGTTCATCGGCATGGTAGGAGATCAGCAAGGGCTGAGTGCCACCGTCTTGGCGGTCTAAGATTTCAGCGATCGCCCGCCGCTGTCGGAACCACGCTTGCACCTGAGTTGAGTCACTTTGCGCCAACTGAGACACGATTGCCGAAATGTCAGTTCCGGCAATTGCCTCTAGCTCCGCCTGAGCATCCTCACTTAAATGCCGTCGCTTGCGTTGTATCTTTGCCAGGAGCTGATCAACGATAGTGTCAACCGCTGCTGGCTCAGTAATCGTATCTAACTCTTCCAGCAATTTTGTAAACGAGATGTTTGGATTCACGACCAGGGGCCTCATGGTCGAAACAGGAGCGATCGCCTCATAGAGGTTCACCGCATCAAAGACACGAAACACCTCCTTGCCAATCTCATCGCAACGTCGGGTGGCTCGCCCTAACATCTGCTCATAGAGAATTCGGGAGTTGACCCGACGGATAAACACTAAATTGCAGATGGACGGTACATCGATGCCAGTCGTCAACAAATCCACCGTTACTGCAATCTTGGGGTTAACCTCATTGCGAAACTGGCGAATCAGTTGCAACGGGCGGTCGACTTTGCCCGTGATCTTGGCTACCGCATCATCATCAATCTCTCCGTACTGTTCTCTTAGCGCCTGCTTAAGCTGGTCTACCACGATGTCCGCATGAGCATCCGTCGCGCAGAAAATCAGGGTTTTGCCTAGCTCTGGTATAGAGGGATCGATGTGTCTCGCTAGTTCCTCGCAGATAACTCGATTAAATTCCTGCGTCACAACCCGTTTGTTAAATTGCTCTACCTCTACCCGCACTTCATCTGGGGCATGGATCAGATCTAACTTCCCGGTCTGGGGGTCAAAGAACTCCATCTCCTCACCAGGCTGCCACTGGATGCCGTCTTCGGAGAGTGCTGTCGTAATCTGAATTGGTGGCTCGTGGTCAATCAGCCAGCCGTCAATCACTGCCTCTCGATAGCTATAGGTGAAAACTGGATCACCAAAGATCTGAGTTGTATGCAGGGCAGGAGTTGCCGTCAGCCCGATCTTGACTGCGTCAAACTGCTCCAGTACCCGGCGGTACTTCGAGACGTAATCGTTAAAGTCCCGAAAGGTCAGTTCGACCTCGCTCAACTCGCGATCGGGTAAATATCCTCGATGGCATTCATCCACCACAATGCAGTCATACTGGTCAGCGGTAAGCACAGCCGTTTCGTCGGAGGGGTAGAGAATCCGTTTGACCATACCCTGCACCGTAGCAATCTGCACCTTGGTATCTGAATTCGGTGTCGTGTCATCCAACTCCTTTAGCTCAAAGATATCTGCAAAGGTTTGCAGGTTTTCCATCCGAGAATCTTTGAAAGCATTGGTAGCCTGCTCACCTAAAGAGGTGCGATCAACTAGAAACAAGATGCGGCGGAACCGTTTGGTCTTGAGCAATCGATACACGAGCGTAATACAGGTCTTGGTCTTCCCGGTTCCCGTCGCCATGGCCAACAGTAACTCGCGCTGTTCTGTTGCCAAGGCTGCTTCGATCGCTCGAATGGCTTTAATCTGGTAGCCCCGCAGCTCCAAACCATAGTTATAGCGATTTTCAGCTAGGAGAGGTACAGTAGCAGCAATGGGCAAACCAGTTGCTGATGTCTTTGAGCGTCATCAAGTCCAGCGCCTCACTAATAGCCTGGTCTAGAGCATCCCGCGTTCGGGCCGCTACAGAACGCAGATATACCTTTAGCTTAGACCAGGCGTTTTCGATAGGGTTGAAGTCTGGCGAATAGGGAGATAAATACACAAGCCGGGCACCTGCAGCTTCAATGGCAGCTCGGACTCCTGCGACTTTGTGAGCAGGTAGATTGTCTAGAACGACACAAGCCCCTGGCTAGAGGTTGGGGACCAAGATCTGCTCGACAAAGGTGATAAAGACATCGCCTTTTGTGCCTCCGGTAACCGTCATGGCTCCAACAACCCCGACTAAGGCAATGGCTCCAATCAAGGTGACGTTTGGGCGTTGCTGATTCCATAATAAAATTCAACGAATGCGAGACTTGAAATTCTATTTTCTTCGTAACCAGCCTCTTGAAAACCATCACACTTTCAGCAACGCCTGCGTTTCAGCTTGAGTGGCATGGAGAGACTTTCTTTTCGTGTCAGCTTCAGCTGTTGCAGCTGCCGGCACAAGGTACTCTCAGACACCCGAACTCCAGTGCGTTGGTAGAGGTGCTCACATAACTCGGCTAAGGTAGCATCATTCTCCTGCTCTACCCATTGTTCTACGACGTCGAGATGCTCAGCCAGTTTTGCTGCAAATCCACCCCCCTGAGCCTTAGGGGCTAGGGTCCCCTCCTCTCGATAGCGCTTGAGGAGTTTTTGCACAAAACTCTTGGCCACCTTGAAGCGTTGAGCCACTTGACGAATTGACCCTTCCTGGTTCGTATAGAACCTATTTGGGATCTATGCTGGTGAGCTAAGATGAGCAATAAATGCCCTACTCCAGCAGTTTAACCGACAAAGAGTGGGAACTCATTGAAGCCTT
>CADCWO010000066.1 GCA_902806435.1 uncultured Synechococcales cyanobacterium | reverse complement strand
TGGCTTCTGGCATTTAATTTCAGTGGTGGTTCAAGTTAGTAGCCAATAAGCATTCACAATTAAAGGCTATAGCCTTTGTATTTGGCTATACACACACTTTGACTCACTTGCTAAATAATTAAGTCATTTGACATAGATGAACACCGCACAAATATCTTAGAAGCTTTTATTTTTAGATGAATTTGAGCTGTCGTATTTGTAGCTACTCTGTTTTACTTGTGCTAATCAATAGCTAAGTAATTTTTTGTTCACAGTATTTATTTTCGTTAGGGGGGCAAGCGTGAGTAACCAATTGAAAGTTATCTGTGAGCCATTGCCAGCAACGTTGCCTGGCATGGAAGTGCATCTACTAGGACGAAAGATTACGTGTATGACTGCTCCCAGTGTTATTCAAGCAGTACATAATGCTTGTTCTGAGGAGCGCCGGATAACAGTTTTAAGTTGTAATGTGCATGGCTTTAATCTCTCTCTGCAACTGCCTTGGTTCTATGAGTCCCTACAGAGAGCCGATATTGTCCGCTGCGATAGCATGGGTATTCTCAAGGCCATCCGATTTATGGGATTGAACTTGCCCGATACATACCAAGTATCCTGGACGCATTTGATGTCCGGTTTACTAGATCACTGTGATCAGCAAGGCTTTTCTGTTTTCTTACTGGGATCAAAACCACAACACTTGCAGCGGGCTTTAGACCGCGTGCGGCTCCAGTATCCAAACATTCGCTTGGCCGGGCACCACGGCTATTTTTCGGCCGACAATCCTGCGGAGAACAACGCGGTTGTTGAGCAGATCAATCGGGTCAACCCGCAAATTTTGATTGTGGGTATGGGCATGCCAGTTCAAGAACACTGGGTCCGCTGTAATCAAGATCGCCTTGATGTTAATGCGGTGATGGTTGGGGGTGCAGTGATTGATCGGTTGGCTGGTGTCGTACCAGATTGTCCCGAGCTTCTGGCAAACCGGGGATTTGAATGGTTATATCGTTTAATTCGTGAGCCAAAGCGCTTGTGGGTGAGGTATGTGATCGGCAACTTGGCCTTTGCTCTCCAGATTGCCCTTGCTAAGTATTCTCCTTTTCATGCCAAGCTACTGGACCCACCACCGACCCAGGTACTAGCTCAACCCCGAACTCAGTACGAAGTTTCCTAAGCTGCTGCTTCTATAACCCTATTGGGACTATACCTAGCAGCTCACGGTATTGCTGATCCAGGTTTGCCATATTTGATCGTTACCCTCAAGGCTATGGTGATTGCTTTTGACGCCAAAGAGGATGTGTTTGCGCTCTGCATTTAGAGATCTTTTGTGCACAGGATATTTACTATGGCACCCACGAGTCTTGTTACTGGCTGCGCCGGGTTTATCGGTTCTCATCTGAGCGAAAAGCTACTCGCTGAAGGACATCAGGTGATTGGCCTAGACTGTTTTACCTCCTACTACGACCGAGCAATCAAAGAACGCAACCTGTCGGTCGCGCGATCACATCCCCAATTCAGATTTATTGATGGCAATATCCTGGAGCAGGATTGGTCAGTGCTGCTGGAGGGAGTTGATTACCTGTTCCACCAGGCTGCTCAAGCAGGAGTCAGAAGTAGTTGGGACCAATTCCCGGTTTACACTACCCACAATATCAATGCAACTCAAGTTCTACTGGAAGCAGCCCGTTTTGCCTCGCTGCGTAGATTCATTTTTGCCTCAACCTCTTCGATTTATGGTGATGCTGAGGCATATCCAACGGCTGAGACCTTGGCACCACGGCCTGTGTCACCCTACGGAGTTACCAAATTAGCAGCAGAACGTTTGGGGCAGATTTATTACCAGAACTTTGGTGTGCCGTTTGTTGCCCTCCGCTACTTCACGGTCTATGGTCCCCGCCAACGGCCAGACATGGGTTTTCATAAATTTATCCAGGCAGCTTTCGCGGGACGCCCACTTCAGGTTTATGGAGATGGCCTGCAAACCCGAGATTTTACATACATCGCGGAAGTAGTAGAAGCAAATCTAAGAGCAGCACTCACGGACAACCCAGTGAATGGAGAAGTGATCAACATTGGGGGCGGCAGCCGGGTTGTACTCAAAGACGTGCTGAAACTGATTGGTGAGTTGACAGGTTATCCGGTTCAGCAAGTCCATATTTCCCCCCAGGCTGGGGATGCTCGTCATACAGCAGCAGATATTACGAAAGCTCGCAATCTGTTGGATTACAATCCTCAGTTCAGTTTAGTTACAGGGCTGAAACAGCAAGTGGTATGGCTACGCGAATCTACTGTGGCGTTGGCCACTTAAGGAGTTTTAGCGATGGAGCACTTACCCCAAGTCAGTGTTGTTGTGCCAGCGTATAACGTGCGTGGGTACATTGCTGACGCTCTAGTTTCTTTACAGCAGCAGTCCTTGGGTGAGTTTGAAGCATTAATTGTGGATGACGGCTCTACGGACGGGACCCGAGAGTTGGTAGAGCAGTTCTGCCAAAGAGATAGCCGCTTTCATCTTCTTTCCAAACCAAATGGCGGTCTGTCCTCTGCTCGTAATTATGGTATCCGCCATGCCCAGACAGATTATATTGCGTTGCTAGATGGGGATGACCGGTATGCTGCCGATAAGTTAGCAACTCACCTGGCAGTGCTGCAAACTAACCCGACTGTGGGAGTTGTATATAGTGCCTCCCAAACCATCCGCGAGGATGGTCGTCCTACGCCTATGCACCTCAGTGGTAAACCGATTCATCCTGATCCACTACTCGCTTTGCTGTGCAAAAACTTTGTCGGTCACGGCTCAAATGCGGTATTTCGCCGCTGCCTCTGTGCAGAAGTCGGTGAGTTTGATGAGAGCTTACGCAGTAATGAAGATGTAGACTTCTGGTTGCGAGTGGCGGCTTTATCCCACTGGCGATTTTACCGGGAGCCCCGCGCGCTTTGCTACTACCGGGTGCGCCCCTCTGGATTGTCATTTAACGTAGAGCAAATGCAGTGCAACCGCGAACGGGTGATTGCTGCAGCCTATGAGCGATCGCCACATCGCGTGGGGCCAATGCTACCGACCGCTCACGCCTACCTGTATCGATATCTAGCCCGCCTATCCCTGACTGCTGGGGATGCGGCCAAAGCCCAGAATTACATTCATGCCGCTTTAGCAGCGGATCGCTCAATTTTCTGGCGCGATCCCCGTTCATTGACAACCCTAGCTGCTGTCCGGCTGTCCTCCCTTGCTGGGTTTTGGCTGCGGCGGTCACTGGGTTCAGCGCAGAGTACACCGAAGTAAAGACCATCGAACGCTCTATCCTCGTTCCTGCCTCACCTACTGCTGTTATGACCTGTGAAAAATACGATTAAACAAGGCCAACGCGATCGCTGGATAGCATTGCAGCAGAAATTCAGCCCTCAACTTCTGAAGGCGATCCAGAACTCTGGCTGGCTGATTGCCTACCAGATCCTTTACATGGGCATGGGCCTGTTTGTTAACGTCTGGTTAGCTCGCTACCTGGGTCCGGAGCAATTTGGTCTCTACAGTTATGCACTTGCCTTTATTGCCTTGTTTAGTACCTTTTTGAGTTTGGGGCTGGAGGGAATTGTCGTCCGCGATATGGTACGTGAACCAGAGCAACAGCTAGAAATACTAGGGACAACCTTTGTGATTCGCTTTCTAGGTGGTTGTCTCAGCTTTGCGTTGGCCCTAGGAGTGATCGCGCTGATCCGCCCAAGCGATCACCTGATCCAATTGCTAGTGATGATCCTAGGCCTGGGAATGGTCTTCCGGGTTTTCGATGTCATTGATTTTTGGTTCCAATCTGAGGTGCAGTCGCGACACACTGTTTTTGCCAAAAGTGCTGCTTTAACTCTGGGAATGGTTGCCAAACTAATTTTGATTTTTACCAAGGCACCCCTAATCCCTTTTATCGCGGTTACCGCTGCAGAAGTAGCGGCCGGGGGAATTGGCCTGGTGATTGCCTACCAAGCCAACGGTAAATCTTTAACCAAATGGCGGGTGAGTTTTAAGCGCGCCCAAACCTTGCTTTTCCAGTCCTGGCCGTTAATTCTATCCGGCCTTGCCGCCTCGATCAACTTAAAAATTGATCAGGTAATGCTGGGGGAAATGGTTAGCAATGCAGAAGTTGGGGTTTACGCTGCCGCTGCCAGACTTTCAGAGGTCTGGTACTTTATGCCTACAGTAATCGCCGCATCAACTTTTCCAGCCTTGATCCGAAGTAAAGAGGCAGGGGCAACCGTCTACTACAATCGGCTACAGAAGCTTTACAACTTTCTGGCAGGACTTGCCTTAGTGGTTGCGGTTGGGGCAACTTTTGCCGCTAAGCCAATGATCACACTGCTGTATGGACCAGCCTACGCTAAAGCGGGCACAATTTTGGCAATCCACATTTGGGCTAGCTTATTTGTGTTTATGCGCGAGGCCCGAGCCAAATGGATTATTACTGAAGGCTTGTTTAAGTTTGGTTTAATCTTTCACGGTCTTGGGGCAGTTATGAATTTGGTAATCAACTGGTTTTTGATCCCACTTTACGGTGGCATCGGGGCCGCAATCGCCACAGTGGTTTCTTATACCATCGCTTCCTACCTAGCCAATTTTCTCCACCCTAAAACCCGGATTGCTGGAACCATGATGACTATTGCTTTGCTGACACCCTTCCGGCTTGGATACAAAGCGTTGCGCCAGGCAAGAGCGAATTAGCCTTAGTTAAAGTTAATCTCAGGAGTCAACAATGAAAGTCGGAATTTTAACCTATCACCATGTTGAGAACTATGGTGCTCTACTGCAAGCCTATGCATTATCGGAAGCGATTAAAAACCAAGGTCATGAGGTAGAGTTTATTGACTATCAACCCTATCGCGCGATTATCTATTACTTAAAACAGACTTACCTGAGCCCACACTTTGCCGCCTATGCCGCTAAATCGCGAGCGATGAAGCGATTTTTCCGTTCCCACTTGCCACTTAGCCCCAAGGTTTACTATTCACGGAGCGGTTTACAGGAACTTCGTCGACGTTATGACTTGGTGGTTTGCGGTAGTGATGAAGTCTGGAACATTAAGTCAATCCGTAAATTTGATCCCACCTACTTCTTGGATTTTCTGGATAGTGACGTGCGCAAGATTAGCTACGCTGCTAGCTTTGGTCGCGCTAGTACCCTGGGGAATTATCGGGAAACAGCCTGCAAGCTAGTACAGGAATTTGATGCAATCTCTGTACGCGATCGCAATAGCTTGCAAGTACTTCACCAAGAGTGTGGCGAACAGGCCACCAAAGTGTTAGATCCCACCTTCTTGGGCGACTTCCGTAAGATCACGACCACTCCCAGTTTGGATAAGTATGCATTGGTTTACGGACGGCTGACCAAGCCTCAAAGAGACTACGTCAAAAGTGTCGCAGTTCAATTAGGGCTGATTCTGGTTTCCGTGGGCCACCCCTGTGATACCGCTGACAAAAATTGCTTAAGTATTGGTCCGGAAGAATGGTTGGGTTATTTTAGCTGTGCCAGCCATGTTTTTACAGATTTCTATCACGGCGTTATTTTTTCAATTATTTTTCAAAAGCCCTTTGTCTTTTTTGGCCGCAAAGACAAAGTGAATAAAACTAATGATTTGCTGGCAGATTTAGGGCTAGAAGACCGTGCTTTGTCACAGCAAGCTGTGGCCACCGCTGAGCCCCAGCAGATGCCGGAGATTGACTATAGTGCAGTTTACCAACGGTTAGACAAAAGTATTCTCACCTCTCAGCATTATTTGACGGAGGCTTTGAATGGTAAAAGTTGATTCGCTGACCTCAAGTAACCTCTCGTTTTACCGCACGCTAAATCACTTTAAGCGGTATGGAGAGTTCCACAGCCTGGAGGAATTTCGGGAGTATTGTGACTGGGCGAACCAGCAACAGGTTGAGCTATATATCGTGGGCAATGGCTCCAATACCTTGTTCGCTGCCCAGTCTGTTAATTCTCTAGTATTGAAGAATAAATTAGCCAAACTCATCAAGCCTCTACCCAATTCTCGATTAGAAGTCTCTTCTTCCGTGATGATTACGGAGGTTCTCAAGTACTGCTACGAGAACTCTTTAAACTCCTTTTACTACCTAGCCTCTGTCCCCGCCACAATCGGTGGTGCCCTAGCAATGAATGCCGGACGCGGCAGAAATTACGACGTTAGCATTTACGACTTTATTGAAAGTGTAACTTTCTACAGTGATGGCCAAATCCAAACCTTAACCGGTGCTGAGATCAAGAAGGGCTACCGGGAAACTATCTTTACCGGCGTTCATTCGCGCTTAATTCTCAGTGCTATTTTCCAGTTTGTACCTGAACAGTTTAGCTGCGATCCGATCTTGGAGAGACGAGAGTGGGCCAAATCTCATCAAGACAACGTTGGCCCAAATTGCGGCTCAGTTTTCAAGTCAGCCTGCCCACCCATCCTCAAAGCTTTACAAGGGCTGAAGATTGGCAAAGCCAGCTACTCCGCCAAAACAGGTAACTGGATCTTAAATCGCTCCAGTGATAGTAAAGGGATTCTGATGCTGATCGCGATCGCTAAATTCCTGCACCTGGCAGTGGGTAAAAAAGCACTGTTGGAGCTAATTACGGTGAAGTAGTGCCAATCGGTCCCGCCAGGGAATCGTTCGCTCAGTTAGGACAGCCAAGCAAATTGCTTTAACATCTACTTGTTAAATGCATGTTGCTTACTCTAGTTCCTGCCTTCTCCTACCCTTAGATCGCTAATTGTTACCAAACCACTTCTCCGCATTCAACCGCTGCACAACGCCAAACACGAGTAAGTCAGTAGTAATTGCCCGCTCATCGATTAAAAAAGGCTCGATCTCACTTGGCTGCAAACCATTAGGGGCGCACGAAAAGGCCCTGATACCCTTAATGTCTTGCTTGGGAAAGTAAACCGTAAATTGACGTTGACCACCAGCCCAACGACCTATAACCTTGTTTTGCTCAAACCTTAGTTGTAGATCTGCAATGTTTCTTTTCGTAAAAGCTTTTTCCAAAGCAGGCAAATAATCTTGCTGGATAAACTCGGGAAAAGGTTTATCTTCAACGGCAGGTTTAGCCTCTTTTTTGGGCTTTTTCTCACCTTTGGCAGCCGCCGCCGGTTTTGCAGTCTTGGCCTCTTTTGGTTCGGCTTCAGGCGAGGCTTCTGCGGCTTGTGTTTTAGTAGGCTTTGATTTTTCTTTTTGCTCAGTGCCAGCTTCTTCTTCGGACGTGGAAGCTCCGGACTTTTTCTCCGAAGTGGCATTCGGGTCTACTTCAGGATTAGACGTTGTTGGATCAGGGTTGTCTTGGGTAGGGAGATCCGTAGCTTCAGGATCAGAAGTACTAGGGGCATGTAATTCCGCAGTACTAGGAGTAGGACCCCCAGCAGCATTAGGGCCCTCTCCGGCTGCCGCATTGCTTGCTTCTGTGGCCATTTCCGTGGAATTTTGATTCAGTTCTTCGGTTCTGGCTCCAGCACTATCAGGTTGAGGAGTCTTTTCTTCTGCCATTGCTCAGATTATTCCTTCTCTAGACTTAGCGACAGCGGATTGTACTAGGGGATAGGACCTTAACAGCCGTATCCCTAGTAAAAAGGGTATCCTATTTCAGCGAACACTACCGTTAGCCTAGATAGTTTATTTAACCACCAGCGATCGCTGGGATAATACTGACCTCATCCCCATCCTGTAAGGGGGTGCTAGCTCCTTCCAGGAACCGGATGTCTTCGTTGTTGACGTAAAAATTGACAAAGCGGCGCAGTTCCCCCTGTTCGTTACACAGACGAGATTTGATGCCAGGGCAATTTTGCTCCAAAGATTCCAATAGCTCTGTCACATTCGTGGCAGTGCATTCCACGGTTGGTTGATCACGGGTCAGCTTTTGTAGGGGAGTTGGAATCAGCACTTTTACAGCCATCAGAACTTGTCTCCTTATATAGATGTAGCGTCAGGATCTTAAAACTAATTAAACCAGTACAGGTTGCCATTCTAGGCGCTCAAGCACCTGGGAACGCTCTAAAGCTCGCTCAAAACTGTCGAGCTTTGGTTCAATAGTTAGGGGTTCACCAACATAACCTTGGACTGCTTCCTGGGTTTTTAAGCCGTTGCCAGTAATGTAAACAACTGTCTTTTCGTTGGGGGCAATCTTACCTGCTTCCACCAGTTTTTTGAGGACGGCAATTGTTGTGCCACCAGCAGTTTCTGTAAAGATTCCCTCGGTCTCGGCCAGCAGCTTAATCCCATCGATAATTTCCGCGTCGCTCACAGATTCAATGGTGCCATTCGTTTTTCTGGCAATCTCGCTGGCATAAATTCCGTCTGCCGGGTTACCGATCGCAATTGACTTGGCAATCGTGTTTGGTTTTACCGGTGTAATAAAGTCACGATTTTCCCGGTAGGCTTGAGCGATCGGTGAGCAGCCATCCGCCTGTGCCCCACTAAACCGGACTGGCTTCTCATCTACCAAGCCAACTTGCACAAATTCTTGAAAGCCTTTGTAGATTTTGGTAAATAGAGACCCGGAAGCTAAGGGCACCACAACATGGTCTGGCAACTGCCAACCTAACTGCTCGGCGACTTCATACCCCAAGGTTTTAGACCCTTCAGAGTAGTAAGGCCGCAGGTTAATGTTTACAAAGCCCCAACCATGAGTATTAGCAACTTCAGAACAAAGACGATTCACTTGGTCATAATTTCCTTCCACTGCCATGACTGTCGGTCCATAAATCAACGTGCCCATCACCTTGCCAGCTTCTAGGTCAGCAGGGATAAAGACACAGCAATCTAAACCGGCCCGCGCCGCGATCGCAGCTGTAGAGTTAGCCAAGTTCCCAGTACTAGCACAGGACACCGTAGAAAAACTTAGTTCCTGTGCCCGTGTTAACGCCACAGATACCACCCGGTCTTTGAAGCTAAGGGTGGGCATGTTTACGGCATCGTTTTTGATATAAAGCTGTTCTAAGCCTAGACGACGAGCTAGCCGGTGCGCTTGCACCAACGGCGTCATCCCCGTTCCCACATCAATCGGTTTGTCAGTCGCAACCGGCAAAAAAGCCCGGTAGCGCCAAATTGAGTGAGGCCCAGCCTGAATGCTTTCTCGGGTCACCATACGACGAATCGCACTGTAGTCATAGGTAACTTCCAGTGGCCCAAAGCAAAACTCGCAGACATGAGCTGCCTTCAATTCATATTCCTCACCACACTCCTTACACTTAAGTGCTTTAAAGGTGGCAGAGGTAGACTGCTGCGGGGTTGTTGTCTGGGTCATGGTCTAAAAATCCTTATCTTATGGCGCGATACACCAGCTTAGCTAAGCAGTTCGATAGATGGTAACACGGGCCCTAATCTAGGTCAAATATACCCGATAAAAATTATCGGGTATATTTTTGCGACTGAGCTGGCTCATTCTAAATTGTGTACCAACGGCTAACATAGATAGCTGGAGTTAGAAACAGCTGTGCTTAGATCTCACCACTTCTCTGCTATCTTGACGGCTTCCCCAGCAACCTACGCCTGGGCAGCAGCAGATTTTCTCAAGCTGTTAAAGCAAGCTGCTGAGCAAGCACGGTTAACACCAGTCGGTGAACTTGCTTTTACTTTCCCAGAACAGGGCATTTCCGCAGTCGTTTTACTGGAGGAATCCCACGTTGCGCTCCACTTTTGGCCGGAACAGGGAAAAGTATCAGTAGACATTCACGTCTGTGATTATGAACAGGACAATCTTGGCAAGGCTGAAGTTTTGGCTGAGGTTTTAGCTTTGCAAATCAGTGGCGATCGCGGTCATGAGCAGTGGCATAACCTTTCTGTTACCCGTTAAATCTGTCTGTTGAGGGGTTTTCTGCCACGACTGCTTGGCTGTGCTTCTGTCTTTTTACAGAACCAAGCTTTAGCCAAAACGGTTTAGCTTATCTTTACGTTGACTAAAACCATAAGGGAACTCTTCGCTGGTTGAGCGTGAAGTCAATTATTGATTCTTCTGCCAAAGGGATAATCCGTGTTCAGAGTAATCAGCTAGCCAAACCATCGGAGAGCCTAGAGTAATTATTGATTTTTGGGAGATTTTATGACGTCCGATAGCACAGCTAATCAAGCACCTGAGAAGCAAGTAGAAAAAAAAGAGACACCTGACAATGTTGTCAAATCCTTTAGGAGCTTAACTGTAGATGAGCAGCTTGCTACAGTGGGTCTAATCTATCAGGAAGCGAGTAGTTCAATTCCAGCCATTCCTTCTGGCGCAAGCACTTCACAAGATGCGACACAATTAGTGAACCAACTTAAGAAGATGTCCCAGGACGAACAATTACAGGTGATACGTGACCTTTTAGCAAGTCAAGAGTCTGGCCAGGTCACGCTTGCGCTTGACCCAAATCCCTTCAAAGCTAAAGCGGAACTGATTCCCGGCGGGGTAACCCCCCCGGCTACAATGTATCAGTCCTTCAGCCCTGAGACCCGGTTAGCTTTTTGGGCCCAGCTTGCTCAAGGTATGGGTAGTGGCGTTGTCTCTATTCCAACCGGCTACAATGCGCCTTCCAAGGTCAGAAGCTTGTTGAACTCGTTTAAGTCTTTGGGCTTGGAGCAACAGAAGGCTGTTCTAACTCAAGTCGTATAATTTTTCCGACGCAATCTATTAGGCAGCCAGCACTTGAAATAATTCGTGCTGGCTATTGCTACGTTGTAACTCGCAACTACTACCTTACTAAAAATCAAACACCATATACAGTACGTCCCTCACCGGGTAGGAGAACTAGAGCTAAAGGGGAGATGCGTTTGCCTACCGTTACCTCGGTTTCCCCGCCCCAGTCTTCGATTGAGAGCACTTGCTCACCAGGACCCTGATAGTCAAAGTAACGGCACTGCTCAGCTTGGCGCTGTCGAGTTTTTCCGCGACGGCTCATCTGGGCAACGCCTGATTCAACGCAGCGGTAAGACTGGCCAGCAAAGCTTAACTGCGGTGGTGGTTGGCTCCCGACCTCCAGAGCCGTAGTTGGCTCCAGCAAAGCGACTTCAACCCGGTCATCTTCCTCCACCGATAGCCAGCGGATCTGTTCTGCATCCTGTAAAAGGTATTCCAGCCAGGTAAAGCCATCCTGGTTGTAGAGGAGTTGTCCTTCCACAATCCAATCCTGCCCGCCAAACTGTACAACATCACCAATTTGTAATGTGAAGATAGTCCGCTCCATCGCTCCTAGGGAGCGATCGCTCTTGGGGCCTAACCGGTGCTGCCGGACTAGTAGCAAGATACCAATCGCAATCGCGGTAATAATTCCAATCCAAACCAGCAGCATTTTCCTTACCTCCAGGAAAAATCTCCAAGCCTAATCGTAGGCTGCCCAGCGGGCATCATTCTCATACCGCAGAATCACAGGGTGCGCCAAGCGATTGACTTCAACATTACCCAATTGAACATCTCCAGGCAGTTGGAATAAAGTTTGCAGGAGTGGCTGTGTCAGAAAGCGGGTGGTCACCGGAAGTTGCAACGTATCTGGTTTTAACGGCGACCGGGCTGCTAGGACAAAGCCCCATGGGCCAAAGCTCGGTACATCTACCACATAGGGATGGGTTGACAGCCCTACATCAGCAAGAGTAGCAGCAATACAAGCCAAAACCTTAGGAGCAAAAAAAGGGCTGGAAGCTTGGGTGACAAAAATGCCACCAGGGGCCAGCCGGGGCAATAGCTGCCCGTAAAACCCCTGAGTGTAAAGCTTCGCGATCGCGTCACGATCTGGGTCAGGGAAATCGGCAATAATCAAATCAAAGGTTTCCTTCAGTTCCGGCACAGCCAGGAACGCATCCCTGAAGCGTATTTCCACGCGGGGGTCAGCAAAAGCCTGGGCATTGGCCTTCACTAGTAAGGGATGATGACGCGCCAAGTTCACCACCGCTGGGTCAAGATCGATCAGTAGAACACGCTCCACTTGTGGCCACTTCAACACTTCCCGCAAAGCCATGCCATCTCCAGCTCCCAGTAAGAGCACGCGGCGACGGGTAGCACTAGCACTCATTGCCGGATGAACCAGAGCTTCGTGGTAGCGGTACTCATCCAGTGTAGAAAGTTGCAGGTCGCCATCCAAAAATAGCCGTACATCTTGCCCCTGCCGCGTGAGGGCAATCCGCTGGTAGGAAGACTGAATCCGCATCATGACTGGTGCGTCGTAAAGGTTGTTCTCTAAACGATCACTCAAGGGCAATGCTACAGGAGCGAAGGCACAAAGTGCGATTCCTGTAATCAGCCCCCAACGGCTCCACCGGGTTAGTTTAGGAAACGTACGGGCGATCGCAAACACCATAAAGGCTGGTAAGGAGCCAATCAGGGCCGCCGCCGGAAACAACCCGAATAGTGGCAGTAATAGTACCGGAAAGGCCAGAGAACCGCAGAGTGCTCCCAGATAATCTAGGGACAATACACCCGCCAATGCATCGCGTACCCCCTTATCTTGCTCTAGCAGTCGTGTTAATAAAGGCACTTCCAGTCCGGCCAGAGTGCCTAGCAAAATGGTAGTCAGAAACAGCCCGATCCAGAGGGAACTGTCGCTCACAAATAGGCCGAACAAAGCTAAGGGCAATAAAGCGGTCAACGGTGCAATCAACAGTTCAACCTGAAGAAAGCGTAATAAAAGAAGGCGCTGCTGAGTATGACCACTTTCGTGGGTGGCAATGAACTGGCTTAAGTAAGCCCCAATGCCCATTGCCGCTAAGAAGCCGCCTACGGCAACTCCATAGGCCAAGGCATAATTACCGACTAGGTAGCTGGCTAAGGTTCCCAACAGTAGCTCTGCTGCTAACCCACAACCAGAGGAGACCGCTGTTGCAGCTAATAATAGGAATCGTTGCTGGCGGTTGAGGTAGGGAGTAGGCTGTCCGGTACTTGTCAATTCTGGCTCAGGTTCCATCTGTTCTACTTTCCGGCACTAGGTCCGCCACCACGAAAGCTGCCATAGGCAGAGCGGTTTGGCAGTGATACCCAGGTGTTGCCACGATATTGACCAGATAACGTTGTGCCATAACGGGGCCAGTAGGTTGGTGGAGTTGCTTGCCGCAGAGTCAGGGCTGAACGTTGGCTATAACTGGCAGCAATGGTTCCCAAGGCAATTAGTAAGGATGCAGCAGCAAGAATCTTGGTTAGCATGCGTAGTGACTTCTCCTCAAGCAGGATGGATATGCATCACTTCTACCGCTTGCAGGGTACGTACTCCCTCTTGAACAATCAACTGGGTTTCATCCACAGGTCCATCGGGAGTGATTTCAACATGAAACCCGTAGGAACTAGGAGGTTCCACAATCAAAAATACCTGTAGTTGACCCGTTGCTTTCTCAATACGGCCTTCAGCATCTTTGCGGAAGTTGCAAGCTACCAAAAATGAACGGCTAAAGATTTGCTCCCCGCTGCCATTGGTGATTCGTAGATAAGCAGTTAGGTGGTGTGGCGTATTTTTGTCAGCCGTGACACGAACGGTAACCTGGAGTAGCTTATGGCAGCCTCCGACTGTAGCACGAGCGCCAACATCACTATCTCCAATCGTTTTGGCAATCACTTTAGTGCCCCCAGCACTGACGGCTTTTAGTGATAAGGCAGCCAAACTGACCGTTCCTACTAAGCCTGCCCAAAGATAGCGGGTGTCAACAACCCCACTCCGGACACTGACCTCAAAAGGCACAGGTTGATTAACATCTTGTCCAGCAGTATCGGTATATTCTAAGACCGCGATCGCGATCTTCAACCGCTCCTGTTTTTGCTCCGCAGCTCGAATATCCAGTCCTCCCTGCAGATCGTCTTCCTGCCAGGTGCCAGACTCGCCTTCCTCTTGCCAGGTGCCAGACTCTCGCCAGGATTGTTTAATTGCCGTCGTTAAAATTTTGTCCTGCTGGTCCCTGAGCTGGATTTCATAGGTAACCCAGTGATTATCAGGAATAGATGCTTTGACATCAATCCGTAGTGCCCCAACTGGTTGAGGGTTCAATTGAACTGGTTCAAGTTCAACAGGTTCTTCCTCGGTGGCTTGAACTTTTACAGACTTCAGGTTCTTTTGAAAAAACAGGCTGCTCACAAATGCCAATATTAAAAGTACAGCAGTGCCACAGGCCAGATAGGGCCACGGGTCAACAAAGCGACTTGTGGTTTGAGCTTGGTGAATAACGGGCATTGATGCTGGCGCTGGTTGACTAAATTCCTAGCGAATCCTACTGCAAGCCTTGTGAGGCACTACAATTTTCCGGCTCCCTATGCTGTGGGTGGCATAATAATCAAGTTGCCCCTAGTGCGGTGCACTCCAACCGTTTACTCCAGTTGTTTGGCGGAATTACTAAAACTGCTCATTCGTAAGTTGAATGATTGGGTTTAAGTTAAGGGGAAGACCACTCATGGCTAGATCTGTGACAAGAGGCAGGTTGTTTGCTATTACGCTTCCACACCTGAAAGTTTAACCTGGCTACCAACACGCACTTAGATAAGTTTGGATAAGTTCTAATTAGGTAGCTTAAGTTAACAACGGCGAAGTAGTATTTTGAGAAAACCATTTATGTAAAGGTGGCAATGCTACTTCTTCAGAAGATTGCTGAAACGGTTGGCTGGACAGTTGTAGGGGTGCTGCTGTTTTACGGGGGAGTACGTTTGTATGATTTTCTAGACCCTATTGATTACCGGGAAGAGGTCAAAAGGGGAAACGTTGCCGCTGGAATTTTGATCTCAGCTATCATAATTGCCCTTGCGGCGATCGTCATCACGGTGCTTGTAACTTAATCCTGGAGCAGGAGAAGAAAACGAAGTGCAAATACTGCACTCCTAGCCTCTGCTTAGGTTTCCGAAGTAGAGGAACGTCCATATCCAGGAACTAAGTAGGCCAATACAGCACCAAGAGCAAAACCGGAAAAATTACGAAATAAAGGTAGCCAATCACTGGTGCGTGATACTACGGGTCCAATGCCAAAGGACACAAATAGGATGCCCCACAGGGGTGAAAAAATCAGCGCCCACTGCCAAGCGAACAACTGTCCCTGTTTGCGAGGCCGCCCAGTAAAGCCAAAAATCACGCCTCCAGCTAAAGATGTGATCAGGGTAAAAATCCACTGCTCTTGCGGCAAACCTGGAACAGCACGACAACCATCGCGTCGCAGGCAAGTTTCAATCGACTCTAGGGACTGAATGATTGCTTGATCTTCGCCATGTTCGCGGACGAAAAACTGGTTGCCGAAGCGAGTTTGCAGCTCAACCCAAAAGGTACGGGGTAAAAGCGAGTAGAGGCCACGGCCCACATTGAAATTCAACAAGTTACCCCCTCTAGAGTCTGCCACTAGAAGCACGCTCTTTTCATCCAGCCCCCAGAAGTCTTTCACTGCTCGACCGGGAGTACGATCAACCTGGGTTAAAACTCTAAGCTTCCAGCCTGTTTCGGCCTCAAAAACTTCTAATTCTTGTGCTAATTTTTCTTCTTGGACACTGCTGAGAGCTTTAGCCAGGTCAATTACGGTAGTTGGGGCATCTGGCAATAGCTCTGGTGCATTATAAGCTACCACCGGAGCTGCGTGGGCACCTGTTGCGGGAATCACCCAAATCCCCAAGCTCAGTAGCAACCCGACAAAAGTAGTCCAAATTCTTTTCATAAACTTTGCTCTTGTTACAAACAAATGACGAAAAAGCAACTTTTATTTACACTTTTTTACGTTGTCTTTAATAATAGTACGAATTTTCACTTTCGCCCGTCAATTTTTTGTAGGCGGAGTAACATCCCTTCGGGTATAGGATGGCTGATGGTTAAGCCTAGGTGCGTGATGCTTTTTGTGATCAGCACTTTATTCTTGCTGCCCTCTTTACTGATTCACCTCTTACCCGTCCTACTAAGTACACATAAGTCTGTCTTGAGCAAGCGACCACCCCTCAAAGAGGGCCTCAAATTTTCTCAGGCCTTGACTTAAGGTGCGAAT
>CADCWO010000065.1 GCA_902806435.1 uncultured Synechococcales cyanobacterium | reverse complement strand
GTCCTCAATATCACTCAGCTCAAATCGCTAAAAATTCTAGGAGATGCTGCTTGAAGTGGGAAGCAATAGAGGAAACTTCATATCTCTACAGATTTTTGAACACAACCCTATTCCACACCTGTCCCGTAATCTGATAACACAACTCGTTTTTGTTCTGTCACGAGCGTAATGCTACTCCATTCACCCTTAGCGGTATAGCTGCGAACCATGCGCTGGCGAAGATTCGGTTGCAACAACCAGCCAACCTCTAAAAAAAAGGGATGGCCGGGTTTAACAGATAAAGGGCAATTAGAAGAGACACCATCGGGAAGAAGCAGAATTTGGATGGGCATTGCACCTTGATCAAATTGCAGAATAGAGCCGTTGATTTGGGCGCTGGATGCGCTCACACGCTCTTCATCCCCCTGCCCCCACCTCAATTCTGGGTACAAGCGATTGTCCTCTCGGCGAATGCTCAATTTCGTCGCACAAGTCGTCGGCGTTCTTAGATCGGGATAAATCGTCAGCGCTTCCCCCTGCCACTCGCCAATTAAATCCTCCACTTGCAACGGCGGACGCTCTGGGGCACCACTGCCCGCTCGTTGTTCGCGAATGAGTGTCAAGCCGCTCAACTGCCCTGCGTTGTACATTTGGACAAATCGTAAGCGGCGATCGCCATGAATAAAGCCAAACTCCGCACCAAACTCTGCGTGGGGGCTAAATTGAGTAGAGCCTTGGCAGAATCCACCATTCTCGAAAAACAATAGTCCTGAGCTGAAGGAACCCGTCAAGTCAAATTCCATATCCTGGAACTCTGAAGAATCCCGTTTCAAGGAAAAGCGCACCTGCTTCTCTTGGCGCTGCTCTAAAACGAGAATGGAAGACGTCTCTTTGACAAGTTCACCTTGCACCGACAGGCGGGCAAAAGACCCGTGCCAAGTTCCTAAATTCTCTAAGAAGCATTCCCATTGTGTTTTCATAAAGGTTGACTTCTAGCAAAACGTCGGACGGCGAGTAAACTGCCCATCAAGCCGATCACGCCTCCAAATCCTAGCAGAATCCCTATATCCCAAACTAGTGGTGCGCTTCAGTTGAGTGAACAGTGTCGATTGGCAGTCAGGAAAATTCATGAACCGGTATGGTGTGAAAAATCTGTTGAACTATATTTAGAGATCCGAAAGCTGACACTTTAAGGCCAATCCCTCAAAATCACCGACTTTGACCCTATGCAAGTACCTGAGAACATACAGAAGGTAGCCCAAGCGCGGCAACGATGCTACGATCTCGACTGGCTTAGAGTGCTGGCCGTTCTGCTCCTGCTGTATTTTCATACCGCTGCAGTTTTCTACCAGGGCGATTTGGGTGAGTTTTACATCCACAACAATCGATCAAGCCAGGTTATGAATGGGTTCATCCTGTTCGTCTATCAGTGGCATATGCCGCTGTTTTTCCTGGTCTCTGGAGCAAGCACTTGGTTTGCCCTGTCGTTTCGATCAACTCAGCAATATGTGCAAGAACGCTGCCAGCGCCTTTTGATTCCCTTTGTGTTCGGCACTCTGGTACTAATTCCACCACAGGTTTACTTGCGGCTCACCAGCCGTTCTGACTATGATCAGTCGTACTTCCAGTTCTATCCTCAATTTTTCAATGGTATTCGTCCGCACGGCAATTTCGAGTGGGGACACCTTTGGTTCATCATTTATCTGTTCATGTTTTCGCTGGTAGCATTGCCACTGTTGCTTCAGTTGAGAAAGCCAGAATCATGTTGGCGATCAACGCTAGCAAACTGGGTTGAAAAGCCCGGAGTAGTCTTACTATTGGCGTTGCCCTTGGCGGCGACCGAAGGTGCGTTGCGACCGCGCTGGGGCGGATTTCAAAATCTCTACGATGACTGGGCAAACGTTTGTTTATATTTGCTGTATTTCTTCTATGGCTATCTCATTTGCTCAGACAATCGATTTAGAGAAGCAATCGACAAGCATCTTGGTGTTGCTTTGGGCTTGGCTGTCCTCTGTATGGGCATCTTGCTGGGCCTATGGCAAACCAACAGCATTCCTGATCGCGGCTATTCATTCACCTATGTTGTGTATCAGTGTTTTCGAGGCTGCAACGCCTGGTTTTGGACGGTGATGCTGCTAGGTCTAGGCCGTCGATATTTAAATTTCAACAATACGCTGCTGCAATACGCAAACGAAGTGGCTTACCCATTCTATTTACTTCACCAAACGGTTTTGGTAGCGGTCGGGTTTTACGTGGTGCGGTGGAATGTTGGCGTGATGACGAAATTTATGGTCATTAGCACGGCTACGTATCTGATAACGATCGCGTTGTATGAACTGTTAATTCGACGCTACAACGCGGCTCGATGCTTGTTTGGCCTTAAACGGATTCAGCGGTAATCGATTGTTTAAGAGAGCCAGCCTTAATACAGTCAACTCAATCAAAGATTGTTCGAACAAAGCTTTGTTCGAACAAAGCTTATGAGTTCGCCAAGAATTCTAATACAAAGCGGTTGAACTCTGCGGCTCGCTCAAAGTGGGACCAGTGCCCACAGGACTCGAAAATCTGGAGACGAGCATTCGGCAAATGCTGCATCGCAATTTGAGCCTGGGCGACAGGCAAAATTCGATCTTGGTTTCCCCAAATGACTAGCGTGGGCACGGTGATGGTAGGGAGGCGATCAACGATCGGCTGGTAAACCTTAGTTCGCACCCCCAACCAATCAACGTTGGCGCGAATTTGGGCAATCAGTGCCTTCGATGCGCCTGGAAGACGGAGGAGGTCATAGAACTGATCAACCAATTTAGCTGTAATCAACGATTGATCCGCGACGGCCTGCTTCAACGTCAGGGCCGTGCTGCTATGGGTGGGCTTGTAGAGTTTGTCTACCAGTGGTAGATTTGCCAGTCTCAAACTCCAGGAAATCGCTTGACCTAGCCCTAAACAGTTGACTAACACCAGCTTTTCAACAGTTTGGGGATACAAAAGAGCAAACTGCAGCGCAATTCCACCACCCAGCGAGTTGCCCACGAAGCTGAGGTGATCAAGTCCCAACCTATCAGCAAAGGCTTTGATGAACTCAGCCAGAGCCACCAGCGAGTAGGAGCAAAGCGGCTTATCCGATCGCCCCGAACCGACGAGATCAACGGCATAGACGCGATGATGTTGCGCTAGTGCCTCGACGTTGAGCGCCCAAGTTTCGAGCGCACTGCCGATCCCATGAACCAGGACGAGCGCACTGCCCTGAGTACCCAAGCTCCAGTAGCGCGTCTTCACCTCGCCCGCCCACACATACTGGTCTTGTGGCCTTTGTTGCATAATTCTTTGATGCTGCCGAAGTGACTGAATGGCACATAATCTAAGCTTAGAGCCTGTTATGTGAGATTTATTAACATGAGTTATAAAACAAGGTACCTAGAGTGCTGCCATATCAAGAAGATAGTCACTACAGCGAATGCGCTCCTTTGAGGAGTCATATGCTGCCCTGACCTGTTCCCAAGTGGGTGTGCTCGCTGCCAGCCGTTGCCATTTCTGCCAGGGAGTTTGGTTGTGCAAGGAGCAGTGGCGTCGCTGGCGATTGTAGTAGTCCTGCCACTGCTGCAGTTGCTGAGGTAGATCTAGTGACTTCAGATTGACCAGGGAGTAGAACTCCTCGAGGTCTGTTTTCTGGGTGCGCTCGACCTTACCGTTGAGATGAGGAGAGCGAGGTTTAATCGGGCGAAATTTGATAGCAAGCTCCCGCAGTCGATTCTGAACAGCAAGGGCAAAGAATTCCTCACCCCGGTCGGTTTGCAGGCGCTGAATGGGAAAGGGAAAAGCACTGATTAAATGCTCAACAAACTCCAGAGTACTTTTAGCCTGTTTGTTGGGGTAAAGCCTGACAGTTTTTAAGCGTGTACAGTCGTCGATAGCTGTGTACTGGTAAAGCTTGGGAGCAATCTTACAAACATCCATCTGTACCCGCTCTCCAGGAGTGGCTTTCTCATAGCGTCGCCGGGTCTTGCGAGCTCGTCTGGTTGCTTTGAGCAGCTTGGCTCCTGCCTGTTTGAGGACCTTGTGAATCGTGGCCGTGGACAAGGAAAAGTTATACAGGCGAATCAGCTCGCTCTGGATCCGCCTAGCTCCAAGCTTGCGAGTGCGCAGTTGCAGAATCCACTCGCGGTGTTGCTCGAGCACTTTGGGTGGCGGACAGCGTTTTGGCCTGCGGCTGCGGTCGTGCAGACCAGCTACCCCTTGTGCTTGATAGCGCCGCCACCACTTGAGAAAGGTGGGATAGGAGATCCCACAACGACGACACACGAGTGAGGCATTGCCGCTCTTCTGATACAACTGTACCCACTGCAGCCGAGCCTTCACTTTTCGTTCTTCTTCCATGCCTAGTTCCCTCGAAAATGAGAGAACTATACCTCAATCATGTTAATAAATCTCACATATCAGCAGACACAGCCAAAACGCCATCAGCTCTCTGCTCGCACCACCAGACGGATGATGAGCGAGCAAATACAGGTTTGGCAAGAGATTACAGGGGGTAATGTCTTTGCTTGAGCCAATGAGTCTCTGTTTCCAGCCAAATATTCACTGGGTTGTCCACGCTGGTTGAATTTGACAGTACCATTGCCGCTGCTGCAAAGACTTATATATATGATCAAGGTAACCTTCGAGACCAGCAAAAAAGACTAACAGGTAGAGCAAGATGACAACTCAGTTTATAGACACTGCCGCCCAAACCAATCGGCCTGAACATCGGAAAATTGATGGTCCTAAAGCTAAAGGGCTGCGACGCACACTGAGGATCTTGCGCCTAATCCTGCAGCCGACGGAGTACATGGATGATAACGTCCGACGTTATGGCCCGATGTTCAAGATTGGCGGCGATAGCTCACCCCCGCTCGTCTATGTGGGTGACCCGGAGGTAGTGCGGGAAATCTTTATGCTCGATGCCACCCAAGCTGCTACCGGGCAAAGCAATGGAATTATGCAGGCCATGGTGGGTGAGCACTCCATCTTGCTGCTCGACGGTAACCCCCACCAGCGCCAGCGGAAACTCTTGATGCCCCCCTTCCACGGCGATCGCCTGCGGGCCTATGGGCAGCTCATCTGTGACATCACTCGACAAGTCAGCGCTCAGTGGCAGCCAGGTCAATCGATTGTGGCCCGTCCACCGATGCAAGAACTAACCTTGAAGGTAATTCTGCAAGCGGTTTTCGGTCTACGAGAAGGGGCACGATTGTCCGAGCTGCAGCGGCTTATGAGCACCATGCTCGACTCCTTTGCCTATCCGATTAGTGCTAGCTTTCTATTTTTCTCGGCTCTACAGAAAGATTGGGGATCTTGGAGCCCCTGGGGCAGATTTCTACGCTTACGGGAACAGGTGCGGCAGCTGCTTTATGCGGAGATTCGGGATCGTCGTCAATATCTGGAACAACCAGGGGTTAGCCCAACCGAAAAGACTGATATCTTGACCCTCCTCCTCCAGGCCAGAGATGAGAACGCAGAAGGGATGAGTGACGTAGAACTCCATGATGAGCTGGTCACCCTGCTTTTGGCTGGTCACGAAACCACCGCTTCAGCCCTGGTATGGATGCTGTACTGGATTCACTATTTACCCGAGGTCCAACAGAAACTCCGAGCGGAACTGGCAGACCTAGATCCTCAGGCTGACCCAATGGTAGTCGCCCAGGTCCCCTACCTCACAGCCGTTTGCCAGGAAGCTTTACGGATTTATCCGATTACCCCCACGACATTTGTCCGGGTGTTGCGCCAACCCATGACCCTTGCCGGCTATTCTTTTGAAGCAGGAACCGCCCTCATGCCGGCAACCTATATCATTCACCAGCGCCCAGACCTTTATCCCGAGCCTAAGCAGTTTCGCCCCGAGCGGTTTTGGGAACATCAATACGCTCCCCATGAATACCTGCCTTTCGGTGGCGGCCATCGGCGCTGTATCGGCTCAGCCCTAGCAATGATGGAGCTCAAGCTCAGCATAGCAACCCTGCTCCAAGAGTTTGAGCTGACGCTCTCCACCCCTCGCCCGCTCCTACCCGCCCGTCGGGGCTTAACCCTCGCTCCACCTGCCTCAATGAAACTCAGGGTAAAGTCAAAACGTCAAAACTAGGACTTGGCCGATGGAGTAATTTTGCTGATCGCCTTCCTGCCGCAGATAGCTTCAACCACTCAGCCCATAGCTCCTCGGCGGTTGGCTCCAACGCCGTATCCGATGTTCGGGCTCTCCCCACTAGCTACGTCATATTCAGGGGAGCCTGGCAATGAATCGGGGTACGCAGATGCATCTCCCAATCAATTATGTTAGTCAAAATTCGTGAATTAGTGGTGATCGCATGGCTCAGTCAACTTCAGGAACCTTGGCAACAGTAACAGAAGGGTTAAATTACGATACCGTTGATGAGTTGAAGAAGTTGCTCAGCCTTCTACCGGACACTGGCAACCCGAGCCGCAAAGCAGAACTAGTGAGTGTCATTGCAGAACAGCTACAGGGGAATAAGCTGCAGGCACTGTGGGACCAACTCGATGAAATACAGCAGAAGGCTGTTGCTGAGACCGCCTATGCAGATGAGAGCGAGTTTCAAACAGAGCAATTTTTAGCGAAATACGGCAGCTTACCGAACTGGGGGAAACAGTCCCGCTATATCCATGGTTATATTGAACAACACTCTCGGCTAGCACTATTTTTCTACAAACCAAGTGCTTACCAGCCAAGGCTGGTCATGCCCGATGACTTAAAAGAACGGCTCCGACAGTTTGTACCTAAACCTCAACCACTGACTTTGCGATCGCAGGGAGAGATGCCTGCTACTACGCAGATTCAATGGCGAGAATTTGATTTCAGCACTAGAAAATACGTCAATAAGCGGGAAGAGGTCGAGGTTACACACTGCGACATGGAGCGTGCGGCGCAACAAGACCTCCTCGCTGTTTTGCGGTTTATTCACCTAGGTAAGGTGGCAGTCAGTGACAAAACCTTTATGCCTACAAAGGCAACCGTTCAAGCCCTCAGTGCTCTACTTCAAGGCAAAGATTATTATCCAGAATTAGCGGTGGAGGGTCAAACAGACGACATTCAAGAAATTGGTGCGATTAAGGCGTTTGCCTGGCCGCTACTCGTTCAGGCTGCAGGTCTAGCGGCACTAGAGGGAAAAAAGCTACAGCTAACCACTACAGGGCAAAAGTCGATGGGTGCCAACCCTGCTAAGACGATTAAGGGGATGTGGAAGAAATGGATAAAAACCCGTCTCATCGATGAGTTGCGCCGGATTGAGGTCATCAAGGGACAAACAGGTAAAGGGCAAAGAGGACTGACGGCCCTCGATAAGCGACGTAGCGTGATTGCTAATGCACTGGCTCAGTGTCCAGTTGGCCAATGGGTCATGTTTGATGACTTTCTCCGCTACATGATTGCTAGCAACCAGTATTTTGAAGTCACGCGATCACCGGAAAATCTTTATGTTGCAGAAGCAGGCTACGGCAATTTGTACGACACCGGGCAAGGTTGGAATATTTTACAAACCAGCTACCTGCGCTGCTTTCTGTTTGAATACGCCGCAACGATGGGACTGCTGGATGTGGCGTATATTTCTCCTTATCAGGCTCCGTCTGGATCATGGCGTGAATTATGGGGAGCCGATGATCTCGACTTCTTCAGTCGCTACGATGGGTTGATCGGCTTTCGACTCACCCCACTGGGTGCCTATTGCCTGGGCTTGACCAGTACATATCAGTCTGCCCCTATCATGACAGAACCGGTGCTACGGGTGTTGCCCAACTTCGATATTGTTGTCACCGGTCGTCTCCTTAGCAGTGCAGAAACGCTGATGCTAGAAACTTATACCCAGCAAAAATCGGATGCGGTTTGGCAACTGGCCCGAGATCAGGTCTTAGCCGCGATCGCGGAGGGACAGCAACTTTCTGACTTTCGAGAGTTCTTAGAACAGGCAAGTGTTGGTGCTCTACCTGAAACCGTGCAGCAGTTCTTCGCTGACGTTGAATCCCGCAGTCAAAGCCTCAAGGATCAGGGAATGGCACGAGTGATTGAATGTGCCCATGCGACATTAGCTACCCTCATTGCCAATGATACCCACACGAGAAAGTATTGTTTTTTGGCTGGCGAATGTCATCTTGTGGTGCCGATTGAGCATGAAACCCGCTTTCGCAATGCCCTCCGGAAACTAGGCTACACGCTGCCCCTGCAATAGTTTCATCGTGCTACCCCGACACCCTCGATACCCTCTGCATCTTTTGACTCCTGCTACCTCCTACTATGAGCTATTTCCCCGAAAATGCCCTGATTATCCAGAGTGATCGCAGCGTGCTGCTAGATGTTCATGCTCCTAAAGCCACGCAAGCCCAGGACGCAATTGCTCCATTTGCGGAACTGATCAAGAGTCCAGAACACATTCATACCTATCGCCTCACGCCACTAAGTATCTGGAATGCCCGTGCAACAGGAATGCCTGTTACCAGCATGGTCGAAGCACTTCAGCAACACGCCAAGTATCCCATGCCCGAATCTGTGGCTCAGGAAATCACAGCGCTAGGTCAACGCTACGGCCTTACAGTTCTCGAGCGAGAGGGCGCGAGTTTAGTTTTACAAACGGCAGATCAGCCTTTGGCAGAATTGCTGTGTCGCCACAATCAGGTCAATCCATTTCTGAAACAGCGCCTGTCTGATCAAGCCTTCCAAGTTGACCTGGCAGATCGAGGTGTTCTCAAGCAAGCATTGCTCGCAGCAGGCTATCCGGCTGAGGATTTGGCCGGGTATGTCGTCGGTAATCCGCTACCGATCAACTTACGCAATGAGACACTTGCTGGACAACCCTTTCAGTTGCGTCCCTATCAAAAAGAAGCCGCAGACTTGTTTTACCAGTCTGGTCGAGTACAGGGTGGCAGTGGTGTGATTGTATTGCCCTGCGGCGCTGGAAAAACGATGGTTGGAATGGCGGCAATGGCGGCTGTGCAGGAACAAACCCTGATTCTTACCAGTAGTCTGACCTCCGTGCGTCAGTGGCAGCGAGAATTGCTGGATAAAACGGACCTGCCCGAAACGGCGATCGCGGAGTACAGCGGCGCACACAAAGATACAGGAGCCGTTACATTAGCGACCTATCAGATCCTCACCTATCGACCGAGCCAGGAGGAGGACTTTCCTCATATGGCACTGTTTCGCGATTACGCCTGGGGGCTCATTATCTATGATGAAGTGCATCTGCTTCCAGCTCCCATTTTTCGCGTTACAGCAGAATTACAAGCCCGGCGGAGGTTGGGACTAACCGCCACCCTAATTCGTGAAGACGGACGAGAAGGGGATGTGTTTGCCCTGATTGGTCCCAAACGCTACGACGTACCGTGGCGAGACCTGGAAGGTCAAGGCTTTATTGCAGCAGCGCAATGTACCGAGATCCGTGTTGCTCAAGATCGCGATCGCCAGATGGAATACGCCTTAGCGCAACGTCGGTATCAGTTTCGCATTGCTGCTGAGAATCCACGTAAACTGAACATTGTCAAAGAGTTGCTAAGGCAAGAGTCCGGTCATTGCGTCTTAATCATTGGTGAATATCTTGACCAGCTTAAGCAAATTGCGGAAACCGTTAATCTCCCCCTGATCACCGGCAAGACTAAGCAGCAGGAGCGCGATCACCTCTATACTGCCTTTCGTCAGGGTGAAATCAGCGGATTGGTATTGTCTCGCGTTGGTAATTTTGCCCTCGATCTGCCGGATGCGGATGTCTTGATCCAGGTATCTGGCAAGTATGGCTCGCGTCAAGAAGAAGCCCAACGCTTAGGACGAGTCTTACGTCCAAAATCCGATGGACGTTGCGCCAAGTTTTATACCTTGGTGTCTACTCGCACCTGTGAGGAAGACTTTGCTCAACACCGACAACTCTTTCTAACTGAGCAAGGCTATCGCTACCTTATCGAAATTGGTTGTGTCGCAAAAACCGAAAAGTGATAGGGTGGGAAAGCTGAAAACTCGGACCTAGTTTTCCTATGTCTGCTCCCTCTGTATTTAAGTGGCGGCACTTTTTACCTGGAATCATCTTGCTCAATGTTCGTTGGTATTGCCGCTATGCCTTGAGCTACCGAGATTTAGAAGAGATGATGGCGGAGCGAGGGATTGAGGTAGACCATTCGACCATCAACCGTTGGGTGTTGAAATATGCTCCAGAACTAGACAAACGAATTCGCCCTCATCTGCAATCAACGAACGATTCGTGGCGGGTGGATGAAACTTACATCAAAGTTAAAGGGCAGTGGAGATATCTCTATCGAGCTGTGGATTCAGTCGGGAACACCCTCGACTTCTTGCTCTGTGCCAAACGGGATGCCAAGGCTGCTAAGCGCTTTTTCCGCAAAACGCTGAAGGCTGCACACAACCAGCAGCCACGGGTGATAACAGTTGATAAGAACCCGGCCTATCCGACAGCGATGGATGACCTTAAGACCAAGCAAGAGTTACCCCAGACCGTGGAATTGCGTCAGCGTCGGTACCTCAACAACATCGTTGAGCAGGATCACAGGTTCATCAAGCGCTTAGTCAAGCCGGGGATGGGGTTTGGCTCATTCAATACTGCTAGACGAACTCTCAAAGGATATGAAGTGATTCACATGATGAGGAAAGGACAAGTTCAAGGAGTGGCTAGAGGAGGTGTTCTGGAACGAGTCAAATTTATCGAGCAAGTTTTTGGGGTAGCTGCCTAAATTGTTATTTTCCAAGAGGCTTTATAGCCTCAACAGATTTTTGCAACACAACCAGTTTTTGCAACACAACCTAACTTGCTATAGGCTGATGCTTATAATTAAAACTGCCTAGCCACCGTCTGAGCCATTGCTATAGTGCGACGTAGCAAGCCAGCCCTTTTCCTCTTTGCGAGTCGTACTTTGGCATCGTCAACAGCCTTTATTACAAGATCTGGTTTTTCCTCTAATAAAGCCAGTGCCGCCTCGATAAATATCTCTGGCGTCAGTTCATGACGGTCGCACAGTTTCAGCAGTGCTACTCTAATGTTCTGCTCCAAGTGAACTGCTAATCGTTTTCCAACTTGTGGCAGGCTATTTAGTTCTGTTTGCAAGCTGGACAATTCACTTAACTGAGGTTGAGGTTCAGACGCCCTCTGAGAAGCTGCTTTAGGAGCGGACTCTCGGTCCTCTTGTTCAACTTCCAGGGGTGCTGGCTTGTTTGTTATTGAACTATCACGGGGAGCCACCCTGGCACGAGACCTCGAGGTGAGCAGGCTGCGAATATCTGTAGGCTCAGTCATAGGGTATCTCCTAACTTTGCTATCTTCTCCACTAAAACTTCTATGGGATAAGCAAGTTCGCCTTGGCCCATTTCGTAGAGGGTTTTCCCTCGATTGATCGCTTGCTTGAACTTCTCTGACTCGCGTATGGATGGCAGCACAAAATCCTTGTTAAACCATTCCTGAGTGATCTGACGCATCGACTCAATGTTGCTGTCGCTTTCAGTTGTCCGCCGCAAGCCAACCCAGCGGTCCCTGAAAGGAATAACTCCAAGCAGTGTGCCATCAAAGGCTTCTTGATCCTCTTGAAGCTCGTTAATTAACTCCAGAGTTCTGATTAAAGACTGCAATCCTTTCACCGATGCCTCAACTGGCAACATTAAGGCCTTAGAGGCTCCAATTACGCTCAAGCATATCTGTGAACGCTGGGGCGGGGCATCCACAATACAGTAATCAAACAACTCTGTAACTGGGGATAATCGCCGTTTTAGCGTAAAAGCACCTGTTCCACTTCCTGCTAGATAATCCTGCACCGTATCAAGCGCATCATCGGAGGGAATCAGGAATAGATTTTCATACCGAGTTTTATAGATTCCGTCCTCAGCATTCACCTGCTTTTTTAGCACCTCTAGTAGGGTTGGGCTATCTGGTTCGACTTGGTGCCCTAAGAAGGTAGTGAGACTACTTTGTGGGTCTGCATCGATAACTAGAACTGTATTGCCCCGCTCTGCAAGCATCCTTGCAACAAACAGAGAGAGCGTTGTTTTACCCTGCCCACCAGCTAAAGATACAGAACTGACAGTTTCCATATTTTCCTTATTTCAACACTGCCAAATAACAAATATACATTAAGTTCAAGTTGAAATTTTGCAAAGGTTAAAGTATGCATATGTTTGAATTTGCAAATGTGCATTTTTACAAATATGCATTTTTGAAAAGTTGAAGTTTTAAAACTTTACAGAAAAGCTTTAGGTTATCTGCCTGTAGGTAGAACCTTCTAAAGCTTGGTTTGCCTCTCCATCAGTGTTTGGAGCATAGCAAGCTGAACTTTTAGTTCCGCGATTGAATCCCGTCGAGCAATCCTCGCTAACAGATTTTGATACTTTTCACTGTTGGCTTTGGCTAAATGATGATGCTTCACCTAGGGATTCTCGCTATTCAGTTTGTAGTACTCGTAAAGTTTCTCCCCTTTAGCCTGGAAGTTTGACTCAATCCAGACGCTTGCTGGATCAACTGTCTCTGTATGGCGGATGTGCTCGATTTCGCTCAGCAACCGATCTCGCTCTGCTTGTAGATGAGGGCTAACCATCTTTTTCTTGTCGGTATAGCTTTCTACCAACAAGAATAGCTGTACATCCGTTTTTCTTGCCAGCCCAGATGTTTACCGACAAGAAACTAAGTCTGAATTTATTAGGCCTGCAGTGAGGAGGCTTCTGCCAAACTTAGTCTTACGTTGAGGACAGCTACATTTTTCTTGTCGGTAAATTAATCTACCGACAAGAACATAAGTTCGGCTTGCACAAACAGGGTTCTCAGCTCTAGCATCTTTCTAAGTCCATTGCTGGTACTATGCCCTACTCCCTCTCAGCCACTAAGCTCCAGAACTACCATCGCTGCCCGCAGGCCTACTACTTCAGGTACGAGCGGGGGATGAGCGGCCCCGTTGCATTCGGCTCTGCTTCTTTGGGCACTGCACTTCATCAAGCATTGGCAACCATCTACCAAGACTGGCACTATCAAGATCCCCTGCCTCAGTTGGAGTGGATCGAACTCTGCTGGCAGCAGCACAATGGCAAGCTCAACCCGGCTCAACAGGCAGAAGGGTGGGAGATTCTCTGCAACTATTGGCAGCGTTATATCAGCACTCAGCTTGTCATGAGGCGGCCTCTAGCGGTAGAAGGCAAGCTGCAGGGCTCTCTTGAGGTTGAGAATGTAGAATTTGTGCTCGCTGGCAGATATGACAGGCTGGATTGGCTCGATGACGGGGTGGAGCTGATTGACTATAAATCAGCCAAGCAGGTTACCCTGCCTGAGCCCGCTGAAATTGACCTGCAACTGGGGTTGTACTATCTGGCCTTGGAGCAGGTCTATCAGCAAAGCCTGAGAAAGTTGAGCTTCATCTATCTGAGAACTGGGGAACGCATCAGCTTTGATGTCACACCTGAACTGAAAGAGCAGCTGGAAGAGACAATAGGGGAGTTAGCCCTGAGCCTGCGGGCTGATGCGCAGTGGGAGCCCGCACCTGGGGAACAGTGTAGCCGCTGTGGCTACAAGCGCTACTGCCCCGCTATGGAGGATAAGCCTGAGCCGCTACCTGAGACGGCGAAACCTGCTTCACAGGTCCAGTTGGTGTTGAGCTTATAAAGCCTTCTACCCTATCTTTGCACTAGCTAAGGCTCATGGGCGTAGATTAAGTGCGTCACCGTTGTCGATGCATTGTTAGCCAAGAAAGCACGAACCCGTTCCTGTGCTGCTCGATCTGCTACGGTTACGCGCTCATGCTGCCGCAGGTGTTCTGCCCAAGATTCTACAACAAAGGTTTCTACATAGCGCTCAGGATTTGCTGTGTCGTAAAACAAGCCCCAGCGAATTGCTCCATCTCGCTTACGGGAGTGGCTAAGCTCATGCATTGCCTGAACAAACTGAGGGGCTTGCTTGGGATCAACTGGGTACTCCACTGTGATCAAAACCGGGCCATCTTCCATTCGTGGCTCCACCATGACCACTGGCTCTGCCCAACGACAGGGGGTCAGATCCTGGTCCTCACCTACTGCTAGTTGATAACGCGTAGCTGCCACTAGTCCAAGCAGCAAGCCAACTGCTGCACCTGAAAGGGCTGTAGTATTCCCCAGTTGTTCCGCCACCAGTCCCCAAACTGCACTGCCAATCGCTAGCCCACCCTGAAACACAAGTTGATACACACCTAAGGAGCGGGCTCGCACCCAAGCTGGAACAGACACCTGTGTTGCCACATTTAGGTTAGACATGACTGCTAGCCAAGCAAAGCCAGCCGCAACTAAAGCAATACACACCACAATCAAGTTGGGCACTACTGCCAAAACCACTGTGGAGATCGCAAAGGTGATTGTTGCCATGACCAGTAGTCCATCTGTTGACAACTGCCGCCGCACACTGGGAAGTAACCCCGCACCTATCACAGCTCCTACTCCTAAACAGCCCAGCAAGAGGCCATAGCCCTCTGCTCCAAGCTGTAACTGTTGTCGAGCCACCAACGGCAACAGCGCCCACAACGCACTGGCACAACTGATGAACACTGCCGTTCGTACTAAGACTGCTTGCAGAGCAGGTGCGTAGCGAACGTAGCGAATGCCAGCTCGCATGGCTCCGATAAGCCGTTCAGCAGGCAATGTATTGGGGCCAGAGGCACGTTGCCAGCGGTAAAGCACCAAGATGATGCCTAGAAACGAGATGGCATTGAGCAAAAACACCGCCGCTGGTCCGGCTGCTGCTACCACCAACCCTCCTAAAGCTGGACCCACAGCGCGGGCAATGTTGAAGCCCACACTATTAAGAGCGATCGCTGCGGGTAGCTCTGGACGAGGCACCAGTTCAGAAACAATTGCCTGCCAGGCCGGACCATTCATTGCGGCACCCAAACCCAAAGCAAAGGTGAGTACCAGCAATAGCCAGGGGCTCATGACACCCAGCAGCGTTACTCCTCCGAGTACTGCCGCTACACCTAGCATCCAACCTTGCCAGATCAGTAACAGCCGCCGGCGATCAACGATGTCTGCCAGTGCTCCAGCAGGTAATCCAACCAATAATATAGGCAAACTTGTTGCCGTCTGCATCAGGGCAACCAGCAACGGCGATGGCGTAAGGGAAGTCATCAGCCACACGCCGCCCACGTTTTGCATCCATGTCCCAAGATTCGATGCAATGGAGGCAATCCATAGAGCACGGAATAGCGATTGACGTAGGGGGCTCCAAGCAGTAGACGTAGCCATCAAGATGTTCAGCGGTAGATTCTACACAATCCTACAGCTAGAGCCGTTTCTTCAAGTAAAAGCGCAGCAGAATCGCTGCGGCTACAAGCGCTATTGCCCCGCTATAGCGGATAAGCCGGAGCCACTACCTCAAACAGCGAAGCAAGCTCCACAAGTTCAATTAGATCCTAAGCTGGTGAGGTTTTACCATCACTAGATCAAATCACTTGCATTGCACAGTTGCTCGTAGTTCTTGCAAGACCTCAAATGGCTGGAAGCTTGGAGAAATCTCAAACTCAGTGGGAGTGACGTTCCATCTGAAGCGGCGCAGCATGATCAAGAGTATTATTTTCATCTCCATCTGGGCAAGCTCATAGCCTAAGCATTTATGGACTCCACCTCCAAAGCCTATAAGTGCAAAGCTATGCTTTTTATGCTCTTCTCGTGGGGGTGCGAACCGTTCAGGCTCAAAAGACTCTGGTCTGCTATAGATCTCCTCCAAGCGATGAGTCAACAATGGTGAAACATTAACATGCCAGCCTGCTGGAATGTGGTATCCCGCAAACTCAACATCGTCTATAACACCCCGAGGAATGATATAGACAGGAGGGTACAGCCGCTCAACCTCCTTGAGAACCCAACCCATACAGGTAAAATGCTTCAGATGCGACATCTCAAGAGGAGCGTTCCCAGTAACTTCAGAGCATTCACGTCTAAGCCTTTCAGCCCACTGCGGATGTAAGGCAAGCTCCAAGATTAACCAGCAAAGCTGACGAGCAGTAGTATCTCGTGCAGCGAATAGGAGCTGAAGCATATTAGTGATGACTTCAGAATCACTTAATGCTTGTCCTTGTTCGTCAGTAGCGCTTAGCAGC
>CADCWO010000064.1 GCA_902806435.1 uncultured Synechococcales cyanobacterium | reverse complement strand
CTTCATCGTTGCTTACAACGACACGGCATCTCTCGACTGCCCAAGCTCCAGCAGCAGAGGGTTAAAGCGAAGTTCAAGCAATACGAGATTGGTTACTTTCACATCGACATCAGCGAAGTACGTTGTGAAGAGGGTAAGTTTTACTTGTTCGTTGCCATTGACCGGACCTCCAAGTTTGCTTACACCGAGATTCATCCCTAAGCGACTAAGCCTGTTGCGGCTGCATTTCTAGAGCACTTGATTAAGGTAGTGCCGTACAAGATCCACATTGTGTTGACTGACAACGGCGTTCAGTTCACCTCTCGGGCCGGACAAGACACTTGGCGAGTCCATATCTTTGAGCGAGTGTGCCAAGCCCATAGCATTGAGCACCGCTTGACGAAGGTGAATCATCCTTGGACAAATGGGCAGGTGGAACGGATGAATCGCACCATCAAAGAGGCAACAGTGAAGCTTTATCACTATGTCAGTGTTGACCAGTTAAGATCCCACGTTCATGACTTCCTGATGGCTTACAACTTTGCCAAGCGGCTGAAAGCCTTGCAGGGAAAAACGCCGTACGAGTACATTTGTCACATCTACATTGATAAGCCGCGTCTATTCACCCAGAATCCATTCCATCACATTGTGGGACTAAACACCTAATGAAACTTTAGTTGATGGGTCCAGAACAGCTTTATAAAACTTTTGTCAGCAACCAAATCGATACGCAACCATGTATATTCACGCCTGGACTTCTTTCCTAAAGCGAGGGAGCGAAAATGGCTAATTACTTCTTTATGCTTCCCAAACAAAGGCCATCTTGGAACTAATGTTCGCTAGAGGCTAGGTTCTACCAGAGCCCTGGTAGTGCTTTCAAAACTTCTCATATTTAGAGCTGTTGTCTTTCAAGCACTGCTTTAGATATGCTACGGTAGTCAACAGTGTGCGTTGCTTTCAACGTCAATCAGGGTCGCTAACTCAACGGTAGAGTACTCGGCTTTTAACCGATTAGTTCCGGGTTCGAATCCCGGGCGACCCATTTTTTCTACGAACCAAAGTCAAATTGAGGAGTGGATCTTCTGAATTATTTCATTGCTGGCTAAAAAGTACCTTAAGATTGTCGTAGGAATTAAGCTCGTCTCCAACGAACCTAATTAACAACGACACAGTGTATTAGGAGGACCATCTATGGCGATCGTACCTATGCGGCTGCTGCTTGACCATGCAGCAGAAAATGGCTACGGTATCCCTGCCTACAACGTTAACAACATGGAGCAGATTCAAGCAATCATGCAGGCTGCTCAGGAAACGGATAGCCCTGTAATCTTGCAAGCTTCTCGTGGGGCTCGCAAGTATGCGGGGGAAGCTTTCTTGCGCCACTTGATCTTAGCTGCGATCGAGACCTATCCAGATATTCCAATTGCCATGCACCAGGATCATGGTAATAGTCCGGCCACCTGCTACTCTGCGATGAGTCATGGCTTCACCAGCGTCATGATGGATGGCTCCTTAGAAGCAGATGCCAAAACACCTGCTAGTTTCGAGTACAACGTTAGCGTCACTCGTCAGGTTGTAGAAGTGGCACACGCCATCGGGGTTAGTGTTGAAGGGGAACTAGGTTGCCTAGGTTCCTTGGAAACAGGCCAAGGTGATAAAGAAGATGGCCATGGGTTTGAAGGAACCCTTTCTCACGATCAGCTTTTGACTGACCCTGATGAAGCCGTTGAATTTGTAGAGCAAACAGGGGTGGATGCCTTAGCTGTTGCCATCGGCACCAGTCACGGCGCTTATAAGTTTACTCGTAAACCGACAGGGGAAATCCTAGCAATTAATCGAATTGCGGAGATTAATCGTCGCCTGCCCAATACCCATTTGGTGATGCATGGCTCTTCTTCTGTCCCCCAAGATTTGCTTGACTTGATCAACCAATACGGCGGCCAGATTCCTGAAACCTATGGTGTGCCCCTAGAAGAAATTCAAAAAGGGATCAAGAGTGGTGTTCGCAAAGTCAACATCGATACTGATAACCGCTTAGCCATCACAGCAGCAGTCCGGGAAGCCTTAGCTAGTAAACCGGAGGAATTTGACCCACGTCACTTCCTCAAGCCTTCAATCAAGTACATGCAGAACGTCTGTTCTGAGCGCTATCAAGCTTTTGGCGCAGCAGGTCATGCCAGCAAGATCAAGCCAGTCTCTCTGGATGACTTTGCCGCTAAATATGCTAAAGGTGAGCTAAGTTCTACGACAAAGAAAGCTGTAGCCGCCTAAGGGCCGACACCATTAGCTTCGCTTTGAAAGTCAAATCACATGCACTCTATGGGTAGTCTCTAAGCTACCCATTTTTTTGGCTATGACAGTTTTCCCCTTCCATTACCCACAGGGCGATGAGTTGATCTACTGCCCCTCCTGCCAGTGTCTAATCATATTTGGGAGTTGCAATAGTTGAGCAAGAGGAACCCAAAGCTTATCCCTGGAGTCTTGCCTCTAAAGTGTTTGGATGGCGTATAACTAGAAATAAACTCTCCCTGCTTAGCCTTAACTCAAGTCCTACTCTTAACTTAGTAACTCCCCCTATGCCTGACAAAGAAGTCCACCAGCCAGAGTACGAAAATCCCTGGGTTGAAGGTCTGAAGACCATTGGACTGAGCTTGATTTTAGCCTTTGGCATTCGCACATTTATTGCTGAAGCCCGTTACATTCCCTCTGGCTCTATGGAGCCAACGCTACAAGTTAATGATCGATTGATTATTGATAAGGTCAGCTATAACTTTAAGGGTCCACAGCGGGGAGATATTGTTGTGTTTGAACCGACTGACACGTTGCTGCAGCAAAATTTTCATGACGCTTTTATTAAGCGAGTGATTGGCTTGCCCAGGGAGACAGTTGAGGTCAAAGGGGGCCGAGTCTACATCAACAATAAACCCTTGAAAGAGAACTATATTGCCGCTGCTCCAGATTACACATGGGGTCCAGAAGTGGTGCCTGCAGGTTCCTACCTAGTGCTGGGAGATAACCGGAATAGTAGCTATGACAGTCACTACTGGGGTTTTGTCCCCCGAGATCGAATTGTTGGACGAGCGATTGTTCGTTTTTGGCCTCTAGACCGTGCAGGTTCAATCCCGGCGACAAAAGAGTAGCGGCTACTTATGGCTAGGCCAGAACAATAGTCACAAGGTTTGTCGGGTTGATTTTCAACCGATTTGGCACTTTAAAACTAGGTAGAGACTAGCAGTTGATCAACGTCGACCAAAAACAGTGTCAGCGACGAGTCCGCCTGGGGAATTACGGCGACATGACTGGCTATACCCAACGTATCCGCACGGCGATAAGGCTCTGGCAAAACACGAATCGTCTCTAAGGGGACTTCCATTAAGGTTGGTGGGGTGGAAACAGGAATAGCGTAAAAATCACCAGCTTTATTTTGAGCAACAATTAAGTAGCCACCCTCCGGCCCCGCCGTTAGGCTACTAGATTGAAATAGCCGCTGTTGGAGGTCTACCACAATCAGTTCGCGATCGCCCATATGAGTGACACCAACACTGTTTACGCCACTACCGTGCACTTGGGTCTGTTTGAGCACTTTGTGCACAGCTTCGATTCGAAAACCTAAAGTAAGATTGCCAACGCTAAACAAAATGACTCGTAGGGCTGCTCCGGCGTGGGGTAAATGAGACTGCTTGATTTGATTAGGGTTAGGGTTGATCAGGGCCGTCATAACTAAGCTCCTCGAAACTAAGAAGTTTGCAACGTAGGCTGTGTAGAAGATGTGCCTTGGGCAATCATCATTTTGATGGCAGTCAGAAACTCCTGTTCGATGTAGGGCTTGGTAAAGTAGGCGTTTGCCCCCAAGTGAGTGGCTAAGCGCCGATGCTTGTCGCTACTGCGTGAAGTGAGCATCGCCACTGGCACTTTTGCTAGTTGAGGATCTTGACGACGATGACTGAGAAACTCAAAACCATTCATGTTTGGCATTTCCACATCACAGATCACCATCTGCACCCTGGCATTTTGCTGCAACTGTTCAATCGCCTCACGACCATCTCTCGCTTGCAACACCCGGTAACCAACCTTTTGAAGCGTCAAGGCAATTGTCTGCCGTAAAGCAATAGAATCATCAACCACCAGCAAGGTTGGGGATTGTGTCACTTTAATTGCTACTGCTGGTTTAGTCTCCTCAATTTCTTGATCAGGGGCATTAGACCTGTCTGCCAAGCTCACAGCAGTGGTAGTAGTTGTATTTCGGTCCATAATCTCTCTGAGGAGCGAGGCAGCATCAACCACCGGAATCAGACTGCCATCTCCCAAAATCGTACAGCCGTAGATATAGCTCGGCGGCGCGATCGCGTTGCCAAACGGCTTGATTACCAGTTCTTGCTCTGTCAACAGGCGATCTACTTCTAAGGCCAAATATTGCTCACCCTGACGCAGCATCAGCATTGGCGCTGCCCACTCTTCCGGGGTAGGAACAGCAGCTAAAGCTTGACTGGGGACTGCCTCTGGTAACAGGCAGGCATAATCGATCAGGTTTGACAATTGGTAAGCAGGAACCAATTGCTGTCGCCAATGGAGAAATTTTTGAGTTCCTGATTGCTTGAGCTGGTCTGGCTGGGGAATCAAAATTTCATCAATGCTATCGGAGGGGAAAGCAAAAGCGCTATAGCCTACTAGACAAACCAGCAGTTTAGTAATTGTGAGGGTCAGGGGGATACGGAGGCTGAAGATGGTTCCTCGCGCTGGCTCTGAGGTAACCGTCACATTCCCCTTGAGCGCTCGCAGTTGGGAACGCACGACATCTAGGCCCACTCCCCGTCCAGACAGCTCACTGACTTGTGAGGCTGTAGAAAAGCCCGGTTCAAACATTAGTTCGATCAGGCGATTGCTAGACGCAGTAGCTAGTTGTTCGGAGGGCAACAGGCCTATTTCTTGGGCACGATCGCGGATACGTTCCAAGTTCAGGCCACGGCCATCATCGCGCACCTCAATGATCGTTTGGCTGCCCTGGTGGTAAGCGCGGATTTCAATTTGTCCCCGCTCTGGTTTTCCGTTCTGGCGTCTAACATCCCTTGGTTCAATGCCGTGATCAAAGGCATTACGGAGTAAGTGCAGCAGTGGATCATAGAGTTTTTCGAGAGCTGCCTTATCAACCAAAACGCCAGTGCCGTTTAGTTTCAAGTTGACAGGTTTATGGTATTTGGCAGCTAGATCTCGCATCATCCGGGGGAAGCGATTCAGCACTTCACCCAGCGGTAACATCCGCGCCCACATCAAGTCATCCCGGAGATAGGTGAGCATCTGGCGCTGCTGATCAATGGTTTGGCTGGACTGCCCTGAAAACACCACAATGTCATCTATCTTTTCTTCCAGTTGCACCATTTGTTCTAGTGTCGCTTGCAGTAGTAAGTGCAGTTCACCGTAGCTATCCATCTCCAGGGCATCAAAATTAGCTTGGCTGTAGAAGATTTGCTCCGCTTCAGGAATTGGAACTTGTGCTGGGCTAGCCTTGCTGTTTGATTGCGAACTGGAACGGTCTGGAGAAACCAGCATCTGGTCTGAGAGATCCCCCAAATGGCTGGCCATTGCCTGAAACTTGGTGAATTGGCCTAAAAGTTCCTGTACTGCTGCCTGTAATTGTTCGTTTTGGAGAGCAAGACCATTCCGGTTGATTGAGAGTTCACCTACTTGGTTGTTCATCCGTTCTAGTCGATCTAGGTCCACCCGCACCGACAGACGGGCAGATTCGCTAGCTGCTGGGGCTTGATTTTGAGTAGATTGGACAGGATCTAAGTGCTCATCTGGAGTAGGTGCAGTAACAGGTGCCGCTTCAAGGGGTAGTAAGTTCTCAAACACTTGCTCTACAGACTGAATTGCCTCCTGGATCGTCTGCCCAGTAGATTGAGCGGGAGGCCGTGCTTTAGGCTGGCCAGTTTAGGCTTCCGGCTCTGGAATTTCAGCGATCGCGCTACCAAAACATCATCCAGGGAGGGGGTTGTATATATTACCGCACTCGTAGGTTCTGCTGCCGGAGGCTGTTCGTTTACTGCCGTCTCTTCGAAGAGAGCGCTATCGCTGTCTGAATCCGAACTAGTAACTAATGGATCTGGGGCAGATTGAATCTGAGGCGGAGAATCAGATTCAGCCTTTCTGATGCTGAGATAAAGTCGCCAAATAAGCCATCCAGAGAGAGCACTGTCGGCTCGGCACCAGTTGGGTTTATGTCAGGGCTTGATTCTGGGACAGGGGTTTTGAGGAAATACGTCCACCAAACAGCTACTTCCAAACAGCTACTACTTCTGGCCTAGCAATTGGTTCGCCAAAAATTATTGTCATTTGACAAGACGTCACTTTGATTTAGTTCCGAACTTTGCTCTGATACTGCCTACAGCAACTCCGGCTCCAAATTTTCACGAGCCAGAGTAGGTATTGCCTGCTCTCAACTCTCATCCTCTAGCAGGGCTTCCAAAGCGGAAAATACATCATTTAAAGAGGCAGCCTGCACTTCCGCCACCTCTCCAGTCAAGATGGGTATGAGCCCAGTATCTGATCCTGTAGCTGGACCTTCCGCAAGTTCCACCAGTGCAGCAGAGGGAGTACCGCCTTGCGTGCGATCACCATCGAGCACTGCTTGTTGGGCCGCCCGAAAATCAGCCAGTGCAACTTGCGTCACATGCAACGCCTGGCTCGGATAAGCATCAAGGGCTGCCAAGGCAGCATGAGCGATCGCTCCAAACCCCGGTAGATTCAATAATTCTGCCAACCTGGCGAATGTATCAGCTTGAGCCTGTAACTCTCCGGCTACCTGATTAGCTT
The DNA here is from genome assembly GCA_902806435.1 of uncultured Synechococcales cyanobacterium. Lineage (GTDB taxonomy): Bacteria > Cyanobacteriota > Cyanobacteriia > Thermosynechococcales > Thermosynechococcaceae > CADCWO01. The sequence goes on along the minus strand of CADCWO010000064.1, from coordinate 62,785 downwards.
CAGGGTTGGCAACAACACTATCAAGGCGATCTAAGCCTTCGGCCACGTCTACTTCAAAAATAGACAGAGCCAAGTCCACCCGTAATACAACAAAACTGGGTAAATGGCCTTCATTTGTTAAGAAACCGCTGAGCTTAGCCTCAATTTGAGCAAATACCGGTTCCGCGGTTGCTAGAGCCTGCTCTGCATCAAAATTTCCTGTCTCAATTTTTTGAGTCAAAGGGGAACGTAGACAATTATATCCCTGAAGTAACAAGCCTTTCAACTCAGGATCAATCTCTAACGCTTCACCTTGGCTGTAGAGTACCTTGAACATCTCTTCCAGACGGTGAGCTAAGGTCTTGATAGCTTCCAATCCCACACTGGCAGCACCCCCTTTTATAGAGTGGGCGGCCCACATAATATTACGAACGCTTGATGTACTATGCTCTGGAGCCAACGTCAGTAACCCTGATTCGATCACATGTAACAGCTCTGAAGCTTCCTGGATGAAGAACCGATAAGCTTGGTCACGAATGTTGGGGTTGAACGTCATAGGTTTGGTCAGTGAGAGGGGGCTGAAATGAGGAGTAATCGCTTAGATGAGTACGAAGTTATCTAGCTGATCTTGAACTGGCTAGCCCTGGCTTGCAGCTCTTGAGTCACCGACAACAAACCTTTAAAAGAAGCCGAAACTTGGTTGCGTCTGCAGAGGTTTTTGTATAAATTGCGCCTACGCCGCCCATAGTTTGAGTAAATGGCTCTGAGGCTTTAGACTGTACCGCCTGTTTATGCCCGGATTTCGCTGTTGGAGTTCTTCCGGATGTTTGATGGCGGCTGCCCGGTTAGGTAGAAGGTCCGTAAGGTTTGCGAGCTGCCAAGTTTGCCAATCTTTCTGAGCTTGTGCGATCGCTTGCTCTGTATCGATTAATACTAGTTGCTGAGGCAATCGTGGGGGGCCCTCTGGGTCGGGCAGAGACTGGTGCATCACCTGGGTTGCTTGCGTGATATCAAACAGTACCTCCGCAACCACAGCCCGGATCATCTGGCTGATCTGCTCGCGGTTTGTTTGTTGCTGCTTTACCCACCAGCACAACAGTTGATATTCCCAAGGATTAGCAAGATTACTTGGTAAATTGGGATGGCGTAAATCAACCTGAGGGCAGTAAATTGCTAAATTCCTTTGCCAGCGTCTGACAGAATGCACTCCCCCAGTGGCATAGACAATCCGGCCTAAGTACAGGTAAAAGGTCCATTCCTGCTCCAGAGAAGCTTTGAGCAATAGTCGTCCACTAAACCGAGCTTGCTTGAGAGCCGTAAACTGATCGGCAAGAGCAGCCGTGGTGATGTATTGCGCAGTTGTCATCCTAATCCTTTCCCTCAAATACGCTGTACCTGTCACAAGACAGCCGGGGTTAGTCTGGTTCTCGTCGCAAGCAAGATAAGATGTCAATCGAGCAACCCCGATTGATGGTTACTAAAACCAGCAAGAAATCACAGCGTTGAATCAGTTGACTGATCGAGCAATGAATAATATTGCTAACTCTGGTCTAAATAGTGCCCAATTAACCCATGTTTAGATACATGGATTTGAGATTTCCTCTAGTAAAGGCCTTGAGTTTGAGATGAATTTGTAATGCCTAGTCAAACTCGGCGATAGTTTTTGGCTATCTGACGAGCAATGCCGCTCAAGTATGAAAGTGGACTAATAATAGTCAGACAAGGGAAAATAAAATGCAATACTCTCTATTCAGCCGATTTTTAAAGACTTTATTGGGTACTCCTCTCATCTCGAATTCACGTTACTTACCTGTGTGATCAACCTATGACAGCTAAAATCGACCAAGCACTGCAATCTCCGGAACGGCTGCCTGAATGGTTGCGGCGATCGCTGGGTAAGGCGAGTGAGCTATCAACAGTTCAACAAATCATCAAGCGGCATCAGATCCATACGATCTGTGAGGAAGGCCGTTGCCCAAATCGGGGTGAGTGTTACGCCCAAAAGACAGCGACATTTCTCCTCATGGGGCCGGTTTGTACTCGTGCCTGTGGCTTCTGTCAGGTGAATAAGGGCCGTGCTCCCCAGGCCCTTGATCCAGCAGAGCCAGAAAAGATTGCTGAGTCGGTACGCTTACTAGAGTTAAGCTATGTGGTCTTAACTTCCGTTGCCAGAGATGATTTGCCCGATCACGGGGCAGGTTGGTTTGCGGCAACGATCCAAGCAGTGCGCCGACGTAATCCCCAGGCGCAAGTTGAGGTACTGACGCCTGACTTTTGGGCTGAGCGGGGCCGGATTGCCACGGTCGTCGATGCTCAGCCAGCCTGTTATAACCACAACTTAGAGACGGTACGCCGTCTCCAGGGCCCGGTGCGGCGGGGGGCGAAGTACGAGCGATCGCTAGCCGTGTTGCAGTTGGTCAAGGAAATTGACTCTACCCTACCGACCAAGTCCGGCCTGATGTTGGGGTTAGGAGAAACGGAGGCAGAGTTAATTGAGACGATGACCGATCTGCGAACTGTAGGTTGCGATCGTCTGACCCTGGGGCAATACCTACGACCGTCCTTGGACCAATTACCGGTGCAGAAATACTGGACACCTGCAGAGTTTGACCGCTTGGGGGCGATCGCACGAAAGATGGGTTTTAGTCATGTTCGCTCCGGACCCCTCGTGCGAAGCTCGTACCACGCTGGCGACAGCTAATGTAAAGGTTACAAACGCTAGTGTCAGCCTCAGGAGGTGGCGACAGCAACTTTTAGGTACTTTGCTACTGTGAAAATGGATAGAGTGAGAACAGTTGTGGAAACGCCAATCTTGCCTGCCTGGCCGACAACCCCTAAAGCCGCAATTGAACTCCAGCAGCAACTATGCTCTCAGGTGGTCGCTATTGATCAACTGGAGCCGATTCGTCATGTGGCAGGAGTAGATGTGGGGTTTGAGGATAGCGGTAAAACAACCCGGGCTGCTATGGCAGTTTTAAGTTGGCCAGACTTACAACTCCAAGAACAGGCGATCGCGCGTCGACCAACAACATTTCCCTACATCCCCGGTCTGTTGTCCTTCCGAGAAATCCCGGCAGTATTGGATGCATTAGCCCAACTGGTCATTACACCTGATCTCTTGTTATGTGATGGGCAAGGTATTGCCCATCCGCGCCGATTTGGCATCGCTTGCCATTTAGGAGTACTGGTAGATATACCGGCAATCGGGGTTGCTAAATCGATCTTAGTAGGCCGCCATGCAGAGGTTCCAGAGGAACGTGGGTGCTGGTGCCCTTTGGTTCATCGCCAGCAAACGGTTGGGGCAGCGCTCCGTACTCGCCCCAAGACTAAGCCGCTCTATATTTCAATTGGTCATCGTATTAGCCTTGCCACGGCAATTGACTATGTTATGGGTTGTACCACTCGTTATCGCCTGCCAGAGACGACTCGTTGGGCTCACCGCTTAGCTTCTGGTTAGTGCAAGTTCAGCTTTTAGAGCGGCGGCGGCCAGCTTGGGAAGAAACTGGTTCTATTACAGCGACTTCAGAGAGCTCGGTCTGAGTCTCTTGCCCCTGGGTTTCTGCGACTGGTAGTTCTAACTTGTGATTGAAGCAAAGCTGACCGTCAACGTAATCTACCAGAATTGTATCGCCTTCTGTGAAGGTATCTTCCAGTAGTTTTGTCGCAATGGGGTTCTCTAGCTCCCGCTGGATTGCCCGCTTCAGGGGACGTGCACCATAGACAGGATCATAGCCTGCTTCCGTAATCTGGTTACGAGCCGCTTCGGTTAGTTCCAGCGCCATTCTCTGGGCCGTTAGCAGATTCTGGACCCGCTTAAGTTGGATGTCAACGATTTGTCTTAGTTCCTTCCGGTTAAGCGTGTGGAACAAAATAATATCGTCTACTCGGTTGAGAAATTCTGGACGGAAATGCGATCGCAGAGCGTTCATCACTCGCAGGTACATCTCTTCGGACTGAGAGCCATCATCTGCCAGATCAAGAATGTATTCACTGCCAATGTTGCTGGTCATCACAATCACAGTGTTGCAAAAATCAATCACTCGGCCTTGGGAGTCGGTGATTCGCCCGTCATCAAGCACCTGCAAGAAAACGTTGAAAACATCTGGGTGGGCTTTTTCTACTTCATCTAGCAGCAGCACTGAGTAGGGATGGCGTCGGATTGACTCTGATAATTGCCCCCCTTCATCAAAACCGATATACCCTGGAGGTGCACCAATTAACCGCAAGACAGAACCCTTCTCCATATACTCCGACATATCCAGCCGAATCAGGGCGTGATCAGAGTCGAACAAGCTTTGAGCCAAAGCACGGGCCAACTCTGTTTTACCTACTCCCGTCGGTCCCATGAAGATAAAGGAACCAATTGGACGGCCTGGATCTTTCATCCCGGAGCGGGCGCGCCGAATTGCAGCCGCGACTGCGGTTACTGCCTCCTGCTGGCCGACAACTCGTTCGTGCAGGTAGGATTCTAGGTGCAGTAATTTCTGACGCTCTGACTCTAATAGGCGGTTAACAGGAATGCCGGTCCATTTGGCAACGGTTTCAGCAATGTCTGCCTCGGTCACTTCCTCCGTGCGAGGGGTAGACGTATGAGTTTGCAGTTCTAATAACCGAGCTTCTTTAGCTTCCAGATCGCGCTGCACGGCTTCCAGACGTCCATATTTGAGCTTGGCAGCCTCATTAAGATTGTAGGCCCGCTCCGCCTGCTCAATTTGCACCGTAATCTGGCCTTCTTCTTCCTGGAGCGCCTTGAGCTCAGCTTGCAGCTGCTTCTTAGATTGCCACTGGGACTCAAGTTGGCTTTTTTGAGGGCCTAGTTGCGCTATTTCCTGTTTGATCTGCTGCAAGCGTTCGCGAGAAGCTTGGTAACCACGACTACTGCGGCTGGCCGTTCCCTCTTGCTCCAGAGATATCCGCTCCATTTCTAGTTGCTTCAAGCGGCGGTCAGCTATCTCCAGCTCATTTGGTTTAGAAGTAATCTCCATTTTTAATTTGGCAGCGGCTTCATCCATCAGATCAATCGCCTTGTCTGGCAGAAAGCGATCGCTGATGTAGCGGCTAGAAAGATTTGCCGCTGCGACAAGGGCAGAATCGGCAATCTTAACATTGTGATGTCTTTCGTAGCGATCTTTTAAGCCTCGCAGGATAAAAATGGTATCCTCAACGCTGGGCTGGTCGATAAAGACCTGCTGAAACCGGCGCTCTAGCGCGGCATCTTTTTCAATGTGCTTGCGATACTCGTCTAAGGTAGTGGCCCCAATACAACGCAACTCACCCCGTGCCAGCATTGGTTTCAAGAGATTGCCAGCATCCATCGTGCCTTGGGAGGCGCCTGCCCCGACAACGGTGTGCAGCTCATCGATAAACAGGACAACCTGGCCATCTGAATGAGTGACTTCCCGCAAAACTGCTTTCAGGCGGTCTTCAAAGTCTCCCCGGTATTTTGCTCCGGCAACTAGACTTCCCAGATCCAGGGAAATTAAACGGCGATTTTTTAAGGACTCGGGGACACTATCGTTGACAATTTGCTGGGCTAACCCTTCCGCGATCGCGGTTTTCCCAACCCCAGGCTCGCCAATGAGTACTGGATTATTTTTCGTTCGCCGTGACAAGACCTGAATTACCCGCCGGATTTCTTCATCTCGGCCAATCACAGGGTCTAACTTACCGTTTCTTGCCTGCTCAGTTAGGTCACGCCCGTATTTGGTAAGCGCATCGTATCGTGCCTCTGGATTTTGGTCGGAGACCGTTTGATTGCCGCGACTGGCTTTGATAACTCCTTCCAGTTTTGAGCGAGTCAGGCCCAAGTTTTTCGTTAAACTGCGGCCAACCCGCTCATCTTCGGTCAGTGCTAGTAGCACGTGCTCAACCGCGATAAACTGATCCTGCCAATCCTCTCGCGTCGCTTCCGCTTTATCGAGCAGCAGATCCAGGGTGCGACCAAGATACAACTGTCCCCCAGCGGAAACCTTAGGCTGGCGCTTGGTAAACTCCTCCAGCTTTTTAAGCAGAGTGGCTGGCTCTACCCCTGCGCGGCTGAGCACAGTAGTGGCAAGACCTTGTTGCTCTAACAAGGCGATCGCTAGATGCTCAACTTCTAAATGCTGATTCTTAAACCGCCGTGCTACATCTTGAGACTTGACAATAGCTTCCCAGACCTTCTCAGTGAACTTGGTTGGGTCAGTCGGCTGCATAGACTAAAGAGTTCCTGTACCGTGGGTCTAAAAGTTTAGTATAACAAGCCACCTCCCCCTAAAGGTGGCCTCAAGCTAAGGTCGTGGTAACCTGGCAGGCTGTAAACAACAAAAGCGTCCCTCGATCGGGACGCTTTTGTTGGCAAACTAAGTCAGCTCAGGAACTGAGTTTCTAGAAGGTGAAAGTTGTCCGTAGAACACCCTGGTAAATAGTGTCACCACTACCACCCTGATTGTTGTTTGGATTTTCAATGATCATGACTGCTGGGGTGACAGAGATATTGTCACTAACAGCAAAGCGATAGAACGCTTCGTAGTTTGTCTGAGTATTCTCGCCAAAGAAGCCACCGCCAACTGCATCGCCAAAGAAAGGATGACCGACAGCAACACCAAGCATAGAACCATTGACGATAATGTCCTTAATTCCAATGCCGGCCATAAAGCTTTGAGCATCAAAGTCAGGGACGCCAGCCGCCGCAGCTGTTCCATAGGTGTCAAACTCACCATAGCCGTAACGACCAAAGATCCCAAAGCGACCAAAGTTTAATTCAGCGTTGGCACCATAAGCGTTGCGCGCGATGTCGTTAGTTGCAGCTCTGGTGTACTGTAAGCGGAGAGCAAAGGCCTCGCTGGGTGCAATCTCTAGCTCTGCGGTAGCCTGATAGGGGTCGCCGAATAAACCACCACCGAAGGTATTCGGTAGAGCGTTAGTTGGGCTTGCCGCTACGTAAACTGCGCGCAATGTCAGAGGTCCGCCGCCAAAGTTGTAGTCGAAGGCCGCACCAGCACCACCAGGCAGGTCAACAGTATTGGTGATGATTAGAGGGTTGTTGATGAAGAAACCAGAGCTAAAATCTTGGGCTGAGTTGTTAGCAAAGCTGTTGAAATCAACAAAGTCGCTGGGGAACAACCGAGGACCAAAGGTGACTGCTAAATCGTCGCCAACCTTAAACGTATAGGCCAAACGACGTAGGATCGGGCTGCCAGTACCCCCACCAATCAGTGAGTAATCGATTGAACCTAGATCAACGAGGAAAGGTGCTTCATCGAATTCTGTACCTGTAGCACCGAGAACGCCTGCCCCAATCGCACCTGCATTGGTGGTTACAACGCCATTTACTCCATTTACGAGGTCTTGGCCAATCAGATCTTCACCACCGTTACCCAGCTCTAATTGAGTTTGTAGTAAATCATTACCACTGAAGCTGGTGTTAAAGTTCAAGCGAGCCCGAGCGATAGCGGTCGGCCGACCAGCGCCACCTTGTTCACCATACTGACCAGCGATCACGACTTCACCTTGCAGTTTAGTGGTGGTGGAGAACTGGTTCGCTTCTAGTTCCGTAGTCCGAGCTTCTAAAGCATCAACCCGGCCTCTCAGGGTAGCGAGTTCTGCCGCAAACTCTTCTTGTAAGCGACGGATCGTTGCTAAATCTTCTGGGGAGAGGCTGCCAAGCCGCTCCGCTAAGCTATTCAAGCAGGCGTACGTTCCGGCGGCAAATTCATAACGGGTTAGGGCCCGATTGCCCCGGTAAGTGCCATCAGGATAACCAGCGATACAACCATAGCGTTCAATCAGTGATTGCAATGCTTGGAAAGCCCAGTCACCAGGCTGTACGTCGGAAAGCTGGGATACTGAGGTAACAGGTGCTCCTCCTCCTGTGGCTGGTGCTGCGGGAGCTGGCTCTACTGGAGCTGGAGCTACCGGAGCTGGTGCATCTTGAGCAATCAGGTTAGGTGCTGAATTTTGGGGTACAGCTTCTGCTACAGGTGCAGTCTTGGTAGATGCAGTCTGAGGCGTCAAGGCAAGCAGATTTGGCTTGCTAACATCAGCCAATATATTGGGGCCAGCGGCGGTAAACTCCAAGTTGCTAGCGTTGCTGATTAAGGTTGTAGGTGCGCCCAATGCCGCAGCAGTAGTAGGTTGGGTTGTTGTAGGTGCTGCAAAAGCTGGCACAAGCTGAGCCATGGCTCCCAGCAAGCCAAAACTTCCCGCCAATAGGTAACTCTTTCTCACGTCTTTACTCCTCACTCACAGTAGTTATTTCTTCAGACATTCACTAGTTAAGCGCACCGCATAAAGTGCTAACTTAATCTGGTGACATTTAACCCAGAAATCTCTTGGCACTGGCTAGATAGAGACCAATCTTGCCTAGCAAGTCAATTGTACTTTATTTAAACCTGGAGGCCAAGAACTTTAGACCACACTTTAGGAAATATCCTCTCCTCTAGTTTGCCCCATATTCTTCGTCAAAGAACACTAGTCTTTAGAAATTGCATGAAAATTTCTTTAATGGCTCTGGATAACAGCGTTAGAAGATTAACTCCGTTGAATTAGCTCAACTTTGTAGCCATTTGGATCTTCTAAAAAAGCAATGACAGTAGAGCCATGCTTCATCGGGCCAGGTTGACGGGTAACTCTGCCTCCAAGAGCCGTCATTGCTTCACAAGTGGCGTAAATGTCATCTACACCAATCGCAATATGGCCGTAAGCATCACCAAGGTTGTACTCGTCAACGTCCCAATTGTGGGTAAGTTCCAGTACAGTGTGATCTGACTCATCTCCGTAGCCCACAAAAGCCAGCGTAAACTTACCTTCTGGGTAGTCTTTCTGACGTAGCAACTTCATATTCAAGACATCGCAGTAAAACTTCAGGGATTCTTCTAGATTGCTGACGCGCAGCATGGTATGAAGTAAGCGCATGGTTAATTTTTAATCTCTTGGTTATTTTTCAGTTTCGCACTTTGCACCCCACAGGAAAAGTCGGCCTCCAATTGGTAGACAGGGCTACTGATTCAATTCAGTAAAATCCTTTTTAATAGCAATCTTGAGGGTCCCTTTTGGACCTATGCTAGACAGTTAAACGCTTAGTCTCAAAAGGGACTTATAAAAATCACTCTCTAGAAGACTTTTCAGTTCCAGCTAGTAAGCCTGCTATCAGAGGTTGTAAGGAATAATTGACATGCCAGAAACCGCGATCGCTGCTATTTATGCCCGCGAAATCCTAGACTCCCGTGGACGGCCAACGATTGAAGCTGAGGTTCATCTGAATAATCAGGCGATCGGGCTGGCTCAAGTTCCCAGCGGTGCTTCAACTGGTAGTTTTGAAGCCCATGAGCTGCGCGACGGCGATTCCGGTCGTTATGGTGGCAAGGGTGTACTTACAGCAGTGGCGAATGTGGAGCAAGAGATCGCTCCCAAGTTGTTGAAGCTGGATGCCCTCAATCAAGCTTTGGTAGACCAGACCATGATTGAGCTGGATGGTTCCCCTAATAAATCTAAACTAGGAGCAAATGCAATCTTAGCTGTGTCTCTAGCAACAGCGAAAGCCAGTGCTAAAGCGCTTGGTGTTCCTCTCTACCGTTACTTGGGAGGCCCACTGGCAAATCTGTTACCCGTGCCATTGATGAACGTGATCAATGGTGGTGCCCACGCAGATAACAACGTGGATATTCAAGAGTTCATGATTGTGCCGTTGGGAGCACCCTCATTCCGGGAAGCTTTACGCTGGGGCGCTGAGATATTTGCCTCACTGAGTAAGGTCCTGCGCGATAAGGGCTTACTGACAGGCGTCGGGGATGAAGGTGGATTCGCTCCAAATCTGGAGTCTAATCAAGCTGCTTTAGACTTACTTATGACGGCAATTGAACAGGCGGGCTATCAACCCGGAGAGGACATTGCCTTAGCCCTGGATGTTGCTGCCAGCGAGTTCTACGAAGACGGCCAGTATACCTATGATGGTGCTGCCCATTCCCCTGCTGATTTGATTGAGTACTTAGCAGGTCTGGTGCAGCAGTACCCGATTGTTTCAATTGAAGATGGCTTGCACGAAAACGACTGGCAGCACTGGCAGTTATTGACCGAAAAGTTAGGCACTAGCTCTGCTTCAGGACGCCGGGTACAGCTAGTGGGTGATGATTTATTCGTCACCAACCCCAGCCGTTTACAAAAAGGAATCGACCAGGCTGCGGCTAACTCAATTTTGATCAAGCTGAATCAAATTGGTTCCCTCACAGAAACCTTGGAAGCAATTGATCTTGCCACTCGTAACCGCTACACCTCGATCATTAGCCACCGCTCTGGGGAAACCGAAGATACCACTATCGCGGATCTAGCCGTGGCAACGCGGGCTGGACAAATTAAAACTGGCTCCCTCTGCCGCAGCGAGCGAGTTGCCAAATATAACCGCTTGCTGCGGATTGAAGCTGAGTTAGGAAATCAAGCGATCTATGCAGGAGTAGCAGGCTTAGGCATTTTAGGTAAATAGGATCAAGTATCTAACACTATTGCCAGAAAGCTTTTAGCGGTTAATCTGCCAAGTACTGCTCTACAGCCAGGACCAAATTTTCTGTCCAGTAGTTAGCTAGCTCGGTGGTACAGGCTTCTACCATCACTCGGATTACAGGTTCAGTGCCAGAGGCACGGACAAGAACTCGGCCTTGATCTCCCATCACCGCTTCCGCCTCGGCGATCGCGCTTTGCAGAGGGTCGCAATTTTGCCAGTTGAGACGGCGATCTCGATCTTCCACCCGGACATTCCGCAGCAGTTGGGGATAGGTTTGAAAGCTTTGCCCCACCAGTTCATTCAGGGTAGAACCTGCTTTTTGGACCAGAATTGCTAGGTGTAACGCCGTCAGTAGACCATCCCCACTGACACCATAATGCGGGCAAAGAATATGGCCCGATTGCTCACCACCTAGCATTGCTCCCAGATTTTTCATCTCTCTATGCACATACTGATCACCAACAGCAGTGCGAACCAATTGACCACCACGTTGCTCCCAAGCGCGCTCAAATCCTAGGTTTGCCATCACGGTCGAGACGATCAGGTTGTTTGGTAACTGCTGTTCCTGTTGTAGGGAGCAACCCCAAAGATAAAGAATATAGTCGCCATCCACCGTGCGCCCCTGGTCATCTACAGCTAGCACTCGGTCAGCATCCCCATCAAAGGCAAAACCGAGATCGGCGTGGTGCAGCTTAACCGCTGCTTGCAAAGGAGCCAGGTGGGTAGAACCACAGTTAACATTGATGCGATCTCCATCCGGGCGATCGTGTAAGCAAATTACCTCTGCGCCCAAATGCCGAAAAACTTCTGGCGCGGTGTATACCGCTGCACCCCAAGCTAGATCCAAGACTACTCGCATTCCTTGCAGGTTTACTGCCGCGAGGGGCTGCTCTAGGGACTGCATATAGGTGTGGACTAATTCCGGCTGGTAATGGTGATGGCCCCACACGGTGCCTCCCAGTTCGCAAGCTCCAGAGGGTCCCCAGGCGCTCTTTAACCGCATTTCAATCTGCTGCTGTAAAACCATTGGCAGCTTTGTGCCATCAGCACCAAAAAATTTAATCCCGTTATCTTCTGGCGGATTGTGACTGGCGGAGATCATCACGCCTCCAATCGACTCGGAAGTGCTAGTCAGATAAGCAACTCCGGGGGTGGGGCACAAACCTAGGTGGCAAACTTCTACACCAGTAGCCGTCAAGCCAGCAGATAAAGCCATTGCCAGCATGTCACTGGAGTTACGAGAATCTTGACCGAGAATGATTGTGCCAAGGCCTGCTTGTTCGCGCAGTACTTGACCAGCGCAGAAGCCAACCTGCAACGCTAAGGTAGGATTTAGGAGTTGTCCTGCCCGCCCCCGGATGCCATCGGTTCCAAACAGTGTTCCCTCATGACCAGCAGAGGTACTAGAGCCTTGCTTGTTCCTATCTTTGGCTGGGGCTGGGGTCACTCTAGAACCCTTAGAAGAGATGACCATACAATAAACACTCCGCACGCTACACACTTATCGTGGAGAATAACATTTTCTTCGGGCGTCTTCTGAGTCCCCAGGATGAAGGCAATGTTGACAGCTCTACTCAAGTTCTGGAATTCAATCACAAAAGCAGCATGATTAAGCTATTCTTACCTGATTTAGATCAGAGTTTGCTGCAGTCCTTATCGCGCTTGCTATAGCTTTAATTCAATCTTCATCAATCAGTATGAGTCGTTTAAGTGGTTCGCGTACAGTAGGCATGGGCTACCAACCTCTGGTTTTGATGGCACTAGTCAGTTTATTCTTGGTTGGAGCCATTGGCAGTCGTTTGGCTTACTTGCAGTTGGTTGAGGGCGATCGCAATCGTCAGCTTGCAGAAAACAATCGAATTCGCCTGATCCCAAAGCAGCCAGAGCGCGGCAAGATTTTAGATCGTAAAGGGCGAGTATTAGCCAACAGCCGGTTTTCTTATTCCGTGTTCGTCTGGCCGATCGCGAATACAAAAGCCCAGTGGCCAAAAACCCAGGCACTTTTGGCCCAAATTCTCAAGGTCCCCGAAGCCGAGATTCAAAAACGATTGGAACAGGCAGGCTACAGCTCTACCTCCTTAATTCGGATTGCCCGTAGTATTACCCCAGCTCAGGTTGTTGCCCTAGCTGAACACAGCAGTGAACTCGCCGGCGTCGAGGTTGAAAAAGAGGCAATTCGCCACTATCCCTACGGGGAACTAGGGGCTCATGTCCTAGGGTATATCGGAGAGTTAACCGACGAAGAATTAAAAGAAAAAGAAGATGAGGGCTACCGACTAGGGGATGTCATGGGTCAGATGGGCATTGAGGCGGCCTACGAAAAGCAGCTGCGAGGAACCTGGGGCGGTCAGCAGGTGGAAGTTGATGGTGCAGGTCGGGTGTTGCGTGTACTGGGGGAAAAACCTTCACAGCCGGGAAATGATGTCCAGACGACTCTAGACTTGGATGTGCAGAAAGCAGCGGAGGCCGCCTTTAAAAACCGCAAAGGGGCGATCGTCGCAATGGACCCTAGAAATGGGGCTGTATTAGCAATGGTGGGTCAACCTGCGTTCAACCCTAACTGGTTTGCCAGCCGGATCACTGAAGCTCAGTGGAAAACGCTACAAAGTCGAGAATTTCCGTTTGTCAACCGGGCGATGCAGGGCTTTCCACCGGCTAGCACTTTTAAGATTGTGACGGCGAGCGCTGGTCTGGAATCTGGGAAGTTTTCACCCAGTACAATCCTGCCCACCTATGGAGCAATTAATGTCGGTGGAATTGCCTTTCATGATTGGAATAATGCAGGATTTGGACCGATAGGCTTTGTCCAAGCATTGCAGTGGAGTAGTGACACCTTTTTCTACCAAATTGGCATGGGAGTTGGAGAAAAAGCGCTGATCCAATGGACAAGGCGTTATGGCTTTGGCCGTAAAACCGGGATTGATATCCCTGGAGAGTCAGCGGGTCTGGTTCCCGATGAAACTTGGAAGAAACAAGTACTCGGAGATGGCTGGTATGCAGGGGATACCGTCATTATTTCTATTGGTCAAGGTGCTCTCCAGACCACGCCCCTCCAAGTAGCAGTCATGTTCTCAGTCCCAGCCAACGGTGGGTATAAAGTGAAACCCCATCTGTTGAAAAATCATGAAGAAGCTAGAAACTGGCGAGAGTCTATTCACCTCAAACCATCCACGCTCAAAGTTCTCCAAAATGGACTGCGAGCAGTTGTTACGGGGGGAACCGGGACAGTCCTTAACGTTCCGACGCTCCCCCCGGTTGCCGGTAAAAGTGGCACAGCGGAGGATGAAGGCCGGCCTAACCATGCCTGGTTTGGGGGATATGCCCCCTTTGATCGTCCTGAAATTACAGTTGTAGCTTTTGCTGAAAATTCAGGAGGGCATGGTGGCTCGGATACTGGGCCTCTAGTTCTTCAAGTCATGCAAGCTTACTTCAAAACTGCCAAGCCCCAGCCCGTAAAACCGCTGAATTCTAACACTGACTAGTAGAGTGTTATCGCTCAAACCGTTGCAGGTTGCAGCAGTTTTATATTTGAAAAATTGATCTCCGTTGTGCTCTTTTGGCCTTGCTCGTTGGTGTGAACCACTTGCCGAGTCATCACGTAGTAATCCCCTACTTTCTCGTAAGTATCTTCAAACTCCATTTGGCGAATGACTTGATTGGTTTGAGGGTTACGAAAAACCGCTGTGTAGTTACTAGAAATGTAACCGTCCCCAGTGTCCAAACTAGCTTTATGGTGAATAACAAAGGCCATGCGACCCATCACTCGGCTGACAAGGGAGATTTGCTTGTTTCGCACCTTGTAGTTTGAACCCATGGCATCACCCTGGACAAGAATTTCCACCGCTCCAGTCTCGTCCTGCTCTCCTAGGCTAAAGGTATTAGCGCCATGAGCCTTTTCAAAAGCATTCCGCTTGCGGTGGGTAACCACATCCCGCAGTTGTGTATAGAGAGACTCTTTAACCTCTTCATCACCGATATCTTTGACTTCAACGCTAAAGTCCCCACTGATCCGGGTTTTGCCCGTATAAACTTCTTCCCCTTGCTTTAGCTCGACATCGGCAGCATAGCCGGGGAAGCCAGCATCCCAGGTGTAACGATTTTCATAGGCAGCCTGAAACAGGTCGCGAGCAGTAGTTGGTCCAGTCATGCATTCTCCTTACGTCTGTCTTCGCCCTATTAGTCTATCCCAATTGCTAGAAACTCCCTGAAAAGCTCTACCATCATTGAATCCTAGCAACGCTATCCATCTCTTGAAGCAGCTCAAGGGGTAGCCCATCTGGGTCAGCAATAAAAGCAACCTGGTAACAATGATCGCCAATCACCTGTTCTGTTGGGGGCAACAAAATCTTCAAGGGTAAAGATACCTGAGCCAAACGCACCTGCAAGTTTTCCAGCCAGTCTTTTAGATCCATCTCCTCACCCAATTCATCGCTTAGATCAAAAGACAGGTGGTAGTAGCCGACATAATGCTCGTCGTTGAAGGCATCGGGAGTGGGGCTGGGATAGGGAATTTGGATGAACTCCAAACGTCCTCCGGCCCCTACCAGCCAGCAAGCCAGGGTATAGCCGGTGGTAAACCGCTCCTCCATTTCGAACCCTAATTGAGCATAAAAAGCAATTGCCCGGTGAATGTCAGCGGTCCTAATCGAGGTGTGATGGTACCGCATCCTAATCAAACATCCGAAAATAGGGCGGACGCACAGGTGCTCCTGGCTCCTTTTCTAAATCAAAGTTAATCACATCCCAGCAGGGCTCTTGGGGGGGGTCGGGGCTAAAGTCTACCGGTAAGCCATAAAGACGCGGCCGCGTAGAATCAGACTGCCCCCGCCAGGGAACGTTGCGCTCTAAATAGGTGCTGATTAAGTCTTTGTAGCGTTGGGCAATGATCACCCGTGTGGCTCGATAGCCCTGCGTGTAGAGCCGATCTAAGGCTTCGTGGATCTCAAACCGGATACCATCGGGATGCGTATGCTGGCGATACCATTCTCCCTGCCACTGTCGCCAGTGACGCCCCGATTGAAGATGAATTAACTCCTCTGTCTTAGGGTCAGACTCAAAGGCGCCATGGCGCTGGCACAGATAAGTATCTGTCAACGTCAAGGCCGGAATCGTTTGGCGGCAGTGAGGGCACTGAATTTCCGGGCCAAAAATTGGATATTGCAAGCCTGGATGAGTCATGAAGTGCCTATTGATGGGAATCCTCTGCACACCAATCCCGGTGGCTTTATTATAGCTAGGGATACTTCAACCTCTATGGCAATCCTGCCTTAATGTATGGGTGAATTTCTATGAATCCGCTTAATAGTTCTCCCGTTTTTTGGCCACCCCCTGATCTTTCCCAGGCAGCCTTTGTTGCCTCAAATGCAACAGTTATCGGTGCAGTGCAGGTAGGAGCGGGGGCTAGCATCTGGTACACAGCTACCGTCCGAGGGGATATTGAGCGAATTGAAATTGGTGAGCAGACAAATATTCAAGATGGAGCAATTTTGCACGGCGATCCTGGCCAACCAACCATCCTGGAAGACCATGTAACGGTTGGTCATCGTGCGGTGATTCACTCTGCCTACATCGAGCGGGGGAGTTTGATTGGAATTGGAGCAATCATCCTGGATGGTGTGCGGGTGGGGGCAGGAAGTATAATCGGTGCTGGTTCAGTGGTAACCAAAGATGTGCCACCGCGATCGCTAGTGGTAGGTGTTCCGGCCAAGCGATTACGGGAAGTGAGTGAAATTGAAGCAGCAGACTTAATTGAACATGCCCGCAAGTATGAAAAACTAGCTCTTGTTCATGCTAATAAAGGAACAGACGCTGGATTTACTCCGCCCCACTCGGCCTAGCCCTAGATCTGTGAAGGTGAAGCTTTTCACTCGCAGCGTTCAACTAAACCCATTTAAATGCAAAATAAGTATTGGCAACAATTCAATAGATCTTTATCAAGAGGCAATTGAGAATGGATATCGACTTTCGTGTTGCAGTTGTGGTGCTACCAATCCTGTTAGCACTGGGCTGGGCAGCAACCAACATTGCTCCGGCTGCTATCAAACAAGTCCAAGGCTTTCTAAATAACAGACAAGCGTAGGCCCAATTCGGTATTTCAAGAACCGACTGCACTTCTGACGCAAGGGAGGGAGTCGGTTTTATTTGTGATTATGAAGTGGAGGCATTCCAGGTTCAACAGCAACCAACTCCACTTGAAAAACCTCTGAAAACATACCAGCAAGTTGCTGCCGGACTTGTGTAGGATTAATCGTTGGGATAAATTCTGCCAAGCTACCCACAGGCCGATCTGCAATACCACAGGGTACGATCTGCTCAAATCCTTTTAGTTCTGGGCAGACGTTTAAGGCAAAACCGTGCATGGTGATCCAGCGGCTGACTTTGATCCCGATCGCGGCTACCTTACGACCTTCCAACCAGATCCCGGTCAAGCCAGCCACTCGTTCCCCTAAGAGCCCATAAGCGGCCAGGACTCGCAGCAGTACTTCTTCAAGCTGCCGCAGGTACCAGTGCAAATCTTTCTGGTAATGGCCCAAATTTAAGATGGGGTAGCCAACGAGTTGGCCGGGAGCATGGTAGGTGACCTGCCCGCCCCGCTCAACTTGGTAAACTTCTCGCGCCTCCTGAGTTAGATCAAACTTGAGAAAATCCAAATTCGATCCTTGGCCCAAGGTATAGACGGGGGGATGCTCCAACAAAATGAAGACATCCGGCAAACTGGGGTTGAGCCGTCGTTCCCGGACTAGCTCTTGCTGCCAATGCCACGCTTGGGCATAGGGGGTTATTCCCTGGTTATAAAACCAGCAAGGATGAAGCATCGCAATTGAGGAGTAGGGCTCGGTACTAGGTTTCATTGCCGAAATCAAGAGGGAGCTAAGACAAAACTAACAATCCAGTGTCAAGAATTGTCACAGGATGCAACAGATATTAAAGACAAGCTGAAATGGATCGTGTTACAGAATACAAAGTGCTACCGTGATGCTAAGACTTGGATTTTAGGGGAGTTAGGCCTATGAAGCTTGTTATTCATGGCAAAAACATTGAGATTACTGAGGCAATTCGAGAGTATGTACATCAGAAGATTGAGAAAGCAGCTAGTCACTTTCAGAATCTGACTAGTGAAATTGATGTTCACCTTTCTGTAGCCCGTAATCCAAGAGTTAATTCCAAACAAACAGCTGAAGTTACCATCTATGCCAATGGGTCTGTAATTCGCTCTGAAGAGAGTAGTGATAGCCTCTACGCCAGTATTGATCTAGTTGCTGATAAGATTGCTCGGCAATTACGTAAATACAAGGAAAAACGGCAGCTCAAAAACCAAACGCGTACCAAAACGGGTATGGCTGTAGCTGAACAAACGGTACTGTCGGATTTAACCGGCGATCGCTCACCTGAGCTACCCCAGGAAGTTGTGCGAACAAAGTACTTTGCCATGTCGCCGATGAGTGTTGACGAAGCTCTAGAGCAATTGGAGCTTGTCGGCCATGACTTCTATATGTTCCTCAACCACGAAACCAACGAGATTAACGTGATTTACGAACGTAATCACGGCGGTTATGGTGTGATTCAACCCAGATTAAACGGCCACAAGTCTACAGCAGGTTAAACGCCTGAGTGAAGACTGGGTACCTAATTCAATCAAGCTCAAGTGGGTAGGTCAGTAAGAGCAGTAGCTGAGTCTTACTGACCTACCCAAAAATAGTTACATCTTGCCCTTTTGCATCACTTCTTGCAGGTGATGACGGATCTCCTGGACCTGCTGCATATCAGACTGCTGCAGTTTCTGAAATAGCTCTACACAGGGGTGAGAGTCAGCACTCTGAGCGTCTTGAATGTAAGTGTCATACGCTTGGAGTGCTTCAGCCTTATTTTGCAGCACAGTTAGCAAATTGTACTCAAGGTCACTAATACCTTGTGAAGTTTCAGTACTTTGCATAAGTTTAATCTCCAATAGGGTTTCTAAATAACCTTGACGCATCCCGCTTGGTGGTTCATCTGTCCTAAAGTGGATGATTTGTACCTTCTAGGGTATGTTGTGCTCCTGATACGCTGAGGCTCATAGGCTTGATCTTTAGCTTTTGCGCAGGCCGGCTTAAATTGCAGGCATGACTGATAGAGTGACTCAGAACGGTAGTTTAGCGTCGGTTTGGCTTCACTCGATGCAGGTAAGACAGCATCCAAAGGCAAAGATGGCTTCTATCTATAGCCCTACAGACGTGGCCCGCGAGAGGTTAATGATGGTAGACCAAGCTACAGCAGCACAACATAAACGTTGATATACAAAATGATTCCCCAAATTTTCCTGATATAGATGAGCAGCAGGGATTTCAAGCAAAAATGGTTATCGATTGTCGGCGTGGGTGAAGATGGACTAGCTGGATTAAGCCCGGCAGGGCAATCGCTGATTGATCAAGCAGCAATTCTGGTGGGTGGAGAACGCCATCTAGCTATGTTGCCCGTAGCCGATACGCGAGAAAAGCTTTCCTGGACTGCGCCGATTGAAGAATCGGTGAATGAGGTGATTCAGCGTCGCGGGCAACCAGTCTGCGTTTTGGCGAGTGGCGATCCGATGTGTTATGGCATTGGAGTCACCCTGACCCGCCATATTTCTATTGCTGAAATTACTATTGTTCCGGCTCCCTCTGCTTTTAGCCTTGCCTGTGCTCGATTGGGCTGGTCGCTGACAGAGGTGGAAACCCTCAGTTTATGTGGCCGCGATCCGGCTCTGTTAAATGCAGTGCTGTATGCCGGTGCACGATTACTCGTGTTGAGCGCAGATCGATCTACTCCGATAACGGCTGCCCAACTTCTCGTTCAGCAAGGCTTTGGAGATAGTCAAATAACCGTACTGGAACGCATGGGCGGTACCCACGAGCGCATTGTTGCAGGTATCGCTTCCTCCTGGACCGCCACAGACCTTGCAGATTTAAATACGATTGCCATTACCTGCATTCCTGCTAGTCTTCCACTCCTCTCTTCCTGTAATCGCAGCGCACTCCCCGACACCGCTTACCAGCACGATGGGCAATTGACCAAGTACGAAGTTCGTGCCGTGACTTTGGCTGCTCTTGCCCCTTTACCCGGACAACTACTGTGGGATGTGGGGGCGGGTTGTGGTTCGATTGGCATTGAGTGGATACGCAGCGATCGCAGGTGTCAGGCGATCGCCATTGAACAGCATCCGAATCGGCTGCAATATATTGCGGACAATGCGATCGCCCTGGGCACACCTCATCTCAAAATTGTTGCGGGAAAAGCCCCTGACGTACTCAAGAATCTGCCCCAACCCAATGCCATCTTCATTGGCGGCGGCTTGATCACGCCAGAGCTATTCGAAACCTGTTGGCAGGCGCTTCTTCCAGGAGGCCGTCTGGTCGCCAATGCCGTCACGGTTGAAAGCGAACAAATGGTCTTCAAGGGGCAGAGCAAACTGGGAGGCGAACTGACCCGCATTGTAATTCAGCGGGCAGAACCTGTGGGCAAATTCCTGGGTTGGAAAGCAATGGCACCAGTGACGCAATGGGTTGTGGTAAAGCTTAGGCCAAACGGTGAGCCAAAGAGAGATCCTAATTACCTAGGCCACGTCACTCAGGCCTAACGTAACATGCTCAGATGTCTAGCTACGAGACAGTTCACAAGGATTACCGGGAGCAGTGTAAAACCCAGCCATAGACGTGAAGGCTTACCCATTTGAGTGCTATTGAAGCTGGCGGACTCAAACATGAAAGCTTGAATGTCGAGCCCCCAAGAAAATAGGGTGATTGACAAGCTGTCTCCATTAACGGCGCTAGTTCTTGCGACCCCTTAAACTGAATGTGATTCAGCTAGACCGTTGAGTAGACAACGAGGTTGTGGAGTAGATGAGGAGCGCTAACCAGATTAAGCCAAAGGTAACAGCATGGGTACGGGTAAAGGGTTCATGGTAGAGCAATACCCCCAGCATCAGCTGTAGGCTTGGAGCCATGTACTGGAAAAAACCTAAGGTAGAAAGCCGTAGCCGTTTGGCGGCATTGTTAAACCAGAGAAGTGGTAGCGAGGTCATGACGCCAGACCCAATCAACAAAAGTGATGTAGACCAAGCCACACCTAAATGTCCGGCGCCAGTCGCAGCCCAGTATCCAACCAGGATCAATGCCACAGGCGCAATCAGCAGTGTTTCAACCGCTAATCCTACCATTGGACCAACTGCCACCACCTTACGCAGCAGACCGTAGAAGGCGAAGGAAAACGCTAACCCCAAAGCAAGCCAGGGCACTTGTCCAAAATGCCAGATAAACTGAGCAACGCCAATTCCAGCTAATAGGACAGCCAGTGTTTGAGCATGATTTAACCGCTCCTTGAGAAACACACACCCTAGCAAGACATTCACAAGTGGATTAATGAAGTAACCCAAGCTTGTTTCAACCACTCGAGCACTATTAACTCCAAAGATGTAGAGCCCCCAGTTGAAGGTGAGCAACAAAGCAGTTGCCAGTAGTATTTTCAAGTGGGTTGGAGAGTCCAAAAGTTGACTGAATTCTGAGCCTCGTCGTTGGAGAAACAGTAGCCCAGCTAGGAAAGCCATCGACCAGATGACGCGATGGCTCAGTACTTCAACCGCTGATATCTGTCCAAAAAACTTCCAGTAAATTGGTAGCAAACCCCAAGCTGTGTAGGCGAGAACCGCATACAAGGCACCAGACTTAACCATTTGTGAGGATGAGCCTTGCTGGTTGCTGTTCAAAGGAAAGCGGTCCAATAAAGGAGTGCAGTAACCATCGTAGCGATCGCTTCAAAATTTCTGTTCTGGCAAGAGTACCCCAACGCCATTGCCAACAACGGTCTTTCCAGCTGCCGAGGCCATAGCTCCAAGTCACTCCTGGCAGTCTCTAGCTGAACGTATAGATGTTGCCAGGTTGGGACAAGGCAGTAGCAGATAGCTACAACGATTTAGCGAAAGTGTTTAAGGACAATGGCGCAGACCTAGGCTTTGGCCACCGCTCTTGACGTTACTCTATGTTGGTCAAGGATGGTGTGGTTGAAAAGATGCTTGTTGAGCCAGATGAACCAGGTGACCCCTTCAAGGTGTCGGATGCAGAGATGATGCTGAGCTATCAATACCAAGGCCATGAAGCCCAAATCAGTCTCTTTGTTTACAAAGGTGGGTTGTCGGTTCTGTGCCCGTGCCAAGACAATGCTACAAGAGCATGGCCTGGACTATGAAGAAATTGTCTTAAACCAGAAAATCAGTAGTCGTGCTTCGCGGGCAGTTACAGGAGCAACAACTGTTCCCCAAGTATTTATTGATGGTGAATCAATTGGGGACTCGGAAGCCCTTAGCGCTTACCTTGGTGCATAGAAGGTAAATAATACACCACCTGCTATAAACCTTAATACGCTTAATACAGTTCGTACTTTAGTAACGTACAAGCTAGGGAACCGTTATAGACAGGAATACGGCGAGAGGCTCGCAGCCCCACCCTTTTAGCTAGTTCCTTGTTCCCTGTCAAGACAAAGGCAGTCCAGCCCTTGAAGCGTTGTTTAAAAATATCCCCCAAGGTTTTGTAGAGACTGCTCAGCTCTTGCGGACTGCCCAGACGTTCTCCGTACGGCGGGTTGCAGATTAAAACGCCTTTATCTGCTGGAGCTTCTAGCTCAGATAGCTCCGTTTGGGTAAAAGTAATCTGATCGGCAAGGTGACAGCGTTCGGCATTGCTACGAGCTTGGGCTAAAACATCAGGGTCGTGATCGCTGCCAGCAATCGATGTTTTGAGATGCGATCGCTGGCTATGGTGAGCTTCTGTGAGCAATCCCTGCCATAGTTGTTCGTCAAAGTCTGGCCAGGTCATAAAGCCAAAGTTTTTGTGTAAACCGGGGGCAATATTTAGGGCCTTTAACCCTGCCTCTAGGGGCAAGGTGCCAGACCCACACATCGGGTCTAAAAAAGGCAGGTTAGCGTCCCAGGCTGCCATCTCCAGCAAGGCGGCAGCGAGTGTCTCCTTTAGCGGCGCTTGACCCACCGCTGGCCGGTATCCCCGCCGGTGTAGGCTGGTGCCTGAGCTGTCTAGGCTAAGAATACAACGGTTCTGATTGACATGGAGATTAACTAGTAGGTCCGGATTTTGAGAATCAATATTGGAGCGCTGGCCCCACTTGTGACGCTGTTGATCTACGATCGCGTTCTTGACCTGTAACGCTGTGAAGTGGCTATGATTTAAGGCTTGGCTCCCCCCAGTACTGTTTACCGCCAACGTGTTATGGGGCTGGAGGTAGTCCTCCCAGGCAATTTTTTGCACCTGCCGGTACAGTGCATCTGCATTTGGGCAGTCAAATTCGCAGATGGGGACGAGTACCCGAAAAATCGTTCTCGCCCAGAGATTCACCCGGTAAAGCAGTGCTTGGTCTCCCACAAAATGCACCCCCGTAAAGTCAGGTCGCACGGACTGTGCCCCTAGCTGCTCTAGTTCCTGAGCGGCAATTGGCTCTAGACCACGGGCGACCGTCGCAAAGTAGTTGGTCATGAAGGTTATATCTTTAAGGGGTGGTGATGCTAATATACCGGGGCTGCGCTTTGACTCGTGCTAGCCAATCTTGAATCGCCGGAAATTTCTCTAGGGCAAATCCCCCTTCCTCCGCTACATGAGTATACGCAAATAGCCCAATATCAGCGATCGTGTAACGCTCTGCAACAAAAAAGGAGTGATTACTTAAGTGCTGCTCCATTACTGCTAAGGCTGCATAACCCGGCTGTTGTTTTTGTTGAAGCGCCTCTCGATACTCATCCGCCTGACGGAGGATAGCCATCCAATATCGAGACGTAGCAATGTAAGGCTCATGGCTGTACTGTTCAAAAAACAACCATTGAAGCACTTGTGCCCGTTCAAAAGCTTTACTGGGTAAAAACTCAGTTCCTTCACTGAGATAAACCAAAATGGCATTAGATTCAGCCAGAAATTGCCCCGGCTCTGTTTCTAAAACTGGAATCCGGCCGTTCGGATTTTTACTCAAAAACGCCGGTGTTCGGGTTTCGCCTTTGAGGATGTTCAGCTCAATTCGCTCAAATGGAACGCCCAGTTGCGCCAGGATTAAACGAGCTTTGTAGGCGTTGCCAGAGGGCAGAAAATCATACAACCGGAGCATAGCGACTCAATACCAAAAAGATGATCAGGCTTGGGATAGTGCTAATACCCTCACGATACACATACAGTGCTTAGTCGAGCTATGTGACAGATAGGCTCATCAAACGCAACAACATCAAAGACACCTAAATAGCAAGCTCAGCCAAGAGTGAATAATCATTGGAGTATCTGAGGATCTAGATGGGGAATCAATGAGTGATTCAACTAGCCGCTGATCTGAGCGACGTTACTTTTCATGCTGCCCTCAGCGAATTCTGTAATCATCTTGTTATTAAAGGATGGAATGCCACCAAGATTACGGCTCGTTACGAACCCCTTGCCTACCACCACCTTCTTGACCAACCACTCAGCTCCTGCATTCTGAAGAGCAGCTTTGAGGAAAGGCCAAGAGGTGAGGCTACTTCTTCAACAACTTCTGGTTCGATTCGAGCCCAAGGACCATGACACAGAGCAGAAACAGGCTTGCCAGCAGAGGCGCTCGTGTCAGGAGCCAGGCCAAACTTGAGCTCCCCGAAGTTAAACACCAACAACAGGCCATCACAATATTTGCTATCTCCCAAACCACACTGATGATGGGTGACCAACAGCAGGCGGAGACGCAAACAGAGTTTGGAAGCGGTGTCCAGAGATGCCGTTAACGAGATGGGGCACCCCGTTTATCAGAAATATGCCGGCACAAAAATGGGAAAAATAAATGGACCAGGGCAGACTGTTCTTCCTTAGTGAGTAGAACGGCAAGTTTGTCCACCGCTTTCAGCTGGGCATTAGGTAGAGACACCAGCCGTGCTGACCTTGTCAGCACCTATCTGCTAAATGCGATCGCTGCATCCCCAATCCGTCAACCTTGTCAAACCCTCTTCTCGATATTTTTTGAGGCACCAACTTTCTACATAAGCACCAAAGTTGAACATCGACATACAGTAAGCTCATGCACTTAAGGCTTGAGCACAACCTTGATGCAGTTGTCCTTCTTGTGCTTAAAGATCTCGTAGGCGTGGGGTGCTTTCGCCAAAGGCAAGCGATGGGTAATTATGTAAGAGGGATCGATCTCGCCATTTTGGATGCGTTCGAGTAATGGGCGGAAGTACCGATGAACGTGCGTTTGCCCTGTTTTCATTGTCAAACCTTTATTCATGAAAGCACCCATCGGTATCTTGTCTACAAAGCCAGTGTAAACACCAGGCACTGATACAGTCCCACCTTTACGACAGGCAACGATCGCTTGCCGCAGGGCAGTAGGCCGATCTGTTTCTAGACGCACTGCTTGCTTTGCTTGGTCGTAGAATCCTTCTAAGCCCGTGCCGTGTGCCTCCATTCCTACAGCGTCCATGCAAGAATCAGGACCGCGCCCCCCTGTCATCTCCTTCAGGGCTTCACCTGCATCTACTTCCTCATAGTTAATGACTTCTGCCTTACTTTGTTCCTTAGCCATTTTCAGGCGTTCAGGAACTCGGTCAATTGCAATTACTCTCTCTGCACCTAGCATATAGGCACTTCTAATGCCGAACTGTCCGACTGGTCCACAGCCCCAGACTGCAACAGTATCTCCGGGCTCGATGTCGCAGTTTTCTGCTGCCATATAACCGGTGGGGAAAATATCTGTCAGAAATAAGACTTGTTCGTCTGTCAGCCCATCAGGAATCTTAAATAAACCGACATCGGCAAAGGGTACCCGGGCATATTCTGCTTGACCGCCGGCGTAACCACCCGTCAAATGGGAGTAGCCAAAAAGACCAGAGGGCGAGTAACCCATGATTTTTTCCACCATCCAAGCGTTGGGGTTAGAGTTATCACACAGTGACCAC
This sequence comes from uncultured Synechococcales cyanobacterium, assembly GCA_902806435.1. Lineage (GTDB taxonomy): Bacteria > Cyanobacteriota > Cyanobacteriia > Thermosynechococcales > Thermosynechococcaceae > CADCWO01. The sequence continues at coordinate 37,409 of CADCWO010000064.1, read as the reverse complement.
AAATCTTTTTGGCAGAAAAAACACGATCCGCAGGAGATGGTAAAAGGGACAACAACGCGATCGCCTATGTTGACGTTCTTGACAGCGCTACCCAATTCGACAACCTCTCCCATGAATTCATGGCCTAGGATGTCCCCTGACTTCATCGTTGGGTTGTAGCCGTCATAAAGATGTAAATCAGAACCGCAAATCGCGGTCGACGTGATTTTGATGATTGCATCACGCGGGTTAATGATTTTGGGATCGGGGACTGTTTCGACCCGTACATCGTTAGTGCCGTGCCAGCAAACTGCTTTCATGATTATTAGTCCTTAATTATTGGTCATTAGTCATTGGTCATTAATCGTTAGCACACAATTCTCCCCTCCCTAAGTCTTACCCTATGGAAAACCGAGCAAGGCCTATCTATAGTGTGATTGCTAATAACTAAGGACAAAAGACTCTTTTATGGTTTGAGTACAACCTTGATGCAGTTGTCTTGTTTCTGCTGAAAAATCTTGTAGGCGTGAGGCGCTTGTTCTAGCGGTAATTGATGGGTAACCACAAAAGAAGGATCGAGTTCTCCAGTTAAAACCAAATCCAGTAACTTATGCATATACTTCTGACCGTGCATTTGCCCCGATCTCAAAGTTAAGCCCTTATTCATGACTGCACCAATTGGGAGTTTGTCTACGAAGCCGCCATACACTCCCATGATTGATAGTGTGCCGCCTTTACGACAAGCAACCATCATTTCTCGTAAAACGTGAGGACGATCTGTTTCTAGCTTTAACTTTTGTTTTGTCTGGTCATAGAAGTCTTCTATACCCACGCCATGTGCTTCTAAGCCTACTGCGTCAATACAAGCATCGGGGCCACGTCCGCCCGTCATTTCCTTAAGCGCATCCCCAGCACTAACTTCTTCGTAGTTAATAAGTTCGACCTTGGCGTGTTTTTTGGCCATTTCTAAACGTTCTGGAAAGCGGTCAATCGCGATAACGCGTTCTGCACCCATCATGTAGGCACTGATCATGGCAAATATACCCACTGCGCCACAACCCCAGACAGCTACGGTATCTCCTGGTTGAATATGGCATAACTCTGCGCCCATATAGCCAGTGGGGATAGCATCTGAAATAAATAACAACTTTTCATCTGGTATGTCTTTAGGGACTTTGACGACACCGACATCGGCAAAAGGTACGCGGACATATTCAGCTTGAGCGCCTGCATAGCCGCCTAATAAGTGGGAGTAGCCATAAATCGCAGAGGTGATATTACCCCACAGTTTTTCTTCCATCCAGCCGTTTGGGTTGGAGTTATCGCATAGCGACCACATATCCCGTTGGCAGTAGAAGCAGTTACCACAGCCGATAGTTGAAGGTACGACTACGCGATCGCCTACTTTTAAAGTATTTACTCCTTTACCAACTTCGACGATTTCTCCCATAAATTCGTGACCAATAATGTCACCCTTCTGGACTGTGGGAATATAACCGCCGTAGATATGCAAATCAGAGCCACAAATTGCCGTTGATGTAACTTTAAGAATGGCATCACGCGGGTTGAGAATCTTCGGCTCTGGAACCGTCTCTACCTGCACTTGGTTAGCGCCTTGCCAGCAAACAGCTTTCATATCAATTTTGGCTTAGTAATTAGTAATTAGTAATTAGTAATCGCTTCATCCTTTTTGAACATCCACCCTTAGATTGACGTTGTGTTATGGCAATGTCGTCCACTTCCATATGCATGTTAAAGCGACGTAGATTGGAGATGATCTGCTGTTGCGGTTCTTTTGGGAAGGATTTGGTGATGTAGAGGTAAACAAACCACCAGACAAATTATATTCAGCCCCAAATGTTACTTCAGTGCCGCAATCGCTAGGCGCTGGCTGGAAACGGATTACACGAGCTTTATCAACATCTACACCTTCAACTGAAGGTCAGGCAATTAATTCGTTTTCTCGAGCTTCGGTGATCTCTGCATCCCACTTGGCCGTGCCATCTAAAGGCCCACTGGTCGGCCAGTGGAAACGTTGAGGGTTTTACACCATTAGCGCTTCGAGGTGCTTCATGACGCGGGGTAAGTTGTCAAAGTTGTACCAGAAACGGTTGAGTTCTTCGCCGGCTTGTTAATCGCCATCGTCTGTCTTTTCAACTTTGACTAGTTGATTCATGGCAACTGCCTCCTATGAGTTGTTCTGGCTTGTTTCGCTATGACATGTGTCCTCTGCTGAAATTGTAGTGAGGTTACTTTCTCCTAGCTTCCAGCCGAGGTGTGGCCTAGTATTAAGTTCGTTTGTCACTACGAATACAGTCCTCGGCAAAACCTTCGCATTGTTTACAGGACATCTGCTTGTCATCTTCACAGACGCACCCAGTTGTTTGGAGAAACGCCAGTCTCTCTCTAGGGTAAGAGGCCGATGATCTACCCAGCGGGACTCGTTGTTTGAGGGGTAACTCCAATAGAGTTTAGAGATGAAAAGATTTGGCCCAAAATCAACTACAGGAGGAACCCCTGATGTCTAATTCCATGCCTGAATGGGATCCTTCTCAACCCGAAAATACTCAGCAGTTAACTGAAGAGAGCACTGTAGCAGAGGAAGCACCAAAAGACCTTCTTGAGTCTGAAACTGATCAACAACCAACAGGCAACCCGGATGAATTCCTGTCGATGGCCCATGAAGTAAATTCAATCTCTGGAAGCGTACATTCTAATGAGGCGACTGGTGTCACAACAGAAACGTTATTGCCACAACAGTCTCCTGATCAAAGTTCGGGAGTTGGGGAATTGCTGGCTCCGTTGATGAATACCTTCGGCCAATTTTGGGAAAATAATAGCAGAATCTTTGTGGTAGCGTTGGCCTTATTTTTAGTGCCGTTACCGTTAATTATTTTGACGTTGAGCTTATTGAGCGTGATTAACTCTATTCCCCTAGCAGCGCCCATCTTTAAGCTGATAGGAATAAGCTACACTGCCTGGTTTATCTACCAGTATTTGCTGTTTGACTCCAAGCGGCAAGAGCTTTCTGTGCTAACACAAAAGTTTTTTGGTGGAGTAAAAAATTAATGAAATAGCTTAAATGATTAAAATTTATTTTGGACTTAGGAGGCTAAAAGCGTGGATATTAGCGATGACGATAAGCGCCAAATCATGAAAGATTTAGCGCAAGGGTATGTTAATCCTGCCGGTGAAACACCAATTTTTCCCTTGCCGCTAGAACAAAATTTTGATCCGAGAAACTACCAAAACTTTGATGATTTCGCTCAACGCACCGCTGGTGAGCAGGAGCAACAATTGTCTGGCCAATCATTGCCTTTGAGTCATCCTTGGTCGAAATCGATAGAGGAGGTCGAAATTCCAAACCAAGATGATCTTGCTCAAGCGTTCGCTGACCAACTTAAACAACGAGGATTAAGCAACTCCGACTCGGATCGATAGTAGAAGCCGCTAATGATTCGCTCTAAGCAACTATTCAGATCTGGGGTAGTATGAAAAGCCTGATCGACAAAATGTTAACGATTACAAGCAGATTTGACAGAGTTGGGGGGCGCTCACTCGGTAGCCAAGGTGTTCTCTTATTTGACTCTCCTCACGCTGCTCAAGAAGTTGCCTTTCTGCTCAACGGCCAGTGGGATGGGTGTAATCAGGTTGTAGTACTTAATCATGACGAGGCTGCAGTCAACATGGCTGCCAAGTTAGTAGATGCGAATTGGTGCTACAGCGGGGCCTTTAGCACGCTGTTAGTAAGATTTTCTGCTGGTGAACTTTTAAGGCGGTATACAGCAGGCGATCGAAATTTCATCAATGCAAACTTGAGGGGCGCCCAGCTGAGCGGGCTGAACTTAGCTGCCGTTAACCTGAGCTGGGCCAAGCTTTGTGGTGCAAACTTAACTCAGGCACACTTAAATCAGGCTGACCTCACTCACGCAGACCTGAGCGAAGCAGACTTGAAAGGCGTCAACCTAAAGGGAGCATCCTTAACAAGAGCAAATCTCGCTGCGGCAGACTTACGACAGGCAGACCTAAAAGGAGGAGACTTGAGCAAAGCAAACTTAAGCGGGTCTAATCTGAGTCAGGCAGACCTTAGAGAGGCCAATTTATGGCTAGCCGATCTTAGAGGGGCAGACCTGAATGAGACAGACTTAAGGGGCGCTAACTTGAGAGAAGCTCAGCTAATTGAGGCAGACTTGGCTAGAGCAATTACGTTTTAATCACCATTGATGAATGTTGTACGACTGGTCTGTGTTCGTCAGGCATCTAAAATTGCGATCGCATACTGTTCCAATTCAGCAGCGCGGTGAGCTGCGGTATGGGCAGACAAAACTCGTTGGCGTGCGCGCGCTCCAACAGCCAGCCGCTCGTCATCTGGCAATTGGCGCAAGTAGCGCAGGGTGTCTGCTGCGCAATTAGAGACTAAAATCTCTGAACCCAGCTCAAAAAAGCTTTCTAGCCCCTGCCAGTAGTCACTAATAATTGGCGTAGCGCAGGCAGCCGCTTCAAATAGGCGCACACTGGGAGCATAGCCCACCCGTACCATATCCGCCCGGGTGACATTGAGGGTAAATCGTTGGGCATTATAAAAAGTGCGGTGCTCAGCCGGAGGAAGATGCTCAATTCGCTCTACGTTTTGAGGCCACTGAATATCCGCAAGGTATTGCGGTCCGGCCACAACCATGTGACCCGTCTGTAACTGGCGAGCGGGTGTAAGCATCAGTCGCTCTAATACCGGTTGGCGGTCATCGCTGTAGGTTCCCATGTATCCCAAATCCCACCTGGGCTCGGTTGCTTCTGGGTAGTAGAGTGACGGATCGACCGCACAATAGAGAGGCCGTGCCATCGGTGATCCATAGTGCTTCTCAATCCAGTTAAGGATGGGGCCTCCTGTAAAGGAGAGGTACAAGTGATAGCGGGGAATCAGCTCACAACAGAGATACTCTGTATCACCTTGTTCTAGCTTTGCCAGGGTTACCGGGGTATCAATGTCGTAAAAGGCAGTTATCCCCTGGGCAGTCTTCGTAACCCACTCCCCAACCGCCACGCCTTCCGGGACATAGGACCCGACGATCACTAGGTCGGCGGCTTGGACTTCTTGAGTAAAGCGTTTGAGCTCTGGCAGACTGGTATACAATTCGACTCGCCCGCCAGGGGGAGAAAGTAAATCCCGCTGGGCGGCGTACCAGGGAACATCCCGCTCTAGAAACAATACCTGATGTCCTCGTTGAGAAAGTTCCCGCACTAATCCCCGGTAGGTAGTGGCATGGCCGTTGCCCCAGGAGGAGGTGATCGACAGGCCCAGGATAATAATTTTCAGCATGGGCTCAGCCTCGTGTATTGATGATGCCTGCTCATTTGCGCCTGCTCTACAACATCTTCAAAAAGTGGCCCTAAACAGTTCGCCAAACTTTACTAGGAGTCTAAGCGATCGCTCAGCCTAAGTATTGGGAAAAACCCTTTAATCTATCCTAAGACTGTTGAATAAGGGGATATTTACTGTCAAATTAGCTTAGAATTGCTTGTTTTTTATTCTGCAGCTCTCAAGCCTATTAAAGCTATCACGCTCTGAAGATTCCACTTTTTACGGCAAGGATTTGCCAAGGACAGATCTTGACTCTAGACATCTTGGATCGCTGGGTATGAGTAAACGTATTCTGATCACCGGTGGCGCCGGGTTCGTTGGCTCACATTTAGCCGATCAACTACTGGCCAACGGCTACCAGGTTCGAGTTCTGGACAATCTTACCCCACAAGTCCATGGGCCAGAGGCTGGACGGCCCAACTATTTAGACTCAGAGATTGAGTTGGTAATTGGGGATGTCCGCGATCCTGATATCGTGCGGCGGGCTGTTAAAGGGATTGATGCCGTCTACCACCTGGCTGCGGTTGTTGGCGTTGGTCAGAGCATGTACGAGATTGCTCAGTACACCAGCGTCAACAATATGGGCACAGCCACCCTGTTAGAAGCCCTAATTGAGCAGCCAGTTGAGCGCCTGATTGTCGCTTCGAGTATGAGCCTGTACGGAGAAGGTCTTTACCTGACACCCAGCGGGAGCTTGACAGTAGGCGTCCAACGGAGTCTCGACCAACTAAAGGCCAAAAACTGGGAAATTCACAACGCGGTTGGGGAGGTACTAACACCCGTCCCGACCCCTGAAACTAAAGCCCCAGCTTTGTCTTCGATTTATGCCCTCTCCAAGTTTGATCAAGAGCAAATGTGCTTAATGATCGGGCGGGCCTATGGTATTCCCACCGTTGCCTTGCGCTTCTTTAATATCTTCGGCACTCGGCAAGCGCTTTCTAACCCGTACACCGGCGTTTTAGCGATCTTTGCTTCGCGATTGTTGAACAACCAGCCACCGCTGATCAATGAGGATGGCTACCAACAGCGAGATTTTGTCAGTGTGTACGATGTTGCTCAAGCTTGCCGCTTAGCTCTAGAAGTTCCTGATGCAGCGGGGCAGGTCTTTAATATCGGCAGTGGCCACCACTACACGATTCGAGAGGTTGCGGAGCAGGTGTCTCAGGCGTTGGGTAAGGAAGGAATTCAACCGGAAATCACCGCCAAATATCGCATGGGGGACATCCGCCATTGCTTTGCAGATATCACCCAGGCCCAACAGGTACTGGGGTATCAACCGCAAGTAATGCTATCAACAGGCTTGCTGGAACTGGCAGCTTGGCTTGAAGGGCAAGTTGCCTTAGACCGGGTTACAGAAGCTCGCTCAGAACTTGCCAGCCGAGGATTAACCGTATGAGGGAGCAACATGGCGGACCATCCCAACCTTTTGAAACAGGGGTTGGTGCCTTCAAAAATGAAGCCCGCAATTTAAATTCAACCTTCTCTGTTAGGCCACTGCTGGGATTGGTGGAGTGGTTCCGGCCAGGTGAGCATCAACGGGTGGAGTCGCTGCTCATTGATCTAGAAGCCCTAGGGGTTACGGAACTTCGTACCGGTGTTTCCTGGGCCGATTGGCATACCCCGGTAGGGCAGGAATGGTATCGCTGGCTGCTGCCGCGACTGGCGCAATCCGTCAATCTTCTACCCTGTTTTCACTACACCCCACCCTCCCTAGGCATTCAGCCTAAAACCTCAGCACCCCCCCGGCACCCCAAAGTTTACGCTGACTTCCTAGATGGGATGATTACAGAGTTCGGCGATTACTTTGAGTGGGTGGAACTTTGGAACGAGCCGAATAATCTGGCGGACTGGGATTGGCGTCTTGATCCCGATTGGCAAATTTTTTGTGAAATGATCGGCGCTGCCGCTTACTGGTCTCAGCAGCGGGGTAAAAAGACGGTTCTGGCTGGCATGGCTCCGATTGACTTCAACTGGCTGCGCTTGATTGCCCGGCGGGGCATTTTGGCTCATATTGATGCCGTGGGTATCCATGGCTTTCCGGGAACCTGGGAATTTGATGCGCAAGAGTGGGTCGCAAATGTTGCCCAGGTGCGAGCAGTCATGGCGGAGCATGGCTCAGCGGCACAGGTGTGGATTACGGAAACGGGGTTTTCTACCTGGCGGCATGATCAATATGCCCAGCTTGAGGCTTTTCTGCAAGCGATCGCTGCCCCAGTAGAGCGGCTGTACTGGTATTCTGGCTACGATCTGCCCACTGATGTACCGACCCAGGATGGGCTGTACTGCGATGTTCGCCACTATCACATGGGTCTTAAACAGGCCGATGGTACCCCCAAGCTGCTCTATCGGCTCTGGTCACAGCGAGGTTTTGAAACCGTACAACAGATCGTAGAGCTGGGGGAGCCTGCCTCGGCTGTCTCGCTCAACTCTCGGGAAGAACGTCCGGTGCTGATTACTGGTGGCGCCGGATTTATTGGCACCAACTTGGCCCATCGCTTACTGAGCGCCGGGCAGCCAGTGCTGGTGTTCGACAACCTCTCGCGACCAGGGGTGGAACAGAACTTGTCCTGGCTACGGCAGATGCATGGCGATCGCCTCCAGATTAAAATTGGCGATGTTCGCAATACCTATGCCCTGCGGCAGGCTGTGGCGGGAGCAGCGCAAGTATTTCACCTAGCCGCGCAGGTGGCGGTAACCACCAGCTTGAAAAATCCAGTTCATGACTTTGAAATTAATGTCCAGGGTACCTTGAATCTACTGGAGGCCTTGCGCAGCTTAGAGAATCCGCCCCCGCTCGTCTTTACCTCCACCAACAAAGTCTACGGAGGGCTGGAAGATGTTGAATTGCAATTGGATAACAGGCGCTATCAGCCAGCGGACCCCTTAATCCGAGCTGCCGGGATTAGCGAGGAGCAGCCGCTGACCTTCCACAGCCCCTACGGTTGCTCCAAAGGCGCCGCAGATCAGTATGTCCTCGACTATGCTCGCACCTTTGGTCTATCGGCCGTCGTGTTTCGGATGAGCTGTATCTATGGCCCTCACCAGTTTGGGACCGAGGATCAAGGATGGGTAGCCCATTTTCTGATTCGAGCTTTGGCCGATCAGCCAATCTGCTTGTACGGGGATGGGATGCAGGTGCGGGATGTTCTATTTGTAGAAGACCTGGTAGATGCTTTTTTGCTAGCTCAGAATCATATGGGCAGCCTTTGCGGTCAGGCGTTTAATATCGGGGGTGGCCCTAGTAGTACAACTAGTTTGCTGGAATTGATTGACTTGATTGAGCAGATCCACGGCAGCAGGCCACCCGTACAATTTGATCGCTGGCGTTCCGGTGACCAACGCTACTACGTGGCTGACATTGGCAAGTTTTCCAGGGCGACAGGTTGGGTGCCTCAGATAGGCGTGTACCAAGGTGTCCAAACCCTATATCAGTGGTTACGCTCATCGCGGGGAGTACCTACCCTGCCGCTAGTCGCTGGGGGAGGAGCACGATGAAATATGCCTTGATCAACCCCAATTGGAGCTTTGAGGGCAGCATCTACTTTGGCTGCCGGGAGCCCCATCTGCCCTTGGAATATGGCTATGCCAAGCTACTGCTAGAGCAAGCAGGGCATGACGTGTTACTGGTAGATGGCCAACTAGCAGATCTGAGTTTAGAGGAGATGCGATCGCGCCTTGCTGCCTTTGGGCCAGATTTTACCGTCGTCACGACTGCCCCCAGCTATCTATTCTGGCGCTGTGCCCCCCCAGAACTGCGGGTGCCACAAATGGTTGTGCAGCATCTGCGGGATGTTGGGGGAACCCTGGTGGCAATTGGGCCTCATGGCTCTACCACCCCCGAGGCTACGTTGCGGAAACTGGGCGTAGACGTTGTCATTTTGGGTGAGTGCGAGGAGATTTTGCCCCAATTGACCAATCCCTGGCCGCAGGTTGTTTCCCTTTGCTACTGGCAAGCAGAAGTACCGCGGGTACAGGGCATTCCTCACGCCTCCGATATGAGCGCCCTGCCAGCGCTCCACTGGCCCCTAGAGATGATTCAGCGTCACCACCATCACCACCACCGCTTTGAGGCAGTGCCCACAGGGCCAGGGGCAGAGATGGAAACTTCTCGCGGTTGCCCCTATCGTTGCTCCTTCTGTGCCAAGCAGAACTTCCGCGATCGCTATCGCCGTCGTCCCCTGGCAGTAATTCTGGAGGAACTAGATGGGCTGCTGGCTCAAGGGGTTGAGTATATCTACTTCATTGATGAAATTTTCCTGCCCAACCCAGAACTGCTGCAAGCCCTGGTGGAGCGCCCAGTTAAGTTTGGTGTGCAGACACGAATTGACCTCTGGAATCGCGACATGCTGGATCTATTAGGGGCAGCGGGCTGTGTTTCGATTGAAGCGGGGGTGGAAAGCATCACTGAGGCCGGCCGGCAACTATTGGACAAACACTGCAAGCTCTCTACGCTAGAACTGAGCGATCGCTTGATCTACGCCAAAGAGCGGGTGCCTTTTGTGCAGGCAAATCTTTTGGAATCGCGGGTCGATGACCCGGCAGCGATCACTCAGTGGCGGCAGCACCTCCAGCAGTTTGGGGTCTGGGCGAACCAGCCCGTTCCCCTGTTTCCTTATCCTGGGTCACCCGACTACATGAAAAAGTGGGGGGTGCCCGATCAGCAAGCATGGGAGCGTGCCCATGCTTATTATTTAGATGTTTACGCCCAATTTAGTGATATTCAGTCAGAACAGCCGCTGCCGCTGCCTCAGCTAGAGCAATGCGGATCTTAATGACCGCCGACACTGTAGGGGGGGTATGGACCTATGCCCTGGAGCTGGCTGAAGCTTTGTCCCGTCATGGCGTAGAGGTGGTGATCGCCACCATGGGAGCACCCCTGACGCAGGAACAACGGTTGCAAGTCCGGCTTCCTCACCTGGAGATCGTAGAGAGCTGCTTCAAGTTGGAGTGGATGGACGAGCCCTGGGCTGATCTGCAGCAAGCAGGAGAGTGGTTATTACACCTAGAAACGCAGGTTCAGCCGGATGTGGTGCATCTGAATGGATATGTTCACGCTGCCTTAGACTGGCAGTCTCCTGTCTTGGTAGTCGGACATTCCTGTGTTCTCTCCTGGTGGCAGGCTGTTAAAGGTGAAGCAGCCCCGCAAGAGTGGGGACGGTATCATCATGCCGTCACGCATGGATTGCAAGCAGCCGAGCGGGTGGTTGCCCCTTCCCAAGCCATGCTAGCGTTACTCCAGCGACATTATGGCCCTCTGCCTAAGGCGCAGGTGATTCCCAACGGTCGAGATCCGGTTCACTTCAAGCCAGGGGAGAAGTCGGAAAGCATTATTAGTGTGGGGCGGCTATGGGATGAAGCCAAGAATCTATCTGCCCTCGACCAGGTAGCTGGTGATTTGAACTGGCCAGTTTATGTTGCCGGTGAGCCCCGGCATCCCCAGGGGGGAGCGGTAGAACCTGAGCAGGTACAGCTGCTGGGCCACCTCTCTTTTTCGGCCCTAGCCTCCTGGTTAGCCAAAGCTACTATCTATGCCTTGCCCGCCCGCTATGAACCCTTTGGCCTGTCTATTCTGGAAGCGGGGTTATCTGGCTGTGCTCTAGTCTTGGGGGATATCCCTAGCCTGCGAGAACTTTGGGCAGAGGCAGCGTTGTTTGTCCCACCAGATGATCCGGTAGCCTTGAGGCACACCTTGCAAAGCCTGATTGCCCAGCCTGAGCAGTGCAAAACTTTGGCAGCCCAGGCCCGCGATCGCGCCTTGGAATTTAGTCCACAGCGGATGGCGGCTGGCTATCTGAGGCTCTATGGCGAGCTTACCCAGTCCACGGTTGGGCCACCTCAAACAGAATCATTATGCAGATCGTAATTTTTTGCCATTCCCTGCTGTCGGATTGGAACCACGGCAACGCTCACTTTTTGCGTGGTATCACGACGGAACTACTTTCTCGGGGACATCAAGTTCGGGTTTATGAACCCAAGGACGCTTGGAGCCTTCAGAACCTGCTGGCGGACGCTGGGAATAGCGCGATCGCTGAATTTCAGGTAGCCTATCCCCAGCTTCAGAGCACCCGCTACGACCCTTCAGTGCTGGACCTAGATCAAGCTCTAGCCGGGGCCAATCTCGTCCTGGTGCATGAGTGGAATGATCCGGTGCTGGTACAGCAGATTGGTCAACACCGAGCCCAGGCAGGTAGCTACCGCCTGATATTCCACGATACTCACCATCGTTCGGTTACCGCCCCGGATAGCATGGCAGCCTATGATCTAACCAATTACGATGGCCTATTGGCTTTTGGAGCAGTGATTCGTGATCTTTACCTTGCCCAAGGCTGGATCAAGCAAGCCTGGGCCTGGCATGAAGCAGCTGACACCCGGATTTTTCACCCCATTGGATCTTCTGAGTGTGAAGGAGATCTGGTCTGGATTGGCAACTGGGGCGATGATGAGCGCACGGCGGAGCTGGATGAGTTCTTAATTAACCCGATCAAAACGCTTGGTCTAAAGGCACGGGTTTATGGGGTGCGCTATCCGCAGTCTGCCCAGAAAGCTTTGAGTGATGCTGGCATTGAGTATGGTGGTTGGTTACCGAACTACCAAGTCCCTCAGGTGTTTAGTCGCTTTCGGGTCACCGTTCATGTCCCCCGCCGCCCTTATGCTGACGCTTTACCGGGTATCCCCACAATTCGGCCCTTTGAAGCCCTAGCCTGTGGGATTCCCTTGATCTCTGCTCCCTGGCAGGACGCAGAAGGACTGTTTACCCCTGGTCAAGACTTCTTGGTAGCTCCTACGGGGGAGGCTATGCAGCATCACCTGAAGAGGCTCTTGGCAAATCCTAGCGAGGCCGAGACTCTGGTTGACCATGGACTGAAAACCATTCGGGCGCGCCATACCTGTGCTCATCGGGTGGATGAATTGCTCCACATCTACAGACAACTGGAGGAAATAAGTCAAGCGGAGGCGTTACTGGCATGACTGGTCTCAACATCGCCTTTTTCGGCTCTAGCCTAGTCTCTGCCTACTGGAATGGCGCAGCAACCTATTACCGAGGAATTATCCGAGCCCTTAGCGATCGCGATCATCAAGTAACCTTCTATGAACCGGATGCCTTTGGCCGCCAAGCTCATCGGGATATTCCCGATCCAGATTGGGCCAGGGTTGTCGTCTATCCAGCCACTGAAACGGGGGTATTGCAGTCTTTAGAGCAGGCCAGAGGTGCTGACTTGATCCTCAAGGCCAGCGGTGTCGGGGTGTTCGACGCCCTGCTTGAGGCGGCAGTTCTAGAACTGAAACAAGCCAACAACCTAATTGGATTTTGGGACGTGGATGCGCCTGCCACGCTGGATCGGGTGCTAGCCAACCCCAAAGACCCCTTCCGCTCTTTGATTCCTCAGTATGACCTGGTTTTAACCTACGGAGGTGGGGCGCCAGTAGTTGAAGCCTATACTGGCCTTGGGGCGCACAGCTGTACACCTATCTACAATGCCTTGGACCCCACCACTCATTACCCAGTAGGGCCTGACCCAAGCTTTGCGGCGGATCTTAGCTTTTTAGGCAATCGCTTACCTGATCGTGAAGCGCGAGTTGAGGAATTTCTTCTGAAGGCTGCTGCCCAGATACCTACAAGTAAATTTTTGCTTGGCGGGAGCGGCTGGGATGATAAAGTTCTGCCCCAAAATGTTCATCTTATTGGTCACGTCCGCACCTGCGAACACAATGCTTTCAATTGCTCCTCGCGGGCCGTCTTAAACATTAATCGCCAGAGTATGGCCACCTATGGCTTCTCCCCCGCGACACGAATATTTGAGGCTGCCGGGGCAGGCGCCTGTTTAATCACCGATCCTTGGCAGGGCATAGAGCAGTTCCTGGAGCCAGCCGAGGAAATCCTGATTGCTCACAATGGACAGCAGGTAGCTGAACTGCTACAGTCACTCACCCCAGATCGAGCTCGCCAGATCGGTGATGCTGCCCGCAGAAGAGTTTTGGCAGAACATACGTATACCCAACGGGTTACTCAACTAGAGCAGTTACTATGCCACGGCGACATAGATAGTAGCGTTGAGTGCTGATCAACCTTACAAGGTGATCTAGACCAATACTCTGGCATTGAAGGGTAGTCTACAAATCTAGAGAAGACATTATAGATTTTCTTATCTTGCAACAGCTACAGCTCTGATGGGGGAATGGTTACCCCCAAATCTAAGAGAATCTACCCAGTTCCATAGGCCATAGCGGGCTTATCCGACCCTCCGGCTAATCAATTGACCATCCTAAGTTAGAGCTGCAATCAGGGCGATAGTAACCTGCCTCAAGACTGAAGTGCTGCGAATAAGAGGCGATTTAGCATGTAAGGAGTGATTGGAGAATTTATGGCTTTTCTCATTCTTGCCGCCTTGCTAGGTGTAGTAACTTTGTACTTTCTGCTTCGGCGTTTTTCAGGACAATCAAATAGAGAACTGTAAGCGATTACGCTAAAGGTTCTAGCTATCAACGTTGGCTCTAGCTCTAGAGCCATCCGTGATGATTGATCAGCTAGGACAAGAAACTACTCCAATCCGAACTTCAGTTATTGATGGCTAATTGCTCGGAACTCCTCTAAGAAACTACAGAATAGAGGATGACTAGCTGAGCTGTACTGGTAGGGATGAATGGCTGCCAAAGGCTTCAACTCGATCATTGTCGCCGCCAGAAAAGCACCATCAAAATGTTTTAGCTCTTCAGGCCAAATATCGCGTTCTATCACTTCGATTCGCAACGACTGGGCAATCTCAAGTAGAGTAGTGCGGGTAATGCCTGGAAAAATATTTGGTGTTAGGGCAGGGGTAACAACGCTATCTTTTTGCAGCAAAAAAAGGTTGGCAGCGGTTGCTTCCGTGATTCGGCCTTTTTCATCTAGCATAATCGCATCACTAAATCCACTGGCGATCGCTGCCCGCCGGGCTAAGTAACTATTCACGTAGGTGCCACAGAGCTTCCAGGTAACCGGGATAGCTCGACCGGATACTCGCTCAAATTCCGAGATGTGGCAGGTCAGAGGCTGATCTACGTCACGGGCAATCGCCGCACCCAGAATGGCGACATCCACAGGCATGGTGTCGTTAAAGTTTAGATAGGGACCCGAACGATAAACAATCGGTCTGATGTAATAGTTATCGGCTGGTAGTGCCTCCAAGAGAGACCATACCCCTGATTCCAGTGCTGCATTTGTCCAGGCAAAGCTTAGGCCCATCTGCACCGAACTGTGCCGGAGGCGCTCTAGATGCGCTTCTAAACGATGAATATAGTAATGATCGCCATTCCAGTAGGCCATAATGCCATCAAACACCCCAACACCCAGGTGGAGCGAATGGCTAGCAATTGAGGGCGCAGCTTCTTCTCGTTGAACGAGTGTACCGTTGTGCCAAACAATTGGCGTTGCTTCCAAGCGCATTTAGATCATGCCTATTGTAAGTCAGTGATCCTTATAGAAGTTGATCTAGAGCACAACCACCAGCCTAATTGACAATCGTCAGCCAAGATAATGGTTGTCACATTTTTACCTGGGCACTATATGTAGTCGAGGACCAATCCCCGGGTTACATACTGCTGCAACCTCCTCCTCGGATAATTTGCTGAGCTCAGTCTTTAGATCTTCTTTTTGAAAGGAAAAGCCATGTTTAGCAGCAACATTGATGAAGGCATCTGGATCAGTTATTGCCTTGAATCTTGCCTGTAATGCTTCATTTTGCTTGACCGCTTTAAAGAACCGGGCCGCATTTTGCTGGGTCATGATATACATCTCCTGCAACAATATGGCTCACAAGTAGAAGTTTACACACCTAGTGGGCCAAAGGTTAGATTAAGAATTGGGTCAGTAACAACTGCGGTGCTATTTAAGGTTGAGAACTACTCATAGCTTGAGCGCACTGTCGCTGAAACTCACCCAAGCAATCTCTATATTGTTAGGTTCGCACAAATGGAGAGCAGCTTCTAGAGGTAGCTAAAACTACAATTCGAAGTCATAGCAGTATTGCAACTTTCTTGGGAACACCTTGAAAGATAAATAAAGGTGGTGCATCCAGATATGTCTGTCGTGGTTAGACCAGTAAACATTGAGTTTCCAGAACAAATCGATAGGTATTGGTTTGGAAATAGTCCCTTCAAAACTCACTTTTTGAACAGCATTACGCTTCTATTTCCTGATGTCGAACAATACATAATTCGTAATGTCAGGCAGTGGTTGAAGCAGACTAGTCAAGGCGAGATTAGCCAGGACGTTCGGGCATTCATCGCTCAGGAAGCACAACATGCCGTTCAGCATAAAAATTTTTGGAATAACCTCCACCAACAGGGTTATGAGATTACTCCTTACCTTCGCTGGTTGCGGGTTCTTCTAAATATGCTGGAAAAGCGGCTGAGTATCAGGTTAAATCTAGCAATCGTTGCCGGTATTGAGCACCTGACAGCTTTGATGGCTGAATTCGCCTTGAAAGACAACTTTCTGGCAGAAGCGCAGCCGCAGCTAAAAGCACTTTTTGAGTGGCATGCTGCGGAGGAAATTGAGCATCAATCCGTTGCCTATGACGTATTTCAAAGTGCAACACAGAGTTACCCACTTCGGTTGGTGGGGATGATCGTGGCCCATGTTCTAATTTTGGGATTCCTTAACTTCGGTTTAGCTGTAATGTTGTATCAAGATAAACAGCTCTTTAATTCCCAGGTTTGGCAGGAAATGTTTCAGTTCTGGTTCACTAAAGACAAGTTTCTAGCCAAAGCATTTTTGAATTCCTGGGATTACTGCAAGAAACACTTTCATCCTTCACAACGGGACAATCTTGTCCTGGTCCAGAAAGTGATCAGTTAACCAAGCGGGAACTTCCATCACATTTAGCTTCCTAAAGCTTGTTTGTGCAGATCTACGGAGGAGATTGGGGCTCCTCTTCTGGAGGCTATTGTGGCAAGTATTCAATACCGATCTGCCTTCCAAGAAGCGCCCATCACAGCTTCCCTTAAGTTCAATCCTCGGATGTAGAAGCGTTGGAACCTCCTCCCCTATAAGCTCAATGGGATTAAGTTGCGGGCTGTGAGTAGGTTGAACAAGTAGGCGGATATTCTTAGCGATCGCTACCTGCTGCCAGCACTTACCTTGTCCACCCCTTGCCTCAGGATAAAGGAGTTGGCACAACACAGACCTGGAAGAATGAGACACAAAGGCTCAAGCATGTTGCTTTAGGCTAGATAAGCAGACATTCCGGCTCTCGCAGCTTTTGCTAGGTGACACAATCGAGCGCATGAATAATCGCAGTAAAAATTATATTCACTTTGTTCCCCGTTGGCTGCGGAGAATCATTCTAGGAACACTGGCCCTAGTCCTTGTGGTTGCCTGTAGCGGTGGCCCTGATAGTAGCCCTGAAGGACAAGCTCCCACAACGGGAACTCCCGAGGCAAAGCTAGAGCAGATCAAATTTGGCGTTGGCCCTTACTTCCCGACCCCTGGTGAGAACCGTAAACAGTTTGAGCCGCTGTTTCAGGAATTGGCAAAGCAGGTCAATCTTCCAGCTGCTGAGGTTGCCATAACCGAAGATTGGGTGGGCATCTCAGAAGCTCTACGCTCTGGCACTCTAGATGCGGCATGGTTGGGGCCTTGGGGGTTCGTGCTCGCCCAGCATAATGAGCCGTCAATCCAGGCGATCGCGACAGTTAAATACAAAGATAAGCCCACCTATCAGGCTGTCTTAATGGCGCGGGCGGATGCTCCGTTTGATACCCTAGATCAGGCCATCAGTCAAAGTCAAACCAAGGCGAAACTCAAGCTCAGCTTGGCGGATGTCGGCTCTACTTCCGGCTGGCTGGTTCCCCAAGCAGAGTTCAAGCGACGCCAAATTGACCCTAAAACCGTTTTTGACTATAACGAGGGCGCCAGCCATGCCGCCCAAGCAATTGCTGTGCTAAGCGGCCAAACTGACATTGCCTCTGATTACGATCGCAACCTAGATGTGCTAGTCAGCGAAGGACGGATCGATCAATCAAAACTGAAAATTATTTGGCAGTCCAATCCTTTGCCTAATGATGCGATCGCCGTTCGGGGAGGCCTACCGGATGCTATTAAAACCAAAGTACAAACTGTGCTGGTAAACTTTTCCCCAGAGCAAGCTAAAAAGCTGTTACCTCAAAATTACACAGGCTTCGTCAAGTCCGATGGCAGTAACTATGCTCCGATTGAGGCGGCAGGACGATCAGTAGGTACAGTGAAGTGACGAGAAACGTCCCGGAGGGCTGTAGGCCGCCAGGGTCATCCTCAACATCCCAGCGTCTGCATCCGCCGCCGGATTTTGAGGCAATCTTAAAGTCCAGGTACAAACGCACCTGGATAGGGCGCTTTCTACGCCGTAGCTTCTGGGGTTTGATGGGATTTGCGGTCATAGCTGCTAGTGTGCAAAAAGCCAAGGTTGCGCCCCAGGAACTTTGGTCTGGCTTACCCCGCTTAGGGGATTGGCTAGTCCGGCTGTGGCCGCCAGACTTTTCGGAGTGGCCTGCTTTTGCCTCCGCCACTTGGGAAACCCTGGCGATCGCGATTATCGGTACCGTTATCGCGATTGTGCTGGCGCTACCACTAGCAGTTGTTGTTGCTCGGAACATCACCCCGCTTCCTTTATTAGCAACCCCGCTGCGAGCTGCCTTAAATGGCCTGCGCGCAATTGACACAGCTATTTTTGCCTTGATCTTTGTCTCCGTCGTCGGCCTAGGGCCTTTTGCCGGAGTATTGGGTGTCGCCTTCCACACCACAGGTTCGATGGCAAAGCTTTACGCAGAGGTATTAGAAACTCTACCCCCGGAGCCGATTGAGGCGGTGGAAGCAATTGGGGCTGGCCGTCTGCGCACCTTTGCTTTTGCGGTGCTACCAGAAGCTTTGCCGGGGCTGATCGGTATCAGCTTATACTTGTGGGAATTTAATGTCCGTTCCTCCGTCATTCTTGGCATTGTCGGGGCAGGAGGAATTGGCTACGAACTTATGGTTAGCCTGAAGTTATTAGATTTCCCGCGTCTGGCTACAATTTTGATCTTGATCCTAGTGATGGTCAGCAGCATTGATGCCCTCAGTGCTACTTTACGTCACCGTCTCGGCTAGCTGAATGCTTCAGATTACCCAACTTTCTAAATCCTATCGCAGTGGCGCGATCGCGCTGAGGGATATCAGCTTTACAATCAAGCCCCACTCCTTTACAGCAATCTTGGGGCCAAGCGGTGCCGGAAAATCGACGTTACTACGCTGTATTCCGCGGCTCCTCCAGCCGGATCAAGGCCAGATTTGGTTTCAAGGACTCAACCTCACAACCTGTTCTACTAAGGAACTACGCTTTTGTCGTCGCCAAATTGCCCTGGTCGCACAGCAATCTAACCTGGTACGTCGTCGCAGTGCTTTAGCCAACTGCCTAGCCGGGCGGCTACCGGAGCTATCTCTCTGGCGTTGTTTTCTCAACCAATATCCGACCTCGCTACTAGTTGAAGGCCTGAGCGCTTTGAACCGGGTGCAATTACTGGACTTTGCGTTTCAGCGAGCGGATCAACTCTCGGGAGGGCAGCAGCAGCGAGTGGCTATTGCCCGGGCCCTAACTCAGGGTGCGGGTTTGATTCTAGCCGATGAACCCGTTGCCAGCCTTGATCCAAACTCAGCCCAAGTGGTACTAAGTTTGCTGCGATCGCTTTGCCAGCAAGAAGGATTGACTGTGATTTGCAACCTGCACCAAGTAGAGTTTGCCAAACAATACAGCGATCGCATCCTCGGTATCCGCGCCGGAAGGTTGGTCCTGGATACACCGACTGACGAGTTAGACGAAGCTGATATCAATCAAATTTATCGCCCCTCCAGCTTGGAAAAAGATTAGTGGGAACTAGGCACTGTTTTGGTTTTAGCTGGGTTAATCAGCCAAGCAGGACTGTCTGCGGAATTAAGTTGCGAAGCGCCCACAACCTCTAAACCGTCTAAAATCGCGTTTTGAACTACAACTTCTAGTTCTCGACTCAGCATTAACTGAAAATACTCAGCAATCATCATATTACGGGTTTTGTCAGGCCGCGCTTGAGCTGATTGAGTGAGCTGGCGGACAGCAATTAACCGCTTTAGAGGGTCAGAGTGGGTTAAATCGAGCACTAACTGGTTGAATTGAAGATCACTGCTGGAAGAATGACGCTCAGCCATTTGCCAAATTAGCAATATCAAGACAGCTAATGTGCCACAGCCTTGAAGAATCGCTCCAGTCGCAATCCAGGGATTTTTGGAATCGATCCAGACCTCAATCGCCAGGTAAGCGCCCAGTGTAGTAACACCGCCAGCAGTAACAGCCAAGATTAACTGACGGTTGGCGCTATCCCACAACCGCCTGATACTAGCCCAAGGCAGTTGCCAGCCGCGCTGCTGTATTTTGTAGATTAAGCCTGTACTCAGTAGACCGATACCAGCTGCCAGCAGCAGTTGCCATTGCCAAAGCGCGATCGCACCCCCTAGAAAAAACAGTAAATTCCGCTTCCTCAAAGCTTTTAGGAGAAAACGCTTACTGCCTCGCAGTTCAGATAATTCGCAAGCAAAGGACAGCAAATCTTGTTTAATCAATCTAAGGACTGGATATTTCCAAGACGGAGCCTTTGCCACGTTGCTTACCTGATGCAGGGTAGGAGTTTAAGTAGCTGCAAGGGTGTAACTACTTCTAACACTACAATACTCTCAGCTTATGAATTACTGCTGGCGATTAGGTTGTGCAAGCTGCCAAAACTTATCGGCTCCCACTAGCCTCTATCGTTAATTTTGGGCTTCTGTAACCAATTACGTAGTCTACAAATGACGGCATTTTGCTTTGCTTGGTTGTCTCGTTTAATTAATGCGCTGAGAAACTCCACTGAGATGATTAGGGATATCGAACTGTTTGCGCACTCCCTCTACTCATCCCTTGCCTACCTGCAAAATGACGACGTTCTTCACTGCACCACAAGTAGGGGTTGCTGATTGGGGTGCAAAGATGAGCGTGGACTAAACTCTAAACTTGTGCCCTCAAGGCCATACCAGTCTCAGGGTCAAATAGATGCACTTTATCCATTTGAATCGACAGCCAGAGAGCATCACCAACCCGCACCGTTTGGTCTGGTTCAATCCGAGCGTGGAGCATTCCAGGCAACAGGTCTAGGTCAGTCTTAGCCAGAGATTGCTCAAAGGTCGTGGATAAGTAGGTTTCATTTCCCAAGGCTTCTACTAATTCAACTTGAACGGGGAGGTGTTGCTCATTTGCATCCCCTAAATTCAGGTGTTCTGGCCGGATACCGAGGAGTAAAGATCGTCCGGTGTATTGTTGTAGAACCGATGCCCAAGCGGGGGACAAGCTCAAGTGAAAATGAGAATGAGCCAGTAACCGGTCAGACTTAACTTGCATCGTCAGGAAGTTCATCGGCGGTGAACCAATAAACTCCGCCACAAATCGATTGGCGGGACGGTTGTAAAGCTCCAATGGCGTGGCAAGCTGCTGGATCTGTCCAGCGTTCATCACTGCAATGCGATCGCCCATCGTCATCGCCTCTGTCTGGTCGTGGGTGACATAAATCGTCGTTGTCCCTAACTGGCGCTGAAGCTTGACAATCTGGGCGCGAGTCTCCGCCCGCAGCTTGGCATCTAGGTTAGAGAGTGGTTCATCCATCAAGAAAACTTGGGGATTGCGCGCCATCGCCCGTCCGAGGGCAACCCGCTGCTTTTGGCCTCCTGAGAGTTGTTTGGGCAATCGCTGTAACAAAGGGTCGATTTGCAACATTTGGGCAACAGTACGGACGCGCTGATCCACAGCCCGCTCTCGCTGCGAAGAATATCGCAAATTTTTGGGTAGCGATCGCGTTGCTGCAACCGCCATATTTTCTACCCATCCCGGTAGCTTTTGGCTCGATTTAATTCTGATCCCGCTCTGTGTTCGGCGCAGCCCAAAAGCCAGATTGTTATAAACCGTCATGTGGGGGTACAAGGCATAGCTTTGGAACACCATTGCAATATCCCGCTGTTTTGGCGGCAGGTCGTTGACCAGGGCATCCCCAACCCAAATATTGCCACCCGTCAACTGCTCTAAACCAGCAATTAACCGCAGCAGCGTACTTTTACCACAGCCAGAGGGCCCGACCAAGACCATGAACTCTCCATCTTGCACCGTCAAGTTAATGCGCCGCAAGACACTGACGGCGGTTGTTGCACTGGAAGGAAGCCCAGCAATCAAGCCAGTTTCATCGACGGGCGAGACCAGTGGCTCAATTGCCACCGACGCATCTGAGCGCTCACCTTTGCGAGCCGCGTAGCTTTTATAAATGTTTTCTAAGACAACCTGCGCCACGTTAGTTGATACTCACTTTAAGGCTATTTTGCCTGATCAAGAGGAAATTCATGTTCAATTACTGAGAATCTTCTAGGAGGATGTTTGAGAAGCTAGCAATTCGGGAAGAAAGCTCACTTAGCATCAGCTGTAATCATTTCAAACACACTACCAAGAGAGCAATGAGTAAAGCATACTCCAGCAAATAAACTCAAGCCCAATTTAAGTTGATTGACCCCCTGATTCCTTCTACCTCCTGCCAAACCTAATGGTCGTCCTCAGGAAGTGAATCGGGAAGCTGTCTTCAAGGCCATTTTGTCCTTAGTGGCCCAAAGCTGCAAATGGCCAGACTTACCCAATCGCTTTCCAGGCTGGCAAACGGTCTACACCTATAGCGGATGCCATGGGGATTAGAACAAGTCAGCGATAGTTGCTACAACCAAAGGCTCACTGGAATTGGTACGGTCCCCAATTTCCAAGCACCACTATCAGTTTGCCCTCTGAACATTAGAGGGTAAGAAAATGCTGTTTATCTGCGGCGATGATTTCTGAGCTGCCGCCGGCAGTCACGGCAAACTATTGTCTTAATCCTAGTTCCAGATCCTAGTTCCAGAGAAATGCGGGTTCTGGCTCAGCCAGCTCCTACGCATCTGAACATCCAACAATGGTCGTAGCTAAAGTGCCAGATTTGGGAGAGCGCTTTAGAAAACTAAGGCTTGATGGCTCGATCTTGATTTACGACTCAAACAATAGCCATTCCTATGGGCACAACACTCAACGAAACACAACGGCATTCTTGCCAGATTCAATATTCAAGATTTTCAACTCGCTGCTGGCATTAGAAATAGCTTTTGTTGCTGATGATCTGGTTGTACTTCCCTGAGATGGAATCGAGCGGAAGTTTCCCGAGTGGAATCACAATATTAATAGGCGTTAGGCACTTAAGGATTCTCCTGTCTGGTTTGGCCAGGTACCATCCGCACAGCTGGGCATGAGCGAATGCAGCAATGGATTGGCCAGCTTGGCCATGGCAATCATTCTTATGACAGCCCTTGTGTAAATTCTAAAAGTTGCACACCTCTTGTGCTCTCTCCTCTACTTCTGGGGTATTTATGAGATATGGAGTGTGGTGAGGTGGATGCTCATGGCAAAGCAATTAGGCGTTTGGTCGACAGCTATCCTGGTGCTACTATTGGCGCTTATCAAGCTCCCTCCGCAACAGCGGATGGCTTTGATTGGTCCATTGGAAGCTGTGACAGCACATTTTCATGGGAATCTAGTCGATTCGGCAGATTCTCGTCTTTGATGCATCAAATGGTCTTTCTCCAAGCGAAGCAATGACTGCGCGGTGCTGCCAGCTTCGGTGGGTACTGCCCGCAATCGGGGTGGTCTTAGCACTTAGCAGCTGTGCGGTGGCTACAACGAACCGATACTCAGCAACAGCCCGTGTCACCTATACCTGGCGAGTGGAGTACGCTACCAACCCTCAAAAGCTTGCTACCACTCGCATGGTAAATTTTGCCTCCACTTCTATGCTCAATCACAATGGCTCTGAACCTCCTGGTGCTATCACTGGACCGGATGATCGTGGCCTGTGGTAGCCGGCTCTACCTCCACGTCCAATAGTTGATGAAATTGAGCAGCATCAGCGACCTTTTGAAGAAGTCGGCCCACCCCAGCTCTTAAAGTCAGTGAAGTATCAAGTGACCTACCAAACTTCAGGCAACAACGTAACAGTTCCCACCAACTATCAGGTCTACCGCCAGGTTGCTAAAGCCTACGCTTCTAAACAACCACTCAAGTTCATTCTGGGGCTTGGGCATTTTGTCCTGAAGGCTGAGCCGCAATAGGGGTGAATTTATACGAAATCCTTTCTCCCACAGCAAACATAGTTTCACTGAAGGGCAAGCGATCGCTGTTCCTGCCTCTGGGGCAAAGTTCAAGCACTCCTCTATATCTGGACCGGTGAGATGCATGGTGCAGACTAAATAGGGAGAGTTAAAGAAGCGCTGACAGCTATAAAAAGCAGTTACTTAAGCCATCTTGAAACTACATTGTTTTCCCTCTTTTTCTCTAGCTTCAACCAATTCCTCTCGTTAGCTGAGGTGCAGTCTCTGAGAATAGCATCATGCTAAATCCTCAGCCCTACACAAGGTGTGACAATTACAAGTAAGAACGAGCAGCAGGACACCTTAGACTTGAGTTCGAATTTATAAGTCAGGGTATGGTGTCGCTTCTACACCTGATCTTTGTTCAGAGAATCAATCTAAACCATCGAATGTATTGCAGCAAGTCATAGTTAAGCAATGCTAGTGTGCCTCTAAATCCTGCTTCGTTAACTGGCTTGTTCAAACAGACGAATTGCTTCTGATCGTAGCCGTGATGAGGACGAATCAGCAGCGATTCAAACTTGTACACCTAGACAAAATTTGACATTGTTGGCAATGCCAAAATCCTAGGCGCAACGAATGGGGATGTTAGTGCGGGACAAAATTTTGTAGTCAAGCAACTCTGAGTTGACCACAGAGCTCTCAGAGCTAGAGGTTTTTTGTTCTCTACTTCGTCTAGTTCTTAGAGTGTAACTTTTTGCCCAAATCTTGCTAGCTTTGCTCCTCTACATGAATGCAGCCATACTCCGCATCCTAGTTAGTGTCGGCACCAGAGCCCAGTCTAAATTGGATACGTTCTCGACCTGATCGAAACCAGCTAAGGCATTTTTCATAGGAGAAGCATTTCAGGGGGCTCTTTGCGCTGTTTAAAAAGTTAGCTGTCATCTCAGTACTGAAAATCAGTTTGACAAAAAACGACAGCAGGTACACATCTACGGGCAGCAACAGCGGCCCTCAAAACACGATTAAGCGGCTCCTCGATAATACAAAAAGGTAAACAACCCTACAATCACAAGCGCTCCTATCGAAAGCCACACTGTAGTGTTAAAAACTACGTTGGTTATTTTGTCATTACCTGGAGTTTGTTTAGTTCTATTAGTCATGGTTGTTATGGGTGATTAACTCTTAGCCACATAATCGCTCTAGCTCCGGGCTGGCTTCCACTATCCTTAGACATACTAATAATCACTTGAGAGGACAAGGAAAGTAAGCATTAGCGAGGTCGATCCAAGTCAAGTTAAGCCCAATGCACGGGTGCGTGGGATCGAGGAATTGAGTGACAGCTCTTGGCTGGCACGAGTCAAGTCTCCACCGGTTGACGGCAAAGCTAATGAGGAGTTAGTGGCACTGCTCGCCCCGCATTTCAAAGTGCGCAAGGCTCAAGTCTCGATCAACAGCGGTGTGTCTGGGCGCTTGAAGTTGGTGCGGATTGAGGATTGATTGATGGCCGCTGAGGGACTACGCATCAAAGTGGCATCAAGCTGATATAGGGCCATTCCTTGTTGATTTTGTTGTCGCAATCGGCATGAGTGCTTTGCCAACCACATTGCATTGCTCCGCAGCACTGCGCAGCTTAACCTGCTGTAATGATCAAGAGTAGAGGCAGCAACTTCTTGCACCCTTTACAAGTTTAATTCTGGACAGGGTGTGCCTCAAAATTGACAACTTCCATTAGGATGCTGAAAACAGCATTCATTAAGTCAAAACTCTCCTGAACAGTCAGCTAAAAACTCAATTCTTGGCAGTAGTGGATCTAGGACAATCCCTACCCCTTGATAGCTCCAACGTTGAAGCAGACCTGCTACTTGATTCTTTGATACTGATTCAGTTGCAAAGCGTCCAGCCATATCTGGACTATGGGTGTTAAGGTAACTCAGCGCTTCAAAACTCTCCCGAAACAGCAACAAGTAGCGAGATTGTGACCTATCTTGTTGAAGGTCTTGCTCAGGATGGGCAACAAGATAGCGACCATCCGCCTTTGAGCGAATCAAGTAATAAATCTGGGTGAACATAGGAATTAAGCAAGGCCCAGATAGCTGGATTGTCGTTGTAACATCACGGCTATTGTCAAGTTGGATCGATTGCACTATAGCTGAGACCCTTTTTAGGGATGCTTGCAATTCAGCTTAAATCGTACTTGGGTACATTTCCCCGCTGTGGGGCGTAAGATAATTTTAGCGTTGCGTTTTACTTGAAGCGCCTAAGATATACTCTTGGGCTGACGCTGGTTGAGGCTCAGGAGGTTCGACAAATTAATCTTCTAAGCACTGCCACCAGAAATTCGCATCCACATTGGAAGCTGGGCTTCCCCACCGCCACTGATGCGATCGCTTGCTGCCAGCATCTCCAAGCGTACGTCAAACTCGGTTTCTTGCTCAGCAGCACGACGCAGGAATGGCACAGCGGTCTCATCCCCAATCTCATTTAAGAAGCGGGCAGCCCTCCAGCGTACCAGCTTAGAGCGGTCTCCCAAGGCCTGACACATGGTCGCGATCGCGCGGGTATCCCCCAAGTCACTCAAGGCATCCCCGGCAGTACGACGTACAACGACAGAGTTATCAGAGTGGAGACTACGGCAAAGAGGCTCTACCGCCTCCGCCATACCACTGGCACCTAGAATGGCGGCGGCCCAACGGCGCACAGCACTGTGCTCATCATTAAGGGCAGCAACTACGTCGCTTAGAGTTTGCGCATTGACTTCAACTGCCTGAATAGCTTTTAGCCTGCGGCCCCACACAGGATGCCGCAATTCAGAGAGTAGAGCCTGTTGAGACAAACGCTCCGCTGATTTCTCAGGTCGATTGGCAACGGCAGCATTTTCCCGGCGGTCTAACTCGACGGTATCAATCGCGCTGTCCAGTTCGTCCGCTACCATCCGCGCTACCTCCTCTGGGTTGCCAAAGCGAGGTTCATAGGGTTGCCAGCGGCGTTCAGCCACATAATCAGCATTAGTGGCAGTGATCGCCCGCTGCAAAGCCTGATTAAACCGTTCAGGGAGCGCGACCCTTACTTGCTCACCCTCTCCGGTTACACGTACCTGTACTGGGATACCGCGAAAGACCTGGAGGGCCACCTCAACCTGACCAAGGTTTTGGCTGGCGTCGGATTGTGCCTGGGTTGGCAGCTGGGGTTGGATCTTAGTAGAAGGTATAGCGATCGGGTCTGGCGCTTTGCCCAATAAGTCGGCTGCCTGAGTGAGAATCGGTTGCCAGTCAGCACTATTCTCTTTAGTCAGGGTAATGAAGTCTTTGACCAGAAAAACCGATTTAATGCCAGTAATATTGAGTAACTGCTGCGCCACCACTGGTGAATTAGAACGGTCAGTATCACTGCCTTGCAGCGTCAAAGCTTTAGCACTAATTTCTTCGTCTAGGTTCAGCTTGATACAGTTGGGACTGGGGGTAGTTTCTACAGAGCAAAGTTTCATAGCATTCTCATGGCAAGGCAGAAGACATTGCTATTCCCATGATAGGTTTATTACCTTTCTCAAGGTAAAGTCTCTACTGCTGCCATTGGCCCTGCGACTGCCGCGCCAAGTGGCTTTTATGAGTGGAAGCATTAGCTTGGACAACGAAGTAAGCTCATCCGCATAAAGAAAAAGGTCTGCGTCACCAAAAATTTATGCTTCTTGTGCTTCGATCCTTAAAGCCTTCACGCTATGCCCCTCTTTAAAATCCCAATATTAAAAATTAAGCTTATGTCAAAGCAAGAAATAGAACTAACATACCCTAGAGAAGAAGTAGCAAACTGGTACATCAGTAAAAGTGTAAATGATCAGCTTTTAGAGAACATCCACGATCTAAGAAGCCAAAAAATCAGCATCATGGGGGGCTGTGGCCAGGTTGGCTCACACATAATTGCAAAACTATATGAACTTAGCTTTCCCGTTGACAACCTTTATATCAACGACAATCTAAGCCTGGGAAAGCGAGAGAACTTGCCCGAACCCCTACGCGATCGCGTAGACACCAGAAACCATCTTGAGTATTCGCAAAACCCCACCCATACCCCAGACATCATTGTTTTCGTGGGAGGACGATCCAGTGCCCCCCATTTTGAGAATCTCAATACTGTCATGGAAGAGATTGAAATGTGGAAGGCTACTTTAGAATGGTGCGTTGATAAAAAAATCAGATTAATCTTTGCCAGTACAAGCAGCTTATGTAAGCAACTTCCTTCAGTAGAGACACAGAGAGTGTGGCCTGCTTCCCTTTATGAACTCACGAAACTGATGATGGAAGAAATGGCCATCCAACAAGCCCTTTGTAATGGTCTAGTTGTACAAATCTGTAGATTCTTCTCCGTTTATGGGGTAACAGAGCAACACAAGAACAATTTCGGCAATCTTTATACCCAGATTCTGTGGCATGCGATTCAAGGAACGCCCTTTGAAGTATGGGGGCAACCCAATCACTTCGCGCCCGGGGAGCAGACCAGGGACATTATCTTTGCGCCTGAAGTATCGCGTGCAATTCTACATCTGCTAACATTGCCTGCCCCTCGACCTCGACCTGATGACATCTCAGCGCTTACATATAACATTGGGCAAGGGAAACCTGTCTCGATTCGAGAGATGGCAAAACAGATTGAAGCACTTCTGCCGTCAGGGATGAAGCCTATCTTGGCTGAAGCCAAAGTGCCCAGACAGATGAATAACTATGTTGTTCATACATGGGGGGATCCTCAAAAGCTAATTCGCACAGGCTTTCTACCCGTGTTTACAGATCATAGAGAGAATCTAAAATTTATCATTCATGCTTTATTAAGTGAAAATGACTGGTATTGGCAGATCGTAGAAAATATTAGGCAAAAGACGGCGAAAGTTTAAGCGGCAGTGGTTAGCTAACATGTTGTAGGCGAAAGCGCTTGCCAGTAAAGTAATTCTTTTATTTGCTATAGGCACCTCGTTAATTATGGTGGTATCCTTCCTTGGCGAAGGTATACATTCGCCACAAGTGTGTGGATGAAAATCCAATCATGAAACTTCCCTGGCTAGTTTCTGGTCTCGTTAGTATTGGCATGCATGTGGCTCCTGCCCAGGCAGCTAAACTACAGGCTTGGCATTTTGACTCGCGTCAAAACCAACTGGCTCTCACCACCGATGAGAGTGTCTATCCCGCAGCACAGCTCGTCACCAATCCCACCCGGTTGGTGATTGATTTGCCAGGAATCAAACTGGGGCATCCCAAGATTACTCAAGCGGTAGGGGGTGCAGTTCAAGCTGTGCGAGTAGGGCAGTTTAACGCTGATACTACCCGGGTAGTCATTGAACTGGCACCTGGTTATCAAGTCGAGCCGCAGCAGGTGAAAGTGGAATCGCAGTCTCCTACACGCTGGATCGTGCAGTTCCCAAAACCTCAATTGAGTAGGCCGATCTCGACACGGATCAGGGCGACCCCGCAACCGATTGCAGTCCCCATGCCTGCTGCGGATACCTTTGGTGGTTTGGTTCGGGCTGGCAGACCTCTTGTATGGCTCCAACAGCGGCTGAGGGCTCTGCGGAGGGGTCAATATGCTTCCCTCAAGCCCAGCACCTTCTTCCTGGACCTAGACAATGGTAACTACCTGAGCCTGAATGGGGAGAAGGTATTTCCGACTGCTAGCATTATCAAGCTACCGATTCTAATTGCCTTCTTTCAAGATGTGGAGGCCGGGAAGATTCGGCTGGATGAGACCTTAGTCATGAGCCGAGACGTGAAAGTTGGTGGCTCAGGCTATATGCAGGATTTACCCCTCGGCAGCAAATTTAGCGCTTTGCAAAGCGCTACTAACATGATCATCACCAGTGACAACACGGCCACTAATATGATCATCAAACGCATGGGGGGAGTCCAGAGGTTGAATCAGCGATTTGGCAGCTGGGGACTGCAAAAAACTAGGCTTCGCAACCGACTGCCTGACCTGAGGGGTACCAATACAACGACAGCCAAAGAGTTGGTGCACCTGATGGCAATGCTGGAGGAGGGGAAACTGCTCTCAAGCACGCAGGGGAAAGCGATTACTATACTGCGTCAGGTAAGAAATCGCAAACTACTGCCTGTTGGTCTGGGCCAAGGAGCAGCGATCGCTCACAAGACTGGAGATATTGGCTTTCTGCTAGGCGATGCTGGCATCGTCTATATGCCCACAGGAAAACGCTATCTGGTAGCTGTACTGGTAGAAAGCTCCTACGATGACCCTGCAGCCAGAGACTACATCCAGGATGTATCCCGGATTGTCTACCGTTACCTTAGCCAATCACCTGGGTCGTCTACAGCTAGCTCACCCTAAGCGTGACACTTTTCTACAGAGGGATGGGATGGCCGGAGTGTAAACGTACTGTCTTGACCTGGTTGGCTCTGAACCTAAATGCTGTTGTGGTGAGCCTGGGCAGCATTTAGGCAATGCGTATTCCCACTTCTGTTTCCCCACTTTGCCAAAGCGATCGCGTAGCGCTGAATCAGGATATGGGCGAAACAGTGCCACGCAATGATTAGACTATACCCAATGGGCCAAGACTGCCTTCACATCTGAAATAGGGCATGCTTCTCTCCCTCAGCTTTTGGGCTAAAGCATAAGCTCAACTGGAGCACGGCTTCCTGTCAATGTATTAAGTTGCACCACAATGCCAAGGATTAGCAATAAAAAGCTCTATAATTTCTGTAACAAGTAATACAGAATGAGGTTTTTATGAGAATAGCAGCCCCAGTCTCTCAGAATGCAGTAGCTCCAGCAGCATTTGTCCCCCAAGCCGGTCAGTGGGTGCAATTACGCGATCGCCTCTCCAATTACAGTGCTGATCAGGCTCTACTCCTATGTGAAGAAGCCGATGGTCGTTGGGTAGTCTGGGTTCCCGATCACGGTGAAGCAGTGCTAGAGCGGGAGCAATTACTGAGACTTTAAAGTACTGGGCAATCTACTTGCGTACATTAGTTTGATCACCCAGCTTTTCAAGGACTACCCAAGGACTACGGTGAGATGATGCTAGTTTGTCCACACAGATGTGAACAAGCTTCGTATCCGAGAAGGATGCTTCAACCTGATGAGCATCAGTAGCACGGGCAAATACTAGGATTATTGTCCATGAGTGACCCCCTCCAATGGTTATGCTTGGGCAATCTAGGGGTCTCAGCAGAATGATGGACAATTTACATGCTCAAGTGAATAACCTTACAAGCTATTGCACAGCACCTGCTTTGACTGTTGAATTACCCCTTCGGAGAACGACTTTACCGGAGGGCATGCAATCCAACACAGTTACCCTCTGTATCTAGAATGATGGCAATGAATCCTGCTTCGCCAATGTCTGTCTTAGGCATCGTGATCTTACCGCCACTCGACTCAACTCGCGATAGCGCTTGTTCTAAACCATCGGCTGTGCCTGCGTTCAGGTAGATCAGGCTGCCTGCTGTAGAAGGAGTTAATCTCTGGCTGTAAACAATAGCGCCCCTAACAGCCATATCGTCACCAGGAAAGAAGCCCTGCGGCTCACCCATAAATTTGTCTTTGCGAATTTCTATCCCCAGAACAGTGTTATAGAAGGTGACAGCCCTGTCAAAGTCAGCGGCAGGAATTTCAAACCAATTGATTGCGTTGTGCATGATGTAAACTCCTTAAAAATCAGTTCAAGTCGATTTAGAAACTTAAGTCGCCTTGGTCTAATCAAAGACTAGAACAAATGTACTATAAATAGGAAGTACTGTACCCTTAGCCCGACGTCTTGATGTCAGCACTTCAAGATTATCCGCTCAATGTTGTTCATCCAAATTAGCTATGGGCAAGAGACTTTTAATCGTTGAGTCTCCCGGTAAAACAAAGAAGTTGAGTCAAATCCTGGGCTCTGAGTGGATTGTCAAAGCCAGTATGGGCCACGTTCGTGAGCTAGCCAGCGATGGTATTGACTCCCTAGGCTTTGACTTAGAAGGCAACTCCGTTCATTGTCGTTATGTAGCGCGCGGCGATCGCGCAAAGGAAACAATTCAGCAGCTACAGTCTGCGGTCAAGCAAGTTGAAACGGTAGTTCTTGCCACTGATCCAGACCGGGAAGGGGAAACTATCGCTTGGCACTTACAACAGGCTCTAAAGCTAAAGAAAGCTCAGCGAGTCATTTATACAGAGATTACCCCGGCTGCTGTGCAAGCCGCGATCGCTCAGCCTCGGATGCTGGACCAAAACCTAGTCAACTCAGGTCTGTGCCGAGCTGTCTTGGACAAGCTAGTTGGATTTAGGGGCTCCCCGCTACTCTGGTCCCTCAATAACGGGGCAAAGAGCATGGGCCGTGTCCAGTCCGCAACACTGCACATCGTCTGCCGACGAGAGCGGCAAATCCAAGCATTCGTCCCTCAAGACTATTGGAGTGTTTACGTTGACTACGAGGAGGGCTATCGGGCCTATTATCAGGGCACCCTTAACGCTGCTGAGGTGGATGAACCTCAACATGATGATGCCGCTAGTAGTAGTGATCAGCAGGTTACAGAGTCTGAGCAGGTATTGAGTGAGGCTGAAGCGAATCGGCTGGTACAGCAAGCACAGCAACATCCTCACAGGCTGGTGAAAGTTGAGGGTAAAACAACAACTCGGAAACCTCCAGCTCCCTTTACCACCTCCACACTGCAGCAGGCTGCTGGCTCCAAGTTACGCTATAGCCCAGAGCACACCATGCAGATCGCCCAGAAGCTCTACGAAGCTGGCTTGATTACCTACATGCGGACAGATAGCGTAACCCTGAGCCCAGACTTTTGCACGGCGGCTCGACGCTGGCTAGAAGCCCATGATCCCGTTAATGTCCCGAAGAAAGTCGCTCAGCATCGTAGCTCCAAGAATGCTCAAGAAGCCCATGAAGCGATTCGGCCCACCGACCTGACTCGACCCTCAGTCCAACTAAAGGCTGAGCTATCTGCGGATGAATTTAGCCTTTATTTGTTGATCTGGAAGCGGGCAGTAGCCTCTCAATGCCAAGCTGCTCGACTCCGGATAACCCGCCTGCTCACCCAGTCTGGGTTAGTGTTCTGGCAAGCTCGGGGGCAAGTAGTCGAGTTCCAGGGCTACAGTCGCTACTGGAACAACCTGAGTACAGACTCAGAGCTACCCGTGCTTCAGCAGGGACAGCTTCTGCAGCTTCAGAAAGCGGCGCACGAGCAGAAGCAAACCTCACCACCCCCGCGCTATAGCGAACCGAAGCTGGTGCAGGTGATGGAACGTCGGGGGATCGGGAGACCGAGTACTTACGCTCCCACCATTCAAACCCTGAAGCAACGGCAGTACGTTGATACTGCCCAGGGACACTTGGAACCGACATCCTTGGGTTTAGAAGTGGACCAGTTTTTGGAGCACGCACTACCAGACTTACTAGAAGCCGATTTCACAGCTCAGATGGAGCTAGCCTTGGATCAGATTGCTGAGGGCAAAGAGGATTGGCAGCAATACATCACCACCTGGAACTATGACTACTTTATCCCCGCCTTAGAACGGGCGAAAAAGCTGGCTGTGAGTCAGGCTCCTAACAGTACAGCAGCCCTAATAGGAAAAGCTCTAGCGCTATCGAGAACGCAGTGCCCACAGTGTCGAAAATACTTGGCGAAGATCCCGAGCAAGAAGGTAAAAAAGAAGTACTTCCTCAAATGCATCAGCGGTTGTGAAGATGTGGTTCTCTTCTGGTCCGACCGGCAGAAGCAATGGGAGCAATCTCGTGCTAAAACTCCTGATGGAAAAAGTACAGGCAGACCTCCAGTCACTATCACCACTCTTGGTTGCCCTGTGTGTCCTAAGCCTTTGGAAGAGTATCGCTACGAAAAAGAAGGGCAACCGAAAAGCTTGCTGCGCTGCTCAGATCCTAACTCTCGAAACGACAAGCAGCATAAAGAAGTTGTTTACTTCAAGACCCAGAGTGGCTGGTGGAGTCCGAAATATGGCGAACTTCCATAAAGGAGATTAGGACTAGTGGGGATTGCTGATTGTGGTGGTCTACGGCCGACCATAGGCCCTCGCTAAGAGCACAACTTTATTGCCCAGCTTCCAGCGTCCGTTGTTAGGCAGTGATTAGACAACCGATTGAGTAGCAAGCCACTCAGCGCTTTGGGCCGACAAGGCAATTGCAATATAATCAATAATCTTTGAGGCAGATCAAATAGCCGAAGAGTGAGCTATCGACATCCTATCTCTCAATAACCTCTCAACCCTTGGTTCTCAGGCCATAGAGCCCCAAGCCCAAGATTGTTAACCAAAGTAGGCTAATAGAAAATACCCAAATCCAGGAAGGACGGTCTTTAAATTCTTCCCGCTTTAAAGTCAATAGGGATTGATAAACTTCAGGAGTTACGATGCCAGCCAGAAGTATTAAAACACTATCCTTTTTCAACCAAACCAATGTAACCGCTGTCAACGCTAAAGCGGAACCATACAGTACTTTCGGTGCAAGGTACTTTCCAGAAGTGGTAATCTCCTTGAAACAAAAGACAATGAGCAGAGAAAAAATTGCTTCTACAGCAACCTCCCGAACAATCATCCCTGTAAATCCCAAAGCTTCCCCTTAATCAATCGTAGTGTGGGGATCTTCTATCACAATTTAGGCTCGCTTTCAATGATTTATCGAACTTACCACTCCCTAAATTTCTAGTGAATTTAAAGTGGAGGAAGAGATAAAGCAGTCGGGATGGCTCTTGCCATCAGGCGCAGTCCAGTTGTAAAGCAGGAACCTCCAAGAAATACACAAGAGCACCCTGTTTTGAGATGGCGGTGGTGTAGCATTTGTCATTCCGGCTGAGGATGCCTAATCAAGCACCAAGCTGATGATCAGAATCAGCTGCTCAATCCGCTCCGGCTGACGTCTAGGGCAATCCAAAGCTACGGGCTTGAGCTTGCAGTACACCAACTCAATTCCCTAAAGCTGGAAGCAATGGAATCGATTTCAAACTAACTACCGGCAAGCTTAACGTAAACGCAAACTGGCCAGATGGGGCCGAACCAAGAGCCAGCTCACCGCGATGTGCCCGCGCAATTTTGCGTGACAGGCTTAGCCCTAGCCCTGTTCCTTCAACTTTACGGGTACGAGCCAACTCACCGCGATGAAACCACTCAAATATGCGTTCTTGATCGCTAGGTAGAATCGGTTTGCAGGTATTCGTGATCGTGATCAACACAATTGCTCCCTGTAGCCGAGCCTGAATCTTGATCCAGCCATCTATCAAGTGCAAATAGATTTATGCTCGTGTAGTCCTCGGTGCCGTCATTATCACTTCTCCCACACAGTTACAGGTCCAGCATGAAAAAAGTTTTATTATCAGGATTTCTACTCCTACTGTTATTACCGGTTACAGCCTGTACTTCTGCCCCTAACTCCACCTCTACAACTAACACTGGAGAAGTAAAGCCCTTTACAATGGGCGCTATTCCTGACCAGGATCCGGAGAAGATACAACGGCTCTCTAGTAAGTTAGCTAAGTATCTAGAAGCCGAGCTGAAGGTGCCTGTAGTATATAAGCCTGTGACAGACTACACAGCTGCAGTTACTGCCTTTAAGGTGGGAGACCTGGATATAGTCTGGTTTGGCGGACTCACCGGAGTACAGGCACGATTGCAGGTGCCTGGAGCTGAGGCGATTGCCCAGCGGGATATTGATGCTCAATTTCATAGTGTTTTTATTGCTAACAAAAAGAGTGAGCTCGCCTCTATCAAGGTTATGAAGGATCTAACGCAATTGAAAGGGCGCACCTTCACTTTTGGCAGCGAGTCCTCCACTTCTGGACGTTTAATGCCCCAGTATTTTCTCGAGCAGGCAGGTGTGCAACTACAAGACTTTAAGGGACAAGCTGGTTTTTCCAAGTCTCATGATGCCACGATTCAGCTTGTACAGGCTGGCACCTATGACGCGGGTGTATTAAATGAGCAAGTGTGGTTGAGTCGCACAAAAGCAGGTGAAGTCGATCAAAATAAGGTGCAGGTTATTTGGCGATCGCCTCCCTATTACGACTACCACTGGGTGATCAATCCCAGCATCAAGGAGCGCTATGGAGATGATTTCTCCCGGAGGGTGCAGGTAGCTCTGACGAAGCTCGATCCTAAAGTGCCACAGCAGAAAGAAATTTTGGATTTATTTGGGGCTGTGAAGTTTATTCCGACTCAAAACGCTAACTATGCTCAAATTGAGCAAATTGGTCGGAAGATTGGCAAAATTAAATGAGTCAAGCTGAGCCAATTTTTGAGTTAAAGCAGGTGACTCAACAGTTCGGTCGGTTTCTAGCACTAGTCGATTTCAACCTGCAAATTTACGCTGGAGAGCGAGTTGCTTTGGTGGGGCCGAGCGGTGCTGGTAAAAGTACCTTGATTCGGCTGCTAAACGGCACTTTATTACCGAGTCAAGGAGAAGTTTGGGCACTAGGGCAGAATCTTGCTCAGCTAAAACCGCGTCGATTACGTCGGGTGCAAAGGCAAATTGGTACCGTCTATCAACAGTTTCATTTGGTGGACACCCTGCAGGTGATTCACAACGTTAATGCTGGACATTTAGGGCACTGGTCCTTCTTGAAAGCACTGATGTCGCTGGTATTCCCCCTAGAAGTGGAGACTGCTGCTAAAGCGCTTGCCCAAGTGGGGATTCTAGAAAAGCTCTATGTGCGAACTGATCAGCTTTCAGGAGGACAGCAGCAACGGGTGGCCTTGGCACGGGTATTGGTGCAAGATCCCCTGATAATTTTGGCAGATGAACCAATTGCCAGCCTTGATCCGGAATTAAGCCGCGAGGTCATGGACTTGCTACGAGACCTGGCTCAGCAAACAGG
This sequence comes from uncultured Synechococcales cyanobacterium, assembly GCA_902806435.1. Lineage (GTDB taxonomy): Bacteria > Cyanobacteriota > Cyanobacteriia > Thermosynechococcales > Thermosynechococcaceae > CADCWO01. The sequence goes on along the minus strand of CADCWO010000064.1, from coordinate 1,117 downwards.
CAGAACTCTGATCGTTAGCCTCCATGATGTTGACTTTGCCAGGAGTCATTGCCAGCGCATCATCGGCTTACGCCAGGGACGAATAGTGTTTGATGTGCCAACTGCTCTGGTATCGCTTGAGATGATTGGGGAGTTGTACCGGCTGGGAGAGTAAGAATGAAGAGCCAACCGGCACCCCGTCCTCTACTTAACCTACCTATCGGGTGGGGCTTGGCTACTTTAGCCGCGATCGCCATTTCCATTTTCCAGGCAGGAGTGCTGCAACAAGATTGGCTCAACCTCAGCGGTTGGAATCAGCTTTGGTCCTTTGTGCAGGCCAGTATCCGGCCGGACTTGAGCCCTGCGCTTCTACGCCTGACGCTGGATGCAAGTCTTATCACTCTGGCGTATGCAGTTTGTGGCACGGTTCTGAGTGTGATGCTAGGAATGGGGGGAGGTATTTTAGCCTCAGAAGTTTGGTGGTTAGCGGTCTTTCCGCGTCGAGCCGCTAATCAGTCTTCTCCCTGGTGGATTGGGATCAGAGGATTACTGGTAGTCCCTCGGGCAATTCCCGAATTGATTTGGGGGCTATTTTTTGTCAATCTGTGGGGGCTTGACCCCCTGACGGCAACTCTGGCGATTGCGGTTCCCTTTGGTGCAATCACTGCCAAGGTCTTTTCAGAAATTCTGGACGAAACCCCCCGCCAATCCCTGCTGATCTTGCTGAACAGTGGAGTAGCACCGCTACCAGCATTTTTTTATACACTGCTTCCCCAAGCATTTCTCAATCTGCTCTCTTACACCTTCTATCGCTTTGAGTGTTCGATTCGGTCTGCAGCAGTCTTGGGCATTATTGGGGCAGGTGGTTTAGGCTATGAAATCCTCCTCAGCCTGCAATCGCTGCGCTATGAGCAGCTGTGGACGTTTTTCTATGCATTGGTTGTACTCAATGGACTGGTGGATTACAGCAGTGCCTGGCTGCGCCGCCGTTTGGGTTGCGCTAGCCGTTTGGATTTAAATCTACGCAAACCAATCTACCGATTACAGCCAGTTTATCAACGGGATCCACTCGTGAGTCTGGTTGGGCTGAGCATGGTTCTACTCATCCCCTTTTGCTTCTGGTATGTCAGTGCAGACT
>CADCWO010000063.1 GCA_902806435.1 uncultured Synechococcales cyanobacterium | reverse complement strand
GGCGTCTATGGCAAGTCTTAGACGAACCCATTGTCAATCGTTGCTTTGAGACCATTCAACAGTTGGAACAAGTGTTGTTTGATCGCTGTCGGGTGCTGCTCAAGCAACGGGACTTCATTCGAGGGCTGACGCATTTCCATTGGTGGCAGGACATGGGCGCTTAACGGTAAGCATTTAACCGGATTCCATATTAGTTGTGTTTTCCCGTGCCCGAATCTAGCCTGTTCAAGTGGCGAGACTAGCCGTCCGACAGTATCCTTGGCTATGAGCGCTGGTCCTTGAGGTACCTCCCTAAGTTAGCAACAAGTGGAAGAGTTGATAACTTGGGGTGACTTAGCTGTAGATTGCAGCATGGTGTTTCGGTATGCCCAACACTACGCTCCATAACTAGATAAGGCGGTGCCGCTACCTACGCTTGACTAACAGCTCTTGGCAAGAGGACGAGACGTACATTGCTGGTGGTAAGGTGAAGGCCAAGTAGAGATATATCCCGGCTATCGATCCAGCTAGGAACACCTTTAAAGATTAATCATTAACTCAGTACAAAGAATAGCCAGTTTCTGTCACTTAAGTATTTACCACCTTCCTGTTAATTCTACCTCGCACAGCTCACAAGGCAAATTTGGATCATCTGCATCAATCACTGTAAACAACCGCTGCTTGTTTTCTCTAGAAGCACAAACTCCTTCAACCTTTCCCATAAACAAAGCATTATCAGGTGTACGGAGTTCAATCCAGCGTGGGCTGCTATCTAGAATTCCTAACGCCGATCCACTAACAGCGCCATCTAAAGTAGCATCCGGTGAGTCTTCTGCTGTCGCTGAGAAAATGACAGATTGCTGGGCCATCGTGGCATCCGTAAAACTCAGCCTAAGCCCGTTTAGATTGCCTAAATCATACTGACAAATATTCCTCAGCTGAGGAGGTTCCCTACTTGCTGGGGTGCCTAGGTAAGCAGCGAGTTCATCCCAGTTCCACTCGCCAGTTGAGTTGACAGGCGGCAGGCTGCCTTGGGGAGCGCCATTCCCCCGGTTCAACAGCCGGATCCAACCATTTTGAAAAACTGCCCCTTCAAGATTAAGTTCGCTCCCCGAAAATGCGGTACAAGCTCTTAGTTGAGCATATAAAGCAGCTGACTGGTTCAAGGTAAAACGAGCTGGATCTGATTCTCTCACCATCAAAATTTGATCACGTCGCGCAGTTGAACCAGATCCAAATGCAAGGAGTAAGTCTCCTTGGGGTGTCGGGATAGTAGTGCAAGCTTCTAAATCTAACTTGAAGCGTTTGTTGCCGCGCAGATCGTCAAACTGGCGTAGCCCTGCTTCCCCAGCCGGTAAACTGATTGCCTCAACCTCAAAGCTCTTTGGATCAACCAATGCTAAGAAGTTAGCATCATCTTGCACTAAAGCAAGGCGATCGCCAAACCAACTTAAACTGGAACCTGCCCGCACATAAGATGGGCGATCAACATCTAGATTAGCTCCTTCCTGATAAAGCAACGGAGTACTCGTTAAAACGATCGCCTGTAAAGCTGGATCTCGTACAGCACGGATTACCGGAATCTTTGCTTTACTCAATTCGTTTTTACTCCTGAAATTACTGTGACTTCTACCATAGTGCTTTCAATTTATTTTATGTAGCTTAGATTGAAGGAGTTTCAGTCTGATTAGACGGTACTACTAGAAGAATTAAATTGATAAGCACTTAGTTTTGAAGGGAAGTTGGAGAAATGAAGCCGCTGTCCCCTTTTATCCGAACCATAGGCGTAATCATCACGCTGGTCTACCCCAGGCTCATTCACTTAAGCCAAGTGTTCACAGGCAGTAGAGCCATTCAACAGAGGCATTTCGAGACTCCTCTAAAACCAGAACAAGGTCTAGGAAACTGCCTGCCATCAGAAGCCTCTCATATCCTTTCCTCGAACGTTCTGAAGATCCAGGGCCAGGACGTGCAAGCTTGATCAATCGGCTATCTAAAACTGCCTTCAATCGCAAGGCAGGCTCCTCCCCTGCTGCAGCCCTTAGCGATCGCCCATTGCTGTATCGAGATTGTCAAGGCAACTGACTAGCATTCTTCTACTCTTTAAGAAACTCAGCGAGCTGTGCCCACTGCTGTTGGTGAGCGATATGATGAGAACGTATCCTCAGTTACATCCTCTCTCCTTCAGCAATGACTCAAGCAACCGCTCAGCCAATCATTGGAACGCTAGCCCTTCGTGAGATCCGTAGAGATGGTGGCACTCAACCCCGCTCTCATCTGAATGATGCGATGGTAGATGAGTACGCTGAAGATATGCGCAACGGGAAGATCTTCCCTCCTATAGTGGTCTTTTATGACGGGCAAAGTTACTGGCTGGCTGATGGCTTCCACAGAATCAAAGCAGCTGAACTAGCGGGGTTTGAAAGGATTGGTGTTGATCTACGTAACGGCACTCGCCGTGAAGCAGTACTTCATTCGGTTGGAGCTAACGCGATCCATGGCTTGCGCCGGACAGCTGCAGATAAGCGGCGGGCAGTTGTGCGGTTGCTGAGTGATCCTGAGTGGTCGAAGTGGACTAACACTGAAATTGCTCGACAATGTGCTGTCTCAGAAGGGCTTGTCCGCTTAGTCAAAGGTGAATTGTCTTCGTACTCTGCGAAGAAGGATCAAACCTATACTGATCAACGGTTTGGCGTGGATCACAAAACCGTCCAGGAGGCAAAACAGTTGCTAGAAGAACAGCCTCAGCAGCGCCTTGCCCAGCGAGGAGGGACAGTGTTCAGCATGAACACAGCTAATATTGGCAAGGGAACCGCTACAAGCCGGATCAAAACTAAACCGGCTGTCACGAAAGGTGGTAATCGGGTTGAAGTTCCGGCAACTAAGCCTACTGAGGCTTCAGTAGCACAACTAGCCCAGCACACTCCTCAAGTCCAGGTGCTACCTCGGCAAGAACCCCCAGTAGCTGCGTTGACAATCTCCGGAAGACGGCAGCGGGCTAAGGAGACACCCAAGCTAGAGATTGTCTCTATCCAGCCTAAAGAGAAATCATTTGTCCTCAAGCCTAGACAAGTTGAGGCAGAAAGTCTCTGGCAGTTGGGCTCCCACCTTCTGTACTGTGGCAACCTTGAGGATGCGAGGTTTCAGAAGCTGTTGCCGAAGAAAATCGAATTACTGCTAACGGTTGTAGCGAGCCGAGGCAGCTGGCCTCAAGCAGCTCCAGCCGGGACGGTATCAGAGCTAGCTCTTGCTAGTCCTTACAGTGGAGAGCGAGATCTCCACCTGTTTCGGGAGCTCGTGCAGAATGCGGTTGATCTTTATACCGATCCTGGGGATGCAGTGGTAGTAGCTTATCTACCTGATCCCTCGATTGTGATTCTGATGGATGAGCTGGAGGCCTGTTGCTTCTATGCTGAACCAGACCCCAAGCGGTGTGAAGAGGCTCTAAGGGCTTGGACCGTAACCGGTAAGCATGTGGAGGAAAGGTAAGGTCTACCCGTTGTTAGGCGGGAAGCTCTTTGCCAAAATTAGTTGAGGTTAAGCTAGAGATAGATTTCAGCTTTGTTCATGCCATCCAAAGGGAGCCACTAGCTTTAACCAGCTTCTGCATACTCTATAGCATCAAAGGTAAATACTAAGCCTCTCCAGGTTCCGTCTAAGTTACACTGCTCTTACAAAGACCTGGTGCGACTCTATGACTATCCAGCTCAAATGTCCATCCTGCCGTAAACCCATTTTCTTTCCAGAAGTAGAAGAAATTGATGAAGACCAGCTTGAAATTATTTGCCCTGGTTGCCAGTACAAGTACAGCCTTGTATCGGCTCAGGTTTTAGGATTTGCCTCTGAAGTTGAAACAACACCAGCCAACAAGTACAAAAAGCAGCCTTCCTATCGCCACATCTACGAATTACGGCTACTGACAGCAAACCGAAAACTTAAGGCTCTTCGTCTGGAGACACCTGGTCCAGAACAAAAAATTTCCGCCTTTCCTAAAGATGAGATGCTGATGCTCTACACATTGCGAGGCAAGGCTCTAGATGAATTGGTTTGGATCGAGAATCATACGACAGGGAAGAGCTGTCTGCTAAAAAAGCCAGATGCAAAGGCCCGATCTGCAGGTGTGACTACTGGAATTGTCACCCTATTCGCTGGCGGGGTACTGGCAATGCTGGTCCACCTTCCAGGTAAACTTTCACTGGCAATTGTCGTTCCTGCATCGGTGGGTGCCGGAGTCTATGTAACTCAACTTAATGAATCAAAAAGCAGGGATAAGAAGGAAATTACACGCTTAGCATCTGAGCAAAGCCTGTTAGGCCAAATTCACTCTCTTGACCATCGCATTCATGAACTCAAGCGGGAGTTAGCCTCTAATCAGAAAACTATTAATCGCTTCAAAGCACTGCGGCAAAAGATGATTGATGCTGGAGAAGACATTTATGCATACCGGGTAGAAACCATCTCCAAGGGTATTTCTGTCATGGAGAAGCAGCGCGGCCTGACCCAAAACTTGATTGACGGATATGCCCAAGTTGTAGCTATTCTGGAAATCGAGTTTCAGACCTCTCGTCTGGCAGAAGCCTTACCAGAAGATGTCAGTGAGCAGATCTTGGGACGGATGCAAGAGTTGAAAGCGATCGAAGATAAGCGAGAGGAACTGGCACTGCTGGTTGATTCAGCTAGGATCTTGAGGGAGCATTGATTGTAAGTATCAATTAGAACCTATTTTCTTTGAGTTCAACTGGAACTGGACACTAAGAGTTCCCTTTTTACCGGGCAGCTCTTGAGCAGCAATTATATATTCTTCTTCCTGTAATTCCTCAATCGTTCGCCAGAATATTTGGTTGTTTCTGGATACATTACTTCCAAGTAAGTCAAGATTTTTGAAGAGATAGTTCTTGGAAACGGTCAAATATTGGCCATCTCGCAACGTATCCCACTTTATTCGACTTGCTAGGTAGACTAGCAGCTTCATCTTGTAGTCGCTTTTGGCATTACTACCTAACTTCTGCTTGATATCTATGGAGTTGGTAAACAACACGTAATCACCTGTGCGGCTAGGTCCCTCAAAGAACTCAAGGGAGACAGTATAGGCGTCAGCCAATTCGTACGTATAGTCAGCCGCTTTAACTAGATCAAAATCGCGAGGGACATTATCTATTTCGTAATCTTTAATTCGGAGCACACTTTTAACGGTTACCTTGGCTCCAGCACCATCATTTTTCTTCAGGGACTGAGCAAAGATTAACTCAGTACGATGCAGGGAAACTAGATCTCTATTTAGCTGCGATCGCACTTTTGACGCAAACCCTCTATCTTTAGTACGGGTATACCCTAGCTCTTCCAAAAGATCATTTGAACGAAACGAGACATTTGGACCGTTTCCTTGACGAGCTGCTTCCCTGTAAAGATAGATCACAATCGCTACTTGCCTAGGGTTTAAAAAGGTCAACAACGCCACAAACAATCTTTGGATGCGGCGATCGTGAATTTTCTCAAGGCCAGCAGTAATTCCTTTATCTCTGATTGTTGCTAAGTTTAATGAAGCATACTGAACTTTGAGTTCTTGCCACTCTTCATCAGATAGATCATCTAAAGGGACACGCCTAGTCACAGCTACTTCACTGTTATCTATTGAATCTGAACCAACACGCATTTCGAGATAATAGCCGTCTCCATCGGAGGAAAGAACTGGGAGCTGGACATCAGAATTGCGAATGGACGCACCTGCTCTTGGTAATACCATCAAGAGCCCCCCATCAACTGGAAATTGCGAATCTTGTTCCTTATCCACAACCATCACCCAAAAACTTGGGCGATTCTAGCAGAAGAATTTTCAATTAGCCTACATTTATTTCTCAACACTAGGGTTTTCTCCAAGACTCCAATACCATCAATCTTAACTCTTGGAATCGCCTGTAACTCCGGCGTATGGTTTTTTACCATTTACCTGTAACTCCGGCGTATAGGTCCAGCGTTAGCCTGTAACTCCGGCGTATGATTTTACCTGTAACTCCGGCGTATAGGTCCAGCGTTAGCCTGTAACTCCGGCGTATGATTTTACCTGTAACTCCGGCGTATGCGTGATTTTGGGTACTTGTGAACCGTGTATTAGAGTGCTAGCCTCTCGTTAACTATGGGTTTCTTGATCACTGGTCACAGCTTCAGGAATTCATAATCAAAAACTTAGCTTAGAGGAGGTGACACAATGTTCTGATCATAGAAGCTAAAAAACCCCAACTGAGTAAACAGCTAGGGTTTTAGAAGAAACTATTTGTATTTTCCTTCGGGGAGGACTCTAACTTAAAGCTGGCAGGCGACGAGTTAGGAGGTCCATAGGGGCTTTATGCGTCAATTTTAGGCTGACTTTGCCCAGAAAGGCAAGGGGCTTGAAGATTTTTTTGACATAGGCTATATAGCTCTTTCTCCCCTCTACAACCTGTGATAGAGGGACTGGCTGTACGCCACAGCTCCATAGCTCCCTATCCACTAATCAATAATAGGGAGAAATCCTGTGAGTTCGACAAAATCACTTTTACGCGAGTTTGAGCCACCTGCTGCTTCCAGCAGTACCTCAACTCTAGATACCTTCAGACAGCGCACCTTCCTGGAGTGGACTGTGGGGAGCGGCATCAACCCAGTACTCGTTGAGAGAACTGTTCGAGTTGTTCCTGACACCCTCGTAGACCCTTACAGCAACGAGGTGAGCTACCCGATCCATGAAGCTCTCAACTGGAAGGTGACGCGGTTTGGCTTTCAAGCTCGCTCCACTGAGTTTGCTGCTCTCATCTTCAACGACGACGGCAGCGTGTGGCAGGTGAAGCTGAGCCAGGCTCGGTTTGATGCCAACAAAGGCAAACATCGCAAGTATGAACGAGTGGTTGGCAGTTCCAGTAGAGCCTGGATGCCTCAAGACCTGCCCCTTCCAGTTTGGCAACGCATCGCCAGTCGCTATGGGGTTGCTCTGACTCAACTCGATACTGAACTGGGCTTTCGCTGTTGGCTATGCCATCACCCGCAAGTTCCGCTCATCCTCTGCGAAGGAGCAAAGAAAGCAGCTTGCCTCCTCAGCCTGGGGTATGCCGCGGTTGCTCTACCTGGGGTGTGGAACGGCTACCGCTCCAAGGATGCACTGGGCAATCCAGTCGCCCCAACCCTCATCCCTGACTTAGAGGAACTTGCTACTGCAGGTCGCCAAGTCTACATCTGCTTTGACCACGACCTCAAGCCCAGTACCCTTGAGAACGTCAACCTGGCAACTAAGAAGCTAGGTAAGCTTCTGACTCAATCTGGGTGTCAGGTCAGGGTCATCCAGCTCCCCGGTCCAGAAAAAGGGGTGGATGATTATGTTGTCGCTCAAGGTGCTGAAGCTTTTGCTGACCTCTACAACAGGGCGGTTGAACTAGACCTGTGGAGCAGCCGCAAGCTGTGGGAGCTGACCTACAAGCCCTCCTTGACCCTTAACCAGCGCTACCTGGGAGAGGTGCCCTTCCCGCAGTCTGGTTTTGCCTTCGTCAAGTCCCCCAAGGGCACCGGGAAGACCAAGGCACTGCAACCACTTATTCAAGAAGCCACTCGTGCAGGCCGCCGGGTGCTGGTGGTGACTCACCGCATCCAGCTGGGTAGAGCTATTTGTGCCGACATCGGCATTGACTGGATAGAGGAGCGCCGCACTTCTATGACGCAAGGGCTACTCGGCTTTGGCTTGTGCATCGACAGTCTGCATCCTGAGTCTCAAGCTCGCTTCAACCCCCAGGACTGGAGGGAGGCAATCATCATCTTTGACGAGCTGGAGCAAATCATCTGGCACCTCCTCAACTCTGTCACCTGCTCTGAGAAGCGGGTGCTGATTCTGGAGCAGCTTAAGGAGTTGCTCCAGACGGTCCACTCAACCGGGGGCCTGATCATCGGGCAGGATGCAGACCTGTCAGATGTCAGCGTCAAGTACCTGCTGGGCTTGGTGGAAACTCCTCCTGAACCCTGGATGGTAGTTAACAACTGGAAGCCAGAGCTGGGCTGGCAGGTGCACTTCTACGACACCCCTGACCCCACACCCTTAGTAGCTCAACTCGAAGCAGTGCTTGAGCAGGGAGGAAGAGTCTTTGTCTGCCTCGACTCCCAGAAGGCAAAAAGCCGCTGGGGAAGCGTGAACCTGGAGCGATACTTGCAGCAGCAGTACCCCAACTTGCGGATCTTGCGCATCGACAGCGAGAGTGTGGCTGACCCCAGCCATCCAGCCTATGGCGTCGTAGAACGCTTAGATGACGTTGCCCTTGGGTATGAGCTGGTCATTGCTTCTCCCACAATAGGCACAGGGGTAGACCACACCCTCAGGGGGCACTACAGCGCTGTGTTTGGCATCTTCCAGGGCACTACTGCTGACTCTGAGGCAAGACAACACCTGGCACGGGTGCGAGACCCTGTGCCCCGCTACATCTGGGCCCGCTCCTTTGGCGCTCGCAAGATTGGCAACGGCAGCTGCAACTACTCCGCCCTTGCCCGCTCTACTACAAAGAACATCCAGATCAACCTGAAGCTGCTGTGGGAAGTGGACTTTGACCTGGATGCGGCTCATGACCCCATCAGCTTGAGGAGCTGGGCCAAGATGGCGGCTCGAGTCAACGCTTCCCTATGGACGTTTCGGGAGGAGCTGCAACGAGGGCTTGAGGGAGAAGGCCATCGGGTTCAGGTTGTGGGACCGGAGACTGCTATATCGATTGCCTCCATCAAGCAACAAATTGACCAGATCCGGCAAGCTCATCAGGAAGCTGAAGCTCAACAGGTTGCAGATGCCCCGGCAACTACTGAGATGGAGTACCAGCACCTGAAGGACAAGCGTTCTAAAACCCTAGAGGAACGTTGCGCAGAGCGTAAGCACTTCCTTTCCCAGCGCTACGGGGTAGAAGTAACCCCAGATTTGAAGCTCAAGGATGACGAGGGGTGGTATCCCCAGCTGAGGTTGCACTACTACTTACTGCACGATATTGAACTGGTCAACGCGCGCGATCATAAGGAACTAGCCGCACATCTAGAGCGGGGCAATCAGAAACTGGCTCTGCAGGATGTGAAGTTCTTAGGGGCTCAAGTTCAGGCATTAAGAAGCTTAGGCATCCCAGAGCTGCTCAACCCTCATCAACAGTTACGGGGTAGTGACCCCTTCATTGAGCATCTAGCTGGATTAGCGGTGCAGCACTCAGCTGATCTAAAAACGGTCCTCAACCTCACCTTCAACGAGGAGATGACCCCGATCCAGATCGTGCAGCTGCTCCTCTCAAAGCTGGGCCTCAAGCTCAAGTGCATCAAGCAAGAGCGTCTACCTGGTGGTAGTAGGCAGCGGGTCTATCAGTATCTCCCGCCTGATGATGCGCGAGAGCAGGTATTTGCTGCATGGCAAGAGCGAGATCTGGAGGTGTAGGAGTAACCTGGTGGCACACCCCTGGATAATTTTATTTAAATAATTCTAATCTCAATTCTTTACTGAAGGACTCCCTAGTGCTAGAACCACTTACAGCGGCGCTAACATTCTCTCAAGGTGACAGAAGGTAGATAGTGCTCTAGGATGACTTACGTTACCAGTCTTCATAACCGGAGCTTTAAAGTTCTGAAAAGGCAGGAAAACTTAGATCAAGTAACATTACGGAAAAGTTTGCTCCTTTTAGATGATGCAACGCCAAATAATTGGAGACTTACTTGAGTTTGACAAAAGGAAAACTGAGATGAGTAACTTCGTCAATAGCATTATCGACCGAACCAAGGCTACCCGAGCGGAAGCCGTTTTGGATCCGCTGAAAGAGAATGACCAGTTAAATGCTGCTGTTCAAAAGTATGGTAAGGACATAGTGCTAGCAAACTGTATAAACAATGAGGGTTCAGATGTGTCTTCACAATTGGGGGTAATAGACCAAGCAGATTACGGCTACACACAAGCGGCTAAAAACATTGCTGTAGGACAGTACACACCTGAGGAGCTAGTAGACGGTTAGATGAATAGCCTTGCGCACTACGCTAATATTCTTGAGCCTAATCTTCAGGAAATCGGAGTCAGTTTTTGTGAGCTAGAAAATGATAGAGGCAATGTAAACTTCAACTCCCACTGGACTCGAGGCTCGGGCACTCCCCTTGATGGTAACAACAAAATTGATGCTCTTATTGGGGCTGGCGAAAGTGGGATGCTTAGCGGTGGAGCTAGCAACACTGTTGAGGAAAAAGACAAGCTAGTTAGTAGCACTGGAGCTAATGGATTAACAGGTGGTTGTGGGGCTGATAGATTGGTTGTGAAGCGGCAGATACATCGAACTGAAACCGGCACTACAGATTGTTCCAGTATCGATTATCTGCTCAATACTTCTCCAGGCTAGAAGATAGGTTTACAGCCGGAGATGCTACGGGGGACCAGTTCCGAATAGGCACAGCGAGCGGCAGATCCTCTCGGTAGGATTTGGCTTGACTAGCATGACTAACAAGGTTGCTTTCAGCCTTGCGTAATCGACTTTCAGTAACAAAATGTTTGTGGTGGGGTATCCTCTGGCTCAGATGCCCCACCACAGGCGCCAATATTGATACATTTAGGAGTGGCAGACAGAATGGTAAGTGTCATTGATCCAATTACTGGTCTTAGCACGACCTCTTATGAACGTATTTTGAACACAGACGATACGCTGAACCGTTCTGCCTATATTGGGGTAGCCAGTACTTACAACGATCCAGAGACTATTAACTATAGATTGGGTCCAGGCTACGAGGACTCCCATCAAGATGATTCTGATAATTTCCCAACGGTATATACACGCAATAAGAGTGGTAACTACAACTACGGCAACCAAAATAGTGACGTTCGAGACTATACAGGTAAAGCTGGGCAAATCTTATATGCCCCAGAGGAGTCTGATGATCCTGGCGTTGACCGAGCTCGCTTTAGTTGGTCTAGTCATGGTGGCCACGGTGGCTCTGAATACTGGCATCGTTATGCTCTAAAACCTATCGGAACAAATATAGATGATGGCTTCTCACACTTTGTTAAGTCTCCTGATCCCTCTATCCAGCAAGCCTCATGGAGCGCGGCTTCCGAGGGAGAGCAACTAGGCAGACCGATAGCTGTAGCTCGTGCTCATGTCTCCTGGTCGAATACCGGAATTATGATCTTCCAAAACGGGCTCATTGGTGCTTCTGGGTACGGCAACAACGAAGACAAATACCCTTACACCAAGCTGCCTGCTAACAAAGTGCCCACAGCAGTTGCGGTAACCAACAACAATGAGTTTGCGCTTGTGACGTTGTGGGATACGAAAGCGCTTAAGGGACAAGTTGCCGTTGTAGCCCTAGAAGCGCGGGCCTTGGAGCAACATTCTTGGCGTTACGCTGGGTTGCCCAATGTTGGTACCTACACACGTCTGAAGATCCTCGGTTATGTTGATCTGCCTGGGATGGCGGCCCCGACAGGCATTTCCGCCTCCAGCGATGTGAACCGCTGGGATTGGATGTCTAAGAACAATGTTAATCAAGAACGCTTAGATACACAGAGCACTCGCGATAAGTGGCATAACAGCGTTGATGATGATCACAAGGCTGCAAGTGCCGGTTTTGCAGTGGTAACCTCCCGTTCCGAGAATAAGGCGGCCTTTATTGACTTGGAGCCGCTGTTTGAGTACTACCGGAAAATGTACTTCACGACCCAGGAGAACTTTAACCAGACCAAAAAGGAAGGAACAGCTCCTGACCAGTGGCCTTTTAATTTTGATGTTGCCCCAGAGGCTAAGCCCCAGGTGAGCGAAGTCATTGATGTTGAGCGGCCAACTGCCGTGGCAACTGGCTTCCCCAGAAGTGATACGCGTAACAAAATGAATGACCCGAACTTTGGCTCTAAAGCTTTCATCACAACAATGGATGGTGAATTACTGGTTTATGATGTTGGCGGTTTAGCAACCACAGCCGCAGCAGATAAGCCTAAACTTATCGATACCATTGTAGTCGGCCACAACCCTACGGATATTGCGTACGGCCGCGACCAAGGAACTAAAGATGAGTTGGCGATCGTCTCGCGTGGCGATAGGAAAATTGATTTTGTTGATCCTGCTACTGGAAGTGTTACCGGGACGTTGAAAGATAGTCGCTTGCAAGACCCTGTTGCTGTAATATCAGTGACAACCCGTGGGGCTAATGTGCTCAGTGTAGCTGACTTTGCTGGAGGTCAAGTGGCTAACTATCTCAAAGATCCTATCGGGTCATGGGGCGACAGACTTTTCGGTGGGTTAGGTGCTAATGGTAAAGCAGCCTTCGAGTTCACCGATTCCTTAAATATTCCAGGCCAGCCCTTTATGCTCTCCGCTGCAGAGGTAAATTAAATCCTGACTAAAGGCTAGAAAGATGAAATCCGTCTTCCAAACTCCTACTCAGAGCCCTCTTTGGCCCATTGAGCAGGAGTTTTTTTTGTTTTTCCTAGCAGCATCAAAATACTACCTACTGTGAGCAGGGGCTGGGAGGGTGACAAAGGAAGCTACAACGTAGCTCGAATCAAGGACATAGCTCTCAGACCTCGCTGATAAAAGGGACGCTTTGCCGGGGTCAGTTGCAATAAGGCGAACACAGTTTCTCGACAAACATCCTCAAAATGAATCCAAGCATAGGCATATAAACCTCCATAAAAGTAGCTATGGCGTGAATACTTTCGCTTCGAGTCTTTGGGACGACTCACGTATTGGTTCAGCCTCAATCTTTGGATTGTTTTGCCTGCAAACGTTGCTGCTGCATAGGCAAGGGTCATGACCACTAGCAAGCTCACTAAGCGCTTACCCTTCAAGCTCGTACCTTCCAAATGATAGCCACCTCGCTTTTGGTCTCTGAGCATCTGTTCAATACCCATACGCTTTTGATAAGCGTGAGTAGCAGCTTTGACACTGGTTAAATGAGTCAGGATAAACCAGCTTTCTTTGGCAATCTTACTGCGATATTTTCGCTGCCAATGTGCTACGACATTAAACCCATCAAGCTGATGCAGTTTAGTCACTTTGATGTCTTCAAAATACAAAGGTTTACCTGGCTGGAGATTGAGGTCTCGCAGTTGCACCCAGGTGGTTTGATCAGCTTGAATATATTCATTGCAACGCAATCGTAAACAAAAGCCTACACCTTGTCGGTGCAACCATCTTGCCAAGCGCACTGAGCAAAACTCGCGGTCGCCTAGCAAGACAACTGAATAGGTTTTTAGTTGCCATAAAACCTTGAGCAATAAGGATTTCTGCTGCTTAAAATTGCTACTTCCAAGCTGCGGCAACACTGTCCAATAAATCGGAATCGCACGCTGATCTTTAACCCAACTCACGACCAGTAGATTCACATCATCCCATTGGGTTCGGTCCAAGGCAAGATAGAGAGTTTGCACTGACTTCTCCACCTGCTTTAGCCACTGCAAGACAATCGGCAGCCATAAGCGTTCAAACGTCAAAGTTGGCAAGCTAAATAAGCGTTGTAGTTTCTTGCGCCGACTCTCTGCTTGAATCGGTATTGGTAATTTTGCAGCTAGGGATTCAAGCTTGACTTGGCGTAGTGATTGGAGGACTTGAACCACCAACATCAGCAACAGAAATTGAGCCTCATTGAGTGTAGAACGTAAATGAGTTTGATAGAATTCAGGCATCTTGAATTAATTTGGGTCTTGTCAATAAGGGCAGACCTTTTTTTCTTACCAGATTTCTGCTAGCTTCTTGTACTGCCTGTCTTTGACTCCACTGTGTCACCCCCTCAGCTTAAATTGAGAAGACATTGAGCTATCTGTCTAGGTTGGTGATAATTCAATGGTTGATTAAGACAGATTTTTAGTGAAGAAACTCTACTTAGACAGGATTAATCACTGAACTTGTTTAACTTGATAAATATAAATACTTGTACAATCTTTCATTGAGAACTACCAGCTTCACAAAGAGATTCAAATCATGCTTTGGCCAGCAACATTTGTTGCACAAATTGCACGTCTTTCTTGGTGATTAGTAAGCCTGGTGGCCGAACCTTTAAGATCAGTGGATAGCTGATCAGCACAAAAACCAACCGGGCGGTCGTTGAGCCTAATAGAGCCAAACCTGCGCCTACTAAACCGTAGGTAGGGATAAGCAATAGCATCAGGGGTAAACTTAGCCCTAAGCCAATACCTTGCAGAATCGCGACTGTTCCAGGCCGCCCTAGGGCCATAAAGGCTTGTGCCAAAACCCAAGTTGCGCCGCCAACTACGACTTCCACAAGAAGAATACGGAACACCGGTACTGCCCCTAGGTACTCAGAACCGTAGAGCAAACGTAGAACTACTGGACCTAAGAGCATCACTGATATAGAAGCAAGGAGGGTCAATGTCAGGCTCACACGCATAGCACGGCCCACAAGCATGACCACTTCTTCAGCTGGACGGGCCGTGACTTTCGGAAATAAGACTGTAACAATCGAATTTTGAAGGACCCTCAGCATACGGGATAGACTAAGGGCGACTACGTACATTCCCATGGAGGCTGGAGCAAGTAAACCAACAACTAGTGCTTGATCTATTTGTCCTGATAATGCCCCTAATAAGTCAATGCCATAAGCGCGCAACCCGTAACTGGTTAGTTGCCTAAAGGCTACACCAAGACGCTGCCAGTGAGGGTGCAATTGGCTCCAGAAGTGAGTTAACAACCAGAATAATATCGGCAGACCTGGTAATGCGTAAGCAAGCCCAGCAGTAAATGGCGTCAATGCTCGTGCCGCTAGGAGCCCACCTAAAATAGCTAGAGTAAGAAGCGGTGCCAGGTAACGTACCTGATTAGCGAAAGTAAACTCACTTCGTGCCTCTAAGGCAGCTGTAAATGTTACCCCTAGTAGATTTAGAGGCGCAGCAAGCATAAACCACTGAGCAAAGTAAATAGCCTCTGCTGAGTATTGCGCCAACCAGTGAGGAATAAAGATTACGCCTACAAGTATTGCCACTATACTCAGTGCTGTGCTCAACACTAAGGCAGCAGACAAAAGATCTGATTCCTCATCAGGGTGGCATTTAAGGTTGTAAAGTAGTGCTCTGGGTAAGCCTAGCGTCAGGGTATATGCTAAAAACTGGGGCCACAAAATCATTGCAGCTTGTTCCCCCCGCCCTACAGGACCAAGGGTACGCGCTGTAATGATGCCAGTCAATACATTAGTAGCCAAAACGAGCAGCCCGACTAGTAGTGTCTGCAAAGTAGCACTACCGCTACTCTTCCCCTTGAGTATCCACTGAACAGTATTAGCTATTTTCCTCATCTAAACTGTTCTCATATTTGTTAAATTATTTCCGGCTAAGAGTTGGTGCTTCTTATCTACACAAGACTAAATTAGCTTGTCTGAAGTTGCAATAGCGGTTCTATTGACACCTCAAGGCGGTTAGCTATTAGTTGCAGTAGATGTATATCGTTCTTGGTAAATTGGCGGGGACGATACGTACCAACATGGAAGACTCCAATAGCCTGGTCCCCAGCTACCAGTGGGACACCCATCATCGACCGGATGCCCCTGTTACGCAGAATCGGACTCATAACCTCTACCGTTGACAAGTCGTCTACGACTACTAGATTGCAGCTTGCTGCAATTTGGCCTGCAAAGCCACGTCCTAGAGGAATTCGCACTCCTTCTGTGACTTCCTCCTCAAGTCCAATAGTGGCGCACACAGTGAGTTCCTTCTTGTCCTTGCTTTGTAACAGGATGGCTATGGTATCAACAACCATGACTTGCCGGATGCAGTCGAGCAGCGCGTGGAGCAGGTTGTTAAGTAAAAAACGAGTAGATGCAGTATCATTGACAGCAAATTCCTGACAGATAACTTCAGTAGCGTTATCAACCTCAGCGAGGGCGTTGCTGAGCAGAATGGGGAGGCAGCTATCGTTTTCACCTGTGGAGTCTTCTAGTTTACTAAGCTTACGGCTAGCAACTACACGCGCAGGCACACCAATCGCAACTGAATAAGGAGGGATATCTTTAGTTACGACCGCCCCTGCCCCGATCACGCTACCCTGACCAATCGTAACTCCATCCAGTACACTTACCTTATATCCTAGCCAACAGTCATCCTCAATCACAATGCCCTCTGCGGTAAGCCCTTGGTGTCGGATTGCCTGTTCAAGATCTGCAAAT
>CADCWO010000062.1 GCA_902806435.1 uncultured Synechococcales cyanobacterium | reverse complement strand
TTTCCTGCCAAGAAGCGTCATCACCTCAATCAAGAGACTCAGCGACCGCAACTGCTTTTCGCGATTCTTGACTCCGCTTAAGCCTTATCCGAGAAGTATTGTGAAGCTAGGTTGATGCACTACTAAAAGCAGGAGGGCAGGTAACTTGTAATTTTGCACGATCGCATCTAGCATGCTGCGGGGTGATGATGCACTTTAACTACATCTAAGCGCTCCAGACGCTGCCCCAATCATTCAAGCAACTCTTGACTTCTTCAACTGAGTGTTGCAATTTTACGATTGAACCGAACCGAAGTTGATGGATGCACTGCAGATAGTCAAGGCGGCGGTTAATGGTTTTATTGGTGTAGAGCAGACAGGACTAGCAACCCTGAAACGCTCTATTGATGTCATTTACGAAGTCGTTTTAGATGTGCTGACCATTGCGGTCAAGCACATTCGAGATAGTAACGCTTAATTTCCCTTCTCTTCCCACATCCCTGTTTGTTCGTTCTTCTCATACTTATGCTTGACTGCCGCCCACGCTACCCGGTGCGCCCGTTCCTCGTCATGGTTATACTCATCCCAAGCACTGTTGTAGGCACCACGATAAATTTCCTGAGCATGTTTGGGTAGCTGCTCTCGCACACTTTCGGGCAGATGGCTTAAGCTTTTATAGGGCATCTTTAAAAATACCTTTTACCAACTTTGATGAATCAGGATAACGACTTATAAGCCCGGTTGAAAGTATCCTTAGTATTAGTTTCTGATCCCTATAAATTCTAGATGGCTAGGCAACGGTACGGCTGATGCACCTGAACGGTATAGACGGCCAGCTAAGTGCCATCTAGCAGCGCCATCCCAAGAACTGCTAAATTTTTTCAATCCTTTGTAAACCTTGCCGCCATTTCCCTTTGCCAGATAGCCATGCTCAACCCCAACATAGATGAAATCCAGTTAACCAAAGACGAATACGAACGCTACTCCCGTCACCTGATTTTGCCAGAAGTCGGCCTTGAAGGGCAGAAGCGCCTCAAAGCAGCCAGTGTTTTATGTATTGGCACCGGCGGTTTGGGCGCGCCCTTACTGTTGTACTTGGCAGCAGCCGGAGTTGGGCGGATTGGAATTGTGGACTTTGACGTTGTGGATAGCTCCAATCTGCACCGTCAAGTGATTCATGGCACCTCTTGGGTTGGTAAGCCTAAAATTGAATCTGCTAAAAGCCGCATTTTGGAGATTAATCCTAATTGTCAGGTGGATCTTTACGAGACCCGCCTTAGCTCAGAGAATGCCCTGGAGATTGTGCAGCCTTATGACATTGTGGTCGATGGCACCGACAACTTTCCGACACGGTATCTAGTCAATGATGCCTGTGTACTTCTGGATAAGCCCAATGTTTACGGTTCAATTTATCGCTTTGAAGGCCAAGCAACCGTCTTCAACTATCAAGATGGTCCCAATTATCGAGATTTGTATCCTGAACCCCCACCTCCTGGGTTAGTTCCCTCCTGCGCCGAAGGAGGAGTGCTGGGAATTCTACCCGGTATTATCGGGGTGATTCAAGCAACAGAAACGGTAAAAATTATTTTAGGCCAAGGAACAACCTTGAGTGGCCGTCTGTTGCTATTTAATGCCTTAGATATGAAGTTCCGGGAACTGAAACTGCGGCCCAACCCTGAGCGGCCACTAATCGATAAATTAGTCGACTACGAAGAGTTTTGTGGTATTCCTCAACTCAAAGCATTAGAAGCAAAGCAGCAGGCAGAAATGGATGAAATGAGTGTGCAAGAATTGAAACAACTGATCGACAGTGGCACTTCCGATTTTGTGTTGCTGGATGTCCGCAATCCTAACGAATACGAAATTGCTCAAATTCCAGGCTCTACTCTGATTCCGCTGTCAGAAATTGAAAGTGGCGAAGCCATTCCTAAAGTCAAGCAGTTAGTGAATGGGCATCGGTTAATTGCCCACTGCAAAATGGGGGGGCGCTCTGCCAAAGCGTTAGGTTTACTTAAAGAAGCGGGCATTGAGGGCACAAATGTGAAGGGTGGCATTCAAGCCTGGAGTAGGGAAGTTGATCCAGCAGTTCCAGAGTATTAATTCCCTTAGTAAAAGAAGTAGGCTTGCTGCTGACAACAAGCCTACTGAAAACTCTTGAGCTGCTACAGCGATTTCAACCAAGCAACAGGTAAGTAAATAAACTTGCGTGGCGTGGGAACGTAAGCTCGCTGGTGAAATACATCGTACTGGTTGCGCTCAATTGCCTCTAAGATTTGACGATACAGGAGCAACGCTGACCAAACTGGCCAGCGGGCATCGTCACTTAACGCACTAATGCCACTTTCAGCCTGGGCAAAAAATTTTCGGGCGCGCTGAATCTGGAAGCGCATCAAGGCACACCATCGCTCATCAATTACTTCCTTCAATAAATCTTGTTCGGTGTAGTTAAACCGAGCTAAATCTTCTAAAGGTATGTAAATTCGCCCTCGACGTGCATCTTCACCGACATCGCGCAGAATGTTAGTCAGTTGATTGGCAACTCCCAGGGCAATTGCCTCCTGCACAGGATCTTTTTTCTTGTCTAAAGGTCGAGACCAAGGCATGCGCAAGCGATCAGGCGGAATTGTGCCCATTACGGAAGCGGACATCAATCCCACTGTCCCAGCAACCCGATAACAGTAAAGATGCAAATCTTCAAAAGTTTTGTAGCGGCTGCGGTATAAATCCATTTGCTGTCCGGCAATCATATCCCGGAAGGGCTGGATATCTAACGGGAAACGCTTGATTGTGTCGACTAAGGCGACATCTAGGCTATCACTGGGTTGACCTGCAAATACTAACTCCAAGCGATGTTCCCAGGCCGCTAAGGTTTCCGGCGTTGTCAGCGCTGATTGCGGACCATCCACCAGTTCATCAGTGCGACGGCACCAGACATAAATTGCCCAGATAGCTCGACGCTTAGCTTCTGGCATCAACAGGGTGCCTAGATAGAATGTCTTAGAGTACTTTGCCGTGATCTGACGACAGCGTTCGTAGGCGTTCTCCAGAGAGACCAGAGTGCTCATGCGAGGGGTATCAGGCAGTTGCAGCATTCGTAACAGGCTGAGTGATGGGCATTTGCATGGTTTGGCCGGGGTCAGAAGGATCCGATTCGGAGTGAGCTGATGCAATTGCCTGCGCTGTCAGCTTACCAGAAAGTACGGCTCCTTCCATACTCGCAAGATAACGCTGCATTGTATAGTCACCCGTCAGGTAGAAGTTTGCGATTGGGGTCTCTTGAGAGGGGCGGCATTGCTGGCGACCGGGTGTAGCTTTATAAACTGAGCGTGGGGTTTTTACGACCTTAAACTTTAGAAGCTTAGCAGGGTGGGGAATCTGCTCCGGGAAAAGCTTTTCCAGTTCCTGCATCGTCGCGGCAACAATCTCCTGATCACTCTTGCTGATCCAGTCTTTTGCCGGGGCTAAAACCAACTCCAGCATCGAGCGCTCCGGGTTGGCGTAGGCGCGGCAGGTGTTGCTCATGTCGGCATAAACGCTTAATAGGGATGATCGCGAAAACAGCAGGTGATCGACTTGTGTCAGCTTGCGGTCAAACCAAAGATGGACGTTAATCACCGGCACTCCCTCAAGCCCTTGCAGCTGTTGGAAGTAGGGTAATTGTCTCCAGACAGCTGGCAAGATAGCTTTGAATGGGTCTACAGGCATTGCCGACACATAAAGATCCGCCGTTAAAACTTCATCTTCTGTCCCATTGATGCCCCGCAGTAAAAAACCCCGGACTGTGTGATCCGGGTTGAGGAGAATTTCCTTCAAGGAGGTAGTGGTACGTACTTCACCTCCGCGTTCAGTAATATAATCCACCAAAGGCTGACACAAGCGCTCTGTGGGAGCTCCATCTAGGAAGGCCATCTTTGTACCGTTTTTCTCCTGGAGAAAAGCCCGCAGAGCCGTGAGTAGAACTACGGCTGATATTTCATCTGGGTTGATGAAGTTGAGCGACTTAGATGCAGCAATAAAAATATCCTGCTGAACCTCTTCACTCACACCTTGACGGTTTAGCCATTCAGAAAAATTATACTGATCTGTTTCTTCAACATACTGTTGCCCCCGGAGCATGGCTGGAACTAATCCTTTTGCTAACTGGATTTTTTCACCCCAAGTCAGCATGTCGTTATTCCGTAAGATGGCTGTTATTCCATTCAAGGGTGCCGGAAGGTTGGGAAAGTCGAACCGGGAGTATGTACCGGGTTTCTGGGGCTGGTTGAAGATCATCGTGTGCTCTTTCCATTGCAGCCGCTCCTCAATTCCTAGTTCCTTAAACAACTGCAACATATTGGGATATGCCCCAAAAAAGATATGCAGCCCAGTTTCGTACCAATCGCCGTCTTCATCTTTCCAAGCCGCTACTTTGCCGCCCAAAACCGCCTGCCGTTCTAAAACAATAGGCGTGTATCCGGCATCAACCAGGTATTTGGCGCAGGAAAGACCTGCCAAACCGCCGCCCGCGATCGCAACTCGCATAGTATTGATAGGAACCCGTGTAGGTGAACAACAAACCCGCCGATTTTGGAGATTTGCCCTGGCGATCATTATACCGTTGCAAACCGTTACATTTGGAGTAAAGACTGTTAATCAGAGTCTAAATCTGACAAGGAGAGCTCAAGCCTTTAGTGAGCGGAGACCTCAAGCCACTGACGTCGCCGCGATAGAATAAATTCGAGTGTTAATGGTGAGTTAGGGTAGCTATGCAGGCTACCCTAAGGCGATGGCTGCAAGCTATCCCCATCCAGCAGTAGTTTGCTGGGTTGAGCTGTGGTGTACCATCGTGATTGCTTTAGATCGGGATTAGGCAAGAGGAGAAACATGTCCCATGGGTAAGGTTGTCGGCATTGATCTAGGTACCACTAATTCCGTGGTAGCTGTAATCGAGGGTGGCAAACCTGTGGTGATTGCCAATGCCGAAGGCAGCCGAACAACTCCTTCAGTAGTTGGGTTTGGCAAGGATGGCGAACGGATGGTCGGAGAACTGGCCCGGCGCCAAGCAGTGCTCAATCCTAAAAATACATTTTTCGCCGTGAAGCGGTTTATCGGGCGTAAGTATGCGGAATTAAGTCCTGAGTCGAAGCGGGTCCCCTATCCGATTCGGCGCGACGAGGCTGGCAACGTCAAACTACAATCTCCGCGGCTAGAGCAAGAATTTACCCCGGAAGAAATCTCAGCAATGATTTTGCGGAAGCTGGCGGATGAAGCCACACGTCACCTTGGGAAACCGGTCACAGGTGCAGTGATTACAGTTCCTGCCTATTTCAATGATGCTCAGCGGCAAGCGACACGGAATGCCGGACGAATTGCTGGCTTAGATGTCAAGCGGATCTTAAACGAACCGACGGCTGCGTCTTTGGCCTATGGCTTGGACCGCCAAGACAACGAAACGATCCTCGTGTTTGATTTAGGAGGCGGCACTTTTGATGTCTCGATCTTAGACGTTGGGGATGGAGTATTTGAGGTCAAGGCGACCAGCGGTGATACCCAGCTAGGTGGCAATGACTTTGATAAAAAAATTGTGGATTGGCTGGCTGAGCAATTTTTAGAAACCGAAGGGGTGGATCTGCGCCGCGATCGCCAAGCCTTGCAGCGTCTTTTGGAAGCATCTGAAAAGGCAAAAATTGAACTAAGCGGGCTCAAAGAAACGAACATTAGTCTGCCTTTTATTACCGCTACGGCAGACGGTCCTAAACACCTAGATGTCCAGCTGTCGCGCGCCCTATTTGAAAACCTCTGTGAGGATTTAATCGAGCGGCTGCGATCGCCGGTAGAGCGCGCCCTCAAAGATGCTGGTTTACAGCCAAGGCAAATCGATCAGGTAGTCTTAGTGGGGGGGTCGACTCGCATCCCCTTAGTGCAAGAGCTTGTGCGCAGTTTAGTTGACAAAGAACCGAATCAAAATGTTAACCCAGATGAAGTGGTCGGGGTCGGGGCGGCAATTCAAGCCGGGATTCTGAGTGGAGAATTACGCAATGTACTGTTACTAGATGTCACACCCCTCTCCTTGGGTCTGGAAACGATTGGCGGTATGATGAAGCGCCTGATTCCTCGCAACACGACGATTCCCGTCCGCCGTTCTGATATCTTTTCTACCTCCGAAAACAATCAAAGCCAGGTCGAGATCCACGTCCTCCAGGGCGAGCGAGAAATGGCAGAGCATAACAAATCTCTAGGGCGCTTTAAGCTAGCCGGGATTCCACCCGCTCCCCGTGGAATGCCCAAGATTCAAGTATCCTTTGATATTGACGCCAACGGAATTTTACAGGTTGGTGCTTTAGACACGAATACCGGGCGAGAGCAAAGTATCACCATTCAAGCGGCTGCCACGCTAGAGGAATCAGAGGTCAACCGGATGATCGCGGAAGCAGAGAAATTTGCGGAAGCTGATCGTTCGCGACGGGAACGAATTGAAAAGCGTGCTGCCGCAGAAGACTTGATCAACCGGGCAGAACAGCAGCTACGGCAAGCCCGACGTGAGTTTGGCCTCCAGCTCGATAATGAATTACGTCGTCAAGTAGAAGGTAAAATCCAAGAGCTCAGTACGAGTATCAGGGGTAATGATGACCGCCAGATTGACATCAGTTACTCTGACCTGCAAGAAGTATTGTACCGCTTATCCCGTGAGATTAATGCGTTGCTAGAGTCGGAAGAAGAAGAAGACCTATTTGGCTCATTACCTTCCTTCTCCGAAACGATTTCCCGTGGTGTAGAAGCAGTGCGTGGCAAATCTGCTAGCCGTCCGCCGGTGCGTTCCAGTTCGATGAATTCAGAGATTGTTGAGGACTGGGATGACGATGAAGATTGGTAAAACGGTTGTCGTCGCGCTTACACTTTAACTTGAGTTGTCCCTGCTGATTGGGTTCCATGCAGAACTTTCGGAACTACTATGACATTCTGGGTGTTCCCAGAAACGCCTCGAACGAGGAAATTAAGAAAGCCTTTCGGCGCCTAGCTCGCCAGTATCATCCGGATCTCAATCCAGGTGACAAATCTGCTGAGGAGCGGTTCAAAGACATCAATGAAGCCTACGAAGTGCTTTCAGATGCTGCCAAACGCGCCCAGTACGAAGAATTCGGCCAGTTCTGGAACCAAGGAGGGTTCCAAGGAGGGCGGTCTACCTCCCGGCCTCCAACCCGTAGTTGGGATAATCAAACAGCTACCCCTGACGAGATTGATTTCGGTGAGTATTCCGATTTTCAAGAGTTCTTAGATCAGTTACTGGGACGGCGGCCCAACAAGGCTGGCACCACCTCACGCGCTCCCCGTTACGAAGACCCCTTTAAGCCGGGTAATACTAAAAGAGCAACAACCTATACAACGACCCGCTCTGCTTCTGCTAGAGACGCAGAGGCCCGCTTAACGTTGCCTTTAACGAAAGCTTACACGGGGGGGCGCGAGCGAATTCGGCTAGAAGATGGGCGATCGTTGGAAGTTAACATGCCACCGGGTATGGTTACTGGACAACGAATTCGCTTGCGCGGGCAAGGGTCGTCTGGCGGCGATTTATACTTAAAAATTGAGGTTGCCCCCCATGCCCTGTTTAAGCTAGAAGGGTCAGATATCTTCTGTCAAGTACCCGTTACCCCAAGCGAGGCGGTGATAGGTGGCCAGATTGAAGCTCCAACTCTAGATGGTTGGGTGAAGATGACTATTCCGGCTGGAGTCCAGTCAGGACAGCGTCTGCGACTAGCTGGCAAGGGATATATCACAGAAACCGGACGCCGCGGTGACCAGTTGGTTGAAATCCAGATTGTTGTACCCAAAAACCCCGATCCCCAAGAACGGGAACTCTACGAAAAGTTATTGCGCCTAGAAACTTTCAGCCCTCGCCTTGAGCTACCAACTTGAGGATGTCGCGTTGAATCCCAAGCGTCCAAGTCTCCAAATTGAAGAATTGGCTTGGAAAATTAGCTCTCTCTACCAGGAACGGAATTCAAGGATGGCTTACTCAGGCTCGAGGGTTATTCTTTGGTATCGTAGCGAAGGCGTACCTAAGTGAAAAGAAGGATACTACCTGGTGATCCTGTTAAGTCATCCAACTGGAAATAGAAATGTCAGGGCTTTACTTACTGGCTTAGAACAAGCAGGTAAGTTAGCTTCATTTCAAACAACCTTAGCAGTGCAACAAGCCAATCGGTGGTACTTTAGCTTGGTACCACAAGCGCTTAAGCAACAACTACTTCGACGTAGTTATGATTTACCTGAGGCTACAATAGCTCTGCGTCCGCTTCGGGAGCTAGTTCGATTAATGGCGCCGAAGTTGAGGGCGAATTTTCTGGTTACCCACGAATCAGGATGGGCATCTGTTGATTCGGTATACCAGGACTTAGATCGCCACGTTGCCAATCAACTAAAGTCTCAATTCAACCTCCAAAGAGATAGCATTAAGCATCAAATCTCTGGGGTTTACTGTTACGAAGATGCTGCGCTTCAGACTTTTCGCACTGCCAAAGAGATTGGGCTGAAATGCTTCTATGACCTGCCAATTGCCTATTGGGAAACGAGCCAACAGTTGTTACATCATGAGGTGGAACGCTTTCCAGAATGGAAACGAACCCTGGCCGGTATCCGTAACTCTCCAACTAAATTGGAGCGTAAAACCGCTGAGCTTGCTCTTGCTGATGTTGTGATCTGTCCCAGTAAGTTTGTTTACAACTCATTGCCAGCAACTATACGCCAGTCGAAAAAGAGTATTGTGGCTGAGTTTGGTTCCCCGATACATCAAATTCACAGCCAAAAATCACAAAACCCTAAGCTGCCACTACGTGTACTATTTGTAGGCTCAATGAGTCAGCGGAAGGGACTCGCTGATCTATTTACGGCAATGAAGTTACTGCACCGCCCTGATGTGGAGCTGGTTGTCATGGGTTCCCCCGTGGTAGAAATGGATTTTTACCACCAGCAATTATCTAGCTTTATCTACGAACCAACCCGTCCCCACCAGGCAGTCCTGAAATTAATGCAATCTTGTGATGTATTTGTTTTGCCCTCAATTGTGGAAGGCAGGGCTTTAGTCCAGCAAGAGGCGATGAGTTGCGGCTTACCCTTGATTGTTACACCTAATGCTGGTGGTGAGGATCTAATCGAGGAAGGCAGAACCGGATTTTTAGTACCAATTCGCTCTCCCGAAAAAATTGCTGAGAAAATTGCCTGGTTTGCCGATCACCGGGACAGGCTTGCTGAGATGGGCCAGCTGGCTCGTGAAAAAGCAGCACAGGTAACCTGGGAGACTTACTGCCAGAAGATTTTGGGCGTCATCGGCATGGTCTTGTAGATTAGAACTATTCATTCTGTCACTTGAATTAGTGATCTTAAGGTTGCAATTAGAGAGCATTCATGGCAGCTACACAGACTATTCAGACGCTAAAGCGATTGATCTGGATCTATTTCTGGCTTCTAATCTTTGAAGGAGCTTTGAGAAAATGGATAGTACCTCAGCTTGCGACGCCCCTGCTAATTGCTAGAGACCCTGTCGTGATCTATGCCTATTTCCTGGCTCTTAAAGAGGGACTATTTCCAAGGGATAGATTCACAACGGGCATTATTGTTTTAGGATTCCTCTCGTTGTTTGCCAGTATTGTCACAGCGATCGCGGCGATCGATAGTAACTTGGCTGTCATCGTCTATGGCTTACGGACTAACTTCCTGCATCTTCCGTTTATTTTTCTGGTTCCCAGGGTATTTAGTCGCTCTGATGTGATCAATATTGGCAGATGGGTACTTATCCTAACAGTCCCAATGGCTGTGTTAATGGTTGTTCAGTTTTATGCTCCATCTAGTGCCTTTATCAATAAAGCGGCAACCGAAGGAGGAGCACAAATTACCTCGGTAGGGGGTAGGGTTCGCCCTCCCGGAACTTTCTCCTACATCCTCGGTTCTGCTCAATACTTCTCGTTAGTCGCCTCATTTTTGTTGTACGGCTTAACTCAACCAGGCAGCTATCCCACCTGGCTGTTGACTGCTGCTGGATTTGGTACCGTTTCAGCTCTTGCTGTTTCAGGTAGCCGAACGGCCCTCGCTTCTGTTGTCGTGGTTGTGATGTTGTTACTGATTGGTCTGTTGCTCAAACCTGGTTTGATTGCTAAGTCGTACAACTTACTGCTTCTGGGTGCTGTTATCATTCTGGGGCTGAGCTCGACAACTTTCTTCTCCTTTTTGGGGGAAGGGGTCAGTGTATTCAGCACCAGAATTGAAAATGCCGGTGCCAACGAAGGAGGTGGAGTGGGATTTGTCGCCCGATTTTTGGAAGGATTTACTGAACCCTTTGCCCAGTTCTACACTACGCCTTTATTGGGCTATGGACTTGGGATGGGAACAGGCGCAGGTGCTGCCCTAATGAATCGTACGGGGGAGTTCCTGCTTGCTGAAGGAGAATGGGCACGAGTGATCTTAGAGAGTGGACCGATTTTAGGATTAGCCTATATTATTTGTAGGCTATTGTTGGTTGCTTGGCTTGGCTGGATTTGCTTCAGAGTAGTCTCCTACTCTGGAAATATTTTGCCCTTGCTGCTTTTTGGTGCTTGCGCGCTTATTATCCTAAATGGGCAATTCGGTTTTGGCTCTACGCTCGGCTTTGCCGCTTTCATCGGTGGCTTGTGCCTGGCAGCCTGCCGGACTGAGTCTCCCCAGCTTGTTATGCGCAGTGGTTAAGTGGCATGACATAGAAAGGCCAAGGCCTTATTTCAATTCGGTGGCCTTAAAGCGCCTTTAGATCAAAAGGTGATTGACCAATGAAGATTCTGCGTGTGATTACTTCAACTGCTCCCACTAATGGTGGACCGATTGAAGGTATCAAACAAGTTAGTCGAGTCTTGGCTAGTCAAGGGCATCGGACTGACATAGCCTGTTTAGATGCTCCAGATGCACCTTGGTTAAAGGCACTGCCATTCAAAACCTATGCGCTAGGACCGGGAAGGTTCGGATATCAATACTCTAAGCATTTTGTTCCTTGGCTGCGCCAAAATGCAGCAAAGTATGACTACGTGATTGTGCATGGTATTTGGCAATATTCCAGCTTTGGAGCGTGGCTAGCCTTAAAAAGGCCCTTGGATGGAAAACCCCGTCAGCCATATTTTGTCTACACCCACGGGATGCTAGACCCCTGGTTTAAGCGCACCTATCCCTTCAAACACTTGAAAAAGTGGCTCTACTGGCCTTGGGCAGAGTACAGGGTACTGCGGGATGCCCAGGCAGTTCTCTTTACCTGCGAAGAAGAGCGGGTTTTAGCGCGGCAATCTTTCTGGCTCTATACTTGCAATGAAGTTGTTGTCAACTACGGCACGGCGAAACCGGAGGGTGCTCCAGCATTTCAACAGCAAGCTTTTCGCAATCAATTTCCAGAATTACGGGATAAACGCTTGGTGTTATTTTTGAGCCGGATTCACCCCAAGAAAGGATGTGACCTGATAATTGAAGCCTTTGCCCAGCTACTTCAGGATCAATCCGCTATTCAGCATTCTCCAGAAACGGATCAGCTGCCCCTACACTTGGTGATCGCTGGCCCTGACCAAACTGGTTGGCAAAGTCAGCTTCAGCAGCAAAGTAAGCAACTGGGGATCAGCGATCGCATTACCTGGACTGGGATGTTATCCGGCGACCTGAAGTGGGGCGCATTTCATGCCGCAGAAGTCTTTGTGCTACCCTCACACCAGGAAAATTTTGGCATTGTGGTCGCTGAAGCCTTAGCCTGTGGGCTGCCAGTACTCATTTCTAACAAAGTCAATATTTGGCGAGAGATCGCTGCTGATGGGGCAGGGTTGGTTGCAAATGATACCTTGACTGGGACTAGTGAGCTGCTGCGACAGTGGCTGGTAATGCCCCTGGAAGCAAAGCAAGCAATGCGACGAAAAGCACAGCAGAGTTTCAACCAGCGCTTTAACATTCAATCAACAGCAGCAAGTTTTATCCAGGCTGTTCAAAATCATTAGGGCTGCGGTAGCCTCAAAAACTTGGTCAAAGCTGACGCACTTGCTCTGCGCCCTATCCAGTTTTGGAGGTGGTTCCCTTCCTGCTAGGGGCTAGCTTTTAGTCCGCCTTTGTATCAAAGTTGAGATATCAAAGTGTAGAAGCCAGTGCGTTGAAGGTACAGGCAGTGAATCAAGTCAAAACTCGTCGGCGACTCCGGTCACGTTTCTGGGTGATGGTAGGTCTGTTACTGGCCTCCCTCCTGCTGTCTGGTTGCGTCGATGCCGATTTGGGAATTAAGTTCAAAGGTCAAAGTGGTGGTGAGATTGTCCAGCGGATTCAGTTGTCAAACCCATTAACGACATTTGACGGGGCAACAAGCCAGCAGTGGTTTGATACTATCAAGCAGCGAACCCGGCAGTTGCAAGGCAAGGCAAAACAATCGGAGCAAGAGATTGAGGTTACGATTCCCTTTGACAATGGTGCGGATCTAGAGGCGAAACTCAATCAGTTCTTTTCAGACATCTTTAAGACATCAGAGACAACCAGCCCTGAATCACAGTCACCTTTACTTCAATCACACCTAAGGGTGAGCCAGCAAAACTTTTTCTTTTTGCTGCGCCACCAGCTAATTTATGAGTTGGACTTGCGATCGCTGGGCTTGCAGTCTGTATCTGGCGACTTACTATTCAATCCAGCTGAGTCATTACTGAGTCTGAACTTTAGCCTGACTACTCCTTGGGGCGCCCATAGTATTAATTCGGTTGGAGTGGAGTCTGAGCAAGGCCGAGGACGGCAATTAGTCTGGCACCTGCAACCAGGGCGACTCAATCATCTAGAAGCCGTATTCTGGTTTCCTAGCCCGTTAGGGATTGGGGCAGTGGCGATCGCCTTGGTGACGGCAGCAGGAATCTATCTCAAGTACAATCTGCTACCAGCCAGGGCCTCCCTCGCCAACCGTTCTGGAGGTCTTGGCTAGGCTAAGATTGCTGGCAAGACGCGCTTATCAAAGGCTACTGAGAAGCAATGCGACGCTTAGATTATTTCCGGCGGTTGTTGGTCATTGGTCTTAGTGGCCCGATTATTGCCATAAATGTTTGGCTACTCTCCCAGATATTTCGCTATTTCGAGCACTTAGTTACGATTGTGACAATCGCCGCCCTGCTAGCTTTCTTATTAGACTACGGTGTTCGAGCTTTTGAGCGCGGTCAATTCAGCCGACTTCAGGCTGTTGGTTTGGTATTACTCGTCTCCCTCACCTGGTTAGTCATTTTGGGAGTCACATTGGTACCCCTGGTGGTTGAGCAAACCACTCAACTATTGCAGGGGATTCCAGATTGGTTAGAGAGCAGTCGCCACAACCTGGAATGGTTAGAGAACTTTGATCGAAGGCACCGGTTGCCGGTAGATTTAACGCGCTTCAGTGCCCAGATCAACACCCGGATTGAAACTCAGATAGAAACGTTACTCGCCCAAGCCCCGGGGTTTGCGATTGTCACCCTCAGCCGGATTTTGGACACAATTTTGATTGTGGTGCTGGCGTTCTATATGTTGCTTTACGGCGATCGCCTCTGGCAAGGGCTGATGCACCTGCTGCCCTCGCCAATCGGAATCGCTTTTACTGAGGCGTTACGCACCAACTTCCAAAAGTTTTTTATTAGCCAGTTTCTGTTGGGGTTGTTTATGGTGGTCACGCTGACGCCCATTTTCCTGTTTTTGCGGGTGGGGTTCGGCTTGCTGTTTGCTCTGTTAATTGGGATAGCTGAACTAATTCCATTTGTTGGGGCTACCCTGGGAATTGGTCTGGTCACCCTGTTGGTGACACTGCAAAGCTTCTGGCTAGCAGTGCGCGTAGTGATCGCGGCAGTAATTATGCAGCAGATTAAAGACAACCTGATTGCCCCTCGATTAATGGGGAATTTTATCGGGCTTAACCCAATCTGGATTTTTATTGCTCTTCTGGCTGGCGCCCAAATTGCCGGATTCTTAGGCGTGATCTTAGCTGTTCCGATTGCTGGCACAATCAAAGGCACCATTGAAGCGCTGAGAGCCCTAAATCAGCCGCAAACAATTCTGGCCAAAGCAGTATCTACCAACCAATCCCCAGAATAAAGTCAAAATAGCCTCGTTAGTAACTAGACCTACTCAGGTTTGTTCGCTACGATCTAAAGCGGTTCGAGGGGGGCTGGCTAAAAGGTATTTGCCGGACCCGCTCTGAGCAGTCTGTAGTTCAAACCTTATCTGATTTAGGAGTGCGTTGGTGCGGCAAATTAACTTTGTGGTCATTTTTGTCATTTGCTTAGCTTTAGCCTTATTTAGCCTGCAAAATACAGATCCTGCTACGATTCGACTTATTAAAGGCCTAGAGTTTCAAGCTCCACTTGCGATCGAACTAATCGTGGCGATGGGCATTGGGGCTGTTTTAGCTTGGGTTTTTAATGTTTGGGCTCAGGTACAAAAATTGCTGAATTTGCGGACTAATCGCAAGCAAGTTCAGCAACAGGAAGTGCAAATTCAATCCCTAGAGCATGACGTTGAACGTTATAAAGCTGTTTTGGAAGAACAGCGATTATTACCAAGTGCGGAACCAGTGGCTGAATAAGCCGTTCATTTTTGCGCTAACTTGCACCAGATGCCACTAACCCGGTTAAACAGGGTCTATGAAAACTTCCTTTGCTCAAGACGCGATCTCCATCTTGATTGACCTGGCAAAACGAGGGGAAATTGATCCTTGGGATGTCCAGGTAGTCGATGTCTTCGACCGGGTGGTGGCTCAACTGGCG
Source organism: uncultured Synechococcales cyanobacterium (assembly GCA_902806435.1). Lineage (GTDB taxonomy): Bacteria > Cyanobacteriota > Cyanobacteriia > Thermosynechococcales > Thermosynechococcaceae > CADCWO01. The sequence goes on along the minus strand of CADCWO010000062.1, from coordinate 1,393 downwards.
GCAATCGATGACCGAGACTTGTCCAGCTCTGGGCAAGCGTTTTTGTATGCCTCAATGCTGGTTTTAATGAAAGCTGACAGCCTGACAGAGGCAGAATCTGCAGTAGCGGAAGCAGCACCAGTAGAAGATCCACTACTGGATGTTAGCAACATCGATCAGCTACCACAAAATTTAGAGCGTCACCTGCGTCGCCGGGCGGTCGCCCAGCCCTTGCAACGTCGGCGTATCACCTTGAATGAGTTGATCAGCCAGTTAAAGTTAGTTGCCGCAACCGTCGAGCATCAAAACCGGCGGCGATCGCGACGTCCCAGCCAACCCTCACGCTCTCAGGCTGCACGGGCCATCACCCAGCTGGCCCACCAGGAAAACTTAACAGAAATTGCCGCAGAACTAGAGCAGTTTTTCGCTCAGCACTGGCCGCAGGCGTCTCAGAACCAAGACTGGCTCGACCTAGACGCCCTACTGAAATTTAAGGACGACCGAGTGGGGGTTTTCTGGGCACTTTTGTTCCTCTGTGCCCAGTCAAAAGTGGAGCTCAGCCAGTCCGAATTTTATCAAGACTTAAAGCTGCGACCCTTTAGTGCAGAAGAGTCAGTTTCTCTGTAAAGCTTCCATCGCAGACGGACATGATTTCTTAAGGCAACCTGGGCCTACTGACCATCATCCGCCTCTGGAAGAAGCGGGTGTTAGCCTTAAGAGCATAAGCAAGGTGGGTCAGATTTCTATCGTCAGCTTTGTGAGCCGTTTTATAAATGTGCTGCTAGTTCCCTGATCTAGATTCCTGGCACCAAGACCAGCGTCACCTACCCAACAGGTTTGAGCAATCAAAGGAATGGCACAGCGCTCCTCAAATAAGGCGTGTGCCCTACAGGCAATACAGTTATCGGCTCCGCGGTCGTTACCCGTAAACACACCTGCCACCTGGTTTATAGGTGCTCATCTGTTCCTAATATTTTTTTCGGTGAAAAATGCATCCATTCTTTGTAGAACGCGCTTAGCAACGCTACCAAGCTGACTCATCCAAACAGGTGTTGCCAGGATGAAAGTGTCAGCATCCAGGATTTTCTGACGTAGAAGCTACTGCTTACCTTTACCCTCCCCAGAGAGAAACCTGGCTTAATATTGCGCTCCAAATCTGAAAATTCGCTCCAGTTCTGTCTCAAACTCCTAAGCCTCCAAACCGGAAAGTGAGGTTGCGGGGGGAGCTTCTGGACTGCTTCGACGATCTCTTCAGGGCAAGACAAGTTAAGTAACGTCAGTTCCGGTTAAGCAGAGTAAGGCAAAGCAAACTCCAGCCTGAGCGAGGGCTTCTTGGGTTGGTGGCAGTAAGCAATCAAGCCACAAATTAGGTTAACCAAGAAGTTGATAGGGCTGCGATGACGCGAATGCTCAA
>CADCWO010000061.1 GCA_902806435.1 uncultured Synechococcales cyanobacterium | reverse complement strand
AGACGGACTTGGTATTATGGGTAAACTTAATTTACCTCTGCGGCGGAGAGCATAAAGGGCTGACCTGGAATATTTAAGGAATCGGTGAACTCGAAGGCTGCTTTACCATTAGCACCTAACCCACCGAAAAGTCTGTCGCCCCATGACCCGATAGGATCTTTGAGATAGTTAGCCACTTGACCTCCAGCAAAGTCAGCTACACTGAGCACATTAGCCCCACGGGTTGTTGCTGATATTACAGCAACAGGGTCTTGCAAGCGACTATCTTTCAACGTCTTGGTAACACTTCCAGTAGCAGGATCAACAAAATCAATCTTCCTATCGCCACGCGAGACAATCGCCAACTCATCTTTAGTTCCTTGGTCGCGGCCGTACGCAATATCCGTAGGGTTGTGGCCGACTGCAATGGTATCGATAAGTTTAGCCTTATCTGCTGCGGCTGTGGTTGCTAAACCGCCAACATCATAAACCAGTAATGGTACTGTTGCAAGAAATCTACAAAACACTAACTACAGCGTCATAAACTTAAGCACTGACGCTACTCATAGTGGCTGAAAAAGTTTTTGCAACAGTACCCTAAAAAGAGCTTTGGATTTCAAATCTAACTTAAACTCCAAAACTCTTTGAATGCGCCGTGCTGGAATCGAACCAGCCTGAAGGCGAATTATGAGTTCGCTACCTCCCCAATCGGTCAACGGCGCTCGCATAGGCGAATGTACACTCTTGCATATCCTAACTTGTGGGCTTCCCCCGAGAAAATGGACACTTCCGTAAAGATGAAAACAGAAGGAGGATGTCCCGGTTGTGTCGCAGGCATTGTCAACTTAAACTATATTTTGTAAAATCAAGCAGTTTCCTCCTCTACATAAAGGAATTGGTACATATGCTCCTACTGCATAAAGCAGACATTCACGGCTTAATGCATTGATGATGACCCTGAATGGCCACAAAGGCACTATCACTTGAACGACACAACGATAACAGTCGCGCTGTAGACTTAACTTGACAGTGCCCTCTACAAGGAAGTCCTACCTAACTGGATCTCTTGCTTAAGTCGCCACAAATCTTCCTGGAGCTGTTGATCGGGCGCTTCCCCAAAGAAGGTGGCGATTACAGCGCCTACCATACCGCCTGGGGGGTTGTACTCCAGCCTTACCTTGACCTCTGTGCCCTTTTCGTACTCTGAACTGGAAAAGCTGACAGAACCACTGTTGGGAACAACTGCCCCTTCTAGCGATCGCCAAGCAATGAATTGGTTTTCTTGCTCGTCAATGATCTCTGCATCCCACTCAACATGATTGCCCAAAGGCGCTTTTGTAACCCAATGAGAATGCTTATCATCTAGAGTTTGGACTGACTCCAGGTGATTCATGAAACGAGGCAGGTTTTCAAAGTTATGCCAGAAGCGGTATAGCTCTTCGGGTGAACGGTTGATCCTGACACTTTGTTCAACATGGATACTCATGTATTTACCTAATGCTTTGATTACAAGTGCTGGATGTCGAGGATGAGCGCAATAGAAGCACATCTCTATAGTCTCAGCATGGTTTAATTCAGGGCTTAGACCTCAGCCTTAGTACCTGGCTGAGCACTGCTAGGCCTGACTTGACGCTCAACAGATTCGATTGTGGAATCCCTCTGGTAATCGTGCTCAGTGTCTGAAGGATTGTAAATGCCCCACTCCTGAACCCCCTGAGTGTTCAGAACAGACTCAGCATGATGAATTTCTTCATCCGTACCATCCATCATCAGGACATAATCGCCTTGGGAGACGCGATCGCTGTAGACTTTGGCTCGTTCTTCGGGGATACCTATCCCAGCAAATGCTCCTGCTAAGCTTCCAGCAATTGCACCAATCCCACTACCGGCAAAAGTAGTAGCAAGGGTCACCCCGACACTACCTGCTGCAACAACAGGGCCTACACCAGGAATTACCAAACTACCAAGGCCTACCAGCAAGCCCCCTAAACCGCCGAGGGCGGTCCCTGCAATGGCACCCGTCACAGCACCTGCTTCTGCCTGGTTAGTAACAGGGTCACTAATATCAGCAGTACTAAGCTGATCCTGTCGTTCTGTGTCTTTGACAACTACAGAGATTCTCTGCGAGTCAAAACCAGAATTTCTCAACTCAGCCAGTGCGTGCTCCACAGCCTGAAGGCTAGGCAACACACCCACAGCACGCTTATATTGGCCTAAAGGCATTTTATCCTCCCTGTAATGCTTATCAGTAAGACAGCACAACTATGTAATTAAGTTTGTGACTTACACTACCATCCTTACGCTTTAGAGCGAGGCATTCATCAACCTATAGAGGTAGGCTTGGTAGAGGCCAGCCGCCTCATCCTCCAAGTTTGAGACTATTGGAGGATACAGTGAATGCCTTTTGAGTTGATAGTGGTGGAGACAAAGTGTTGTTAGAAGCGTTGCTAAAGTGGTGAGCTACAGCGAGAAGCAAAGGGTGAATGAGCAGCAGTAGGAATTACTAAAGCTTGTAGCTCTTTATCCAAGCAGAGCCTGGAGACAACTTGTCCTAGAGCGACAACACAAAGGCACTGCTGCTATGCCACTCATGTTTAGTGAGGAAACTTTATGTCAGGTGAGAAACCTCCAACCCCCAATGATATTCTTTCAGGACCCTACGAGAACAACTTCACTGTTCGAACTTGTATCGATGTCTGGAAGCGTGGCGAGTGTTCCTGGGAGCAAGCTCTTATGTCTGCCGTTCTAGAACTGGCTCGCTCCCAGCAAGAAGAGAAGGAGTCAATGGCTGAAAGTGTTGCCACTAAGCATCCGGACTTGATGTCGGATGATGAGCTTGTGCAGCTTGTCACAGACGCAGAATGAGTACCGAATGTATCAAATTCGGCTTGCTCAACCTGTATCTAGCTGCTTCACGTACGGTAGTTAGCTTTTCGGTATCCTAATTCATAAAGGTGCTCATATGACCTACAACTCAAGTCGATTTGAGGGGCTAACGTTTTCCCTGACCAGTGGGTTAGCGATTGTAACTCCACCAGAACCTGCACCACCAACACCGCCCAGCCCAATCCCACCCATGCCAGAGCCACCGACACCTAGCCCAACGCCGCCCAGCCCAATCCCACCCATGCCAGAACCACCGATACCCCCGCAGCCAGCACCTCCAGTACCGCAAATGTTGAACCACATCGCGCTTTGTGGCAAAAACTAGGCGTTCTGGTAGGGTAGGAGATTCTTGCCTGTAGAACACTTCTTGTATATCCAAAGCTCACCTGTTCCAGCGGCGTCCTTTCCTGCCCACGATTATTCTTTACTGGATGCTTTTCTGGGTCGCAGCCAGCAAGCTCAGTAATAAAGCCACTAACACAAACACTCCGAGCCAAACAGTTTCGCTATAACTTATGTCCGGTGAAGAGAGTAGATGAATCAGGAAGTAGGTACTGGCTAAAGCAGCAAAGGCGGTAGTGAGCAGCCCCGGCCTAAGCCGCCCTAGTCAGCACTCACTATCACGCTAACAAAAAGCAGGAGAAAAGGTTTTCGGCTTCGAGCAGAGGCTCTAGCAGTAGCGCAGGATTAGCGCCTGTGCAGCAGCTAGGATGGCAATCCCGTAGCGTAGTCTCGGTTGGCGTACCTCGTTTACTCCCCTGCTGTCCTCTGAGTGATGGGGCAGCTCATTTTACTGAACTCTAGGCTCAGAATCTTCTGCCAACCTGTATAGTCTGCTCAAGAAGATGTTCCACAGCGTCCCTACGAGGAAAACACGATCGCTGTATGTTTGCAAAGGAGGCGGGTGTTCTTGGGAGCAAGACCTGTTTTTTGGGTGCTCGTTATAGGGTGGTAGAGACAGCATCAGTAGCCGTGGTGGTGGAACCAGATGAAAGCAATGACAGAGACATTTCTCGAAACTGGCTGGGAGGATGAAGCTGAGGCTCGACAAGCCCGTGACGATAGGGCGGCAGTATTAACAGCACAAGGCTTTGTCTGTAGCTGCCAAGACCTGTGGAACGTGGCTGGCCGCCGAGTCTTCTTGCTCGAAGCGGCTCAGCCAGAACGAGAAGCTATCAGAGTTGAGAGCACCAAAACCCGTTTAGATGCCAAAGCTAAGCCTCTCAAGCGCAAGCTGTTAGACGTTGAAATATTTTGATTGAGCAGGCAGGGACGAGTTCTTGCTCAGCACTTAGCCTTAGCAATCATGCCAACTACTGGCCCACTAAGGAACTAGGCTGATGGACGGTGATCTGTTTGTTGTCAATCGAGATGAGAGCTTGTTCACGCAATTCAATCAGCAGGCGCGTCACAGTGACACGAGTAGACCCTATGGCTTCAGCAATCGCCTGGTGGGATAGCTTCAGCCTGATGGTGATCCCGGCTGTCCCCGGCACCGGCACCCCGAAGTCCCGGCACAGGAGCAATAAAAATCTCTTTAGTCGTGCACCCATATCCCGATGGGCCAGTGCTTCCACTAGTCTCTCTGTCTGTAATATGCGAGCAGACAATCCTCGCACTAACATCGCGGCTAACTCAGCATCTTCTTTGAGCGCTTTTACAGCCTGGGCGCTGGGCATTGAAACTAATTCAACTGGGGTAAAGGCAACCGCATGATAAAAGCGGTCTGAGCAATTGCCACTGATTAAGGACAGGACGCCAAACACACT
>CADCWO010000060.1 GCA_902806435.1 uncultured Synechococcales cyanobacterium | reverse complement strand
ATTTATACCGTTGTTTCCCCTCACCCGATGGTCCATGTTTGACGACATCATGACTTCCACAAGTGGGGCAAAGAACTGATTCAAGGACCATTGCAAAACCGTGAGGCAGACGACGCTTTAAGTTTCCTCTATTTCCACAGGTCTAGTCCACTACCGTCTTGGTTAAAGAGCCGCATCCACAAGCAACTGGCTCAGTTTGCCTCTCTCCGTGATGCAATGGAGTATGTCTTAGATCTAGGGTCCTAACTTGCATGACTGTAGTTATGCGTGCCCCAACAAGCGAGAATGATTAAGTTCTGTCGATCCCTGTACCTAGATGAATGACCCTCTGGAGGCCCGACAACATGCCCCTGCCACGCAACGCAATCAAGGACCAATTCTGCAGGTGCTTCTACAAGTACTTCCGCCAAGAGGCACGATACTAGAGGTTTCCAGTGGTACAGGGGAGCATGCTATCTTTTTAGCTCCCCGGCTCCGTCCCCGCAAGTGGATTCCGTCTGACCCAGATCCGGATGCGCGCGCTAGCATTGCGGCCTGGCGGAAACACTGCCCTACAGATAACTTGTATCCTCCCATCGCGCTGGATGCTCGAGACCCGGTCTGGGCAGTAGAACAGGATGAGCTGCCGGAAGCACTGCAAGATATAGACTTTAAGCACGATCCAATCGTGGCGATAGTCAACATTAACATGATTCACATTGCTCCCTGGTCAGCCTGTCTCGGCTTGATGTCACGAGCGAGACAAATTCTTCCGCCGGGGGGTATTCTGTACCTTTACGGGCCCTTCAAACAGGGTGGCAAGCATACAGCACCCAGTAATGCTGCTTTTGATGAACGGCTTCAGGCACAAAACCCGGAGTGGGGGGTACGAGATTTAGATGAAGTGGTAGCCGTTGCCCAAGCTCAATCCCTCTCGCTGGTCAAAACCTACGTTATGCCAGCCAATAATCTTTCCGTTATTTTTCAGGCATAAGCGTTATTAGGAAACAGCACCTTCCTGACAACCGAAAGTGAGGTTCAAACGCCATAATCATCTTTAGCTGAAGGAAAAACGATAAGGCTACAAAATGCTCAAAGAGCTAACCAGATGAATTGCTCCCCTTTACACAACCCGGTGTTGTTGATTCATGGTCTCCATGATACAACCAGGATTTTCCAAACTCTATCTACCTACTTGGCTCGACGGGGATGGTCTACCTACAGCTTCAACCTCAAGCCAAATAACGGTGATGCCCCACTTGAGCAATTGGCTCAACAAGTAGTCGATTATGTTGACAAGACTTTCTCCCCTAAGGAACGACTGGATCTCGTCGGGTTGAGTATGGGCGGCTTGGTCAGCCGCTACTACATCCAGCAGTTAGGAGGGATTGAGCGAGCGCAGCGCTTTGTCACGCTCGGTACTCCCCACCACGGCACTTGGGTGGCTTACTTGTCCAGGCGTAGCGGTTGTATGCAGATGCGGCCTCAGAGCGATTTCTTACAGCAATTGAACCAGGATGTTGAGTTGCTGGAGAAGCTCAAGTTCACCTCTATTTGGACCCCTTTTGATTTGATGATTGTTCCAGCGACTAGTTCCCAGATGCCTATCGGTCGAGAGGCAAGGGTATGGGTTCTAGGACACAACTGGGTGGTTACATCTGCGCTGGGACTAAAAGCCATAGCGCAGGCACTGGCATAACCCTGAGGCTTATGAACTTACATTCCTCAGCGCTCGCCCCTTTTTCTACGATACTCGCTTCAGATTGCTCAGGTAGCAATCGCTAGCATCAAAGCGAGAAGCAACCAGCTGCGCCAGCCGAGGTACTGCTCTGGCTCGCGTTGCGTAGCTAATCGATTGAAGACGGGTTTCAATCACCACAATTGTTTTCCTGATCCCTCTTAGTATTATCAGGACTAGTCATCGTAGCTAAAGCTTAAGGCGACGAACTCATTAGCGGCACCAGGGCCATTGCAAAACACCTCCTTGTTCCTGGAGTGCTCGTCTTTCACACAAGTTACCTGCCGCTTTAGGGCTTCTAGGTTGTTTTGGTATTGCCCAGGGTCAACTTGCAATCTAGTTTGGAACTGACTCCAGGTGACATCGACCAGTTCATCGCCGCAGGCCATTTCAACTTCACCCCGTTCCGCGTCGAAATCTGCAAAATCAGCTTCAAGCTCAGCTCCTTCAATTTCGGTGAATTTGCAGGTCTCCATCCTGGTACGGTTACCACAAGCTGCTAAACTCTCCATGAGTAAGATAATGATACTGCAAATAGTAAGATAACTTAATCTTTTCATCTCAAGATTGATTGTAAGGAAGGAAGCTAAAACTCTGATGCTAGAAGTCTTCTAGCTATCTTGAACTGTCCCTAATAGGTGTATTGCCAAGGTGTACTATCTATTCTCACTCCTTCCTCTAGCCCTTAGGTCATAGGATTAGACGTAAACCTCAAACTGCCTGACCTTGAAGGAGTGTACATTCCATGACTGAGCGTCGTTATGATATCGTGCTTTATGGCGCTACCGGCTTCGTCGGCAAACAGACGGTGCAATACTTCTCCCAGCATACCCGCCCTGGTCAGCTTCGTTGGGCGATCGCCGGTCGAAATCAACAGAAATTAGAATCTGTGAAGGCTCAGGTTGGGACTGAAGTTGATGTTCTAGTTGCTAACAGCCAGAATCAGGCTGCCCTGGATAAAATCGTCTCTCAGACCCGCGTTATCCTGAACACTGCAGGTCCCTTTGCTCTTTATGGCGATAAGATTGTCGATGCCTGCGTACGCTTCAAAACCCATTACGTGGATATTACCGGTGAGACCCCTTGGGTAAAGCACCTGTGCGATCGCTATCACGAACAGGCATCATCTGATGGAACCCGGATTATTCCTTGCTGTGGCTTTGATTCGGTCCCCTCAGATTTGGGTGCCTACCTGGCAGTTCTCCACCTACGTCGAGAACTGGGAGCTCCCTGTCAAGCGGTGAAAGCCTATTTTCAGATGTACGGTGGCTTTAATGGCGGTACCCTAGCCTCAGGGTTTAACCTCTACGATTCCGCTCAAGTAAGCCAGGTGAGCAATCCCTTTCTACTCAACCCAACAAGCGAGCATTCCCGAGTAGAGATAGAGCAGAGTCGAGATCCAGCATCCCCTCAATACGATGCCGACGTGGGTACCTGGGTAGGGCCATTCTTCATGAGCCCGGTGAACACCCGTGTCGTGCGCCGCAGCAGTGCCTTATCTGAGCAGTGGCAGGAACCCTACGGGCCAGGCTTTACCTACCAGGAATACCTGAAATTCAATCCACCTCTGGCATGGCTTCAGGCGATGGGTGCAACTGCTGGTATGGCCTTGTTTACAGGCATGGTGCAACAAGCTCCGCTCCGCCGCCTGCTGCAATCCCGCCTTCCTCAACCTGGTAGTGGTCCGTCTGAGCAAACCATGAAGGAGGGTTGGTTTCGCTGTGAACTCCTGGGAATAGCCAGCAACGGGCGCAAGGTGCAGGGATTGATTTGCGACCAAGGCGATCCGGGGAACCGTGCCACAGTCAAATTTCTCTGCGAATCAGCGCTAAGCTTAGCTTTGAACACAGATAAGCTGCCGGGTGGACAACGCGGCGGCCTCCTGACCCCGGCAACTGGGCTCGGTGGCGTTCTTGCAGAACGGCTACGCCAGGCAGGGATGACCCTTGAGATTAGTGTAGTGCAGGCGCCTTAGAGTTGTTGGTCGTCTACCTGAGACTTTCAAGATTGGTTCCATGAGTATCAACAGCTGTCTCAGCGCCCAGAGTACACCGTTGCTGGTTTGCCCCGCCGCCAAGCTAAGCAGACACACTCTAAATATCGACTTAGAACAAGCAGACCAGAAGGAGGAAACCTACGATAGCCAAACTAGTCTCCACGAAAAGAGGAAGGGAAGAATCGTTGAACTTACGCAACATAATAGCCTCTTGAAGTTTTTCCACCCCGTTTGCCTGATTAGGAGTGTAGATTAATTTTCTGATTGAATCTTGAAAAGAACATCTGGCAATAGTTTCAAATGCTTGAATGCAAAACTCTCTAAGAACTAGAAAGCCTGACGGGTACAACTCTTTAGAAGATGAAATACTCTAGATGATCAAAAGCACGAATGCTCCTGCCAACCTAGTGATTAAACAACCCGCATTTTTAGGCACCCCAAACGTGGGCCTTTGGTTCGACTGTTGCCGCAAGAAGCTGCAGATGTGAGGGACTCCAAATAAGAAGAAGACCACTACAAACGCACTAACACCACCTGGCTTAGCCTGGTTGTTGAAACTGAGTTGCTATGTAGACATCATTGCATTCAAACCTATCATCGCTTAACGTTGAGCCAGAGATTAACCGTCGGTGAGCAGGCTGAGAGTGACATCAACATTTTTGTCGATACCCCATGCTTCCTTCAGAATTTCACGGAAAGTCGTTGTTTGATGGAGCATCGCTTCCCGCAACTGAATCAGCAATTCATGAGCCTCTTCCTGAGAGAGCCGCCGAACCTGAGCTTCAAAGACTTTAAGCTCAAACTGTTGCTCGAGCGGTAACTGTTGGCGGATATCCATAGGGTTTTGGCGACCTATATTTATGATTCTATGGGTTGTGCGGCAGGCAAATGTGGGATTAAGTATCATACGAAAGAAGAAAATTAGC
>CADCWO010000059.1 GCA_902806435.1 uncultured Synechococcales cyanobacterium | reverse complement strand
AACCTGGGGCGGTAGTACGTCCCAAGGGTTGGGCTGTTCGCCCATTAAAGCGGTACGTGAGCTGGGTTCAGAACGTCGTGAGACAGTTCGGTCCATATCCGGTGCAGGCGTAAGAGCATTGAGAGGAGCCCTCCTTAGTACGAGAGGACCGGGAGGGACGCACCGCTGGTGTGCCAGTTATCGTGCCAACGGTAAACGCTGGGTAGCCAAGTGCGGAGTGGATAACCGCTGAAAGCATCTAAGTGGGAAGCCCACCTCAAGATGAGTGCTCTCATGGTGTAAGCCAGTAAGGTCACGGGTAGAACACCCGTTAATAGGCAGCAGATGGAAGTGTGGTAACACATGTAGTCGAGCTGTACTAATAGACCGAGGGCTTGACCTCAACCATTAGTGTTCATGAGATAGATTGACTAGTTGCTATGCAGCCTTCAGGGTTTTGCTTTCCTGGTGCCTATGGCGCAGTGGAACCACCCCGACTCCATCCCGCACTCGGGCGTGAAATGCTGCAGCGGTGAAGATACTTGAAGGGTTGCCTTCTGGGAAAATAACTCGGTGCCAGGATAATAAATAGGTGAAAGCCCTCCTTGATTGCAATCAAGGAGGGCTTTCACCTTTTATGGCTTGTTGCTAGTCAATAAGTAGGCTTTTCAATACAACTAATACCAATTCTTGAAAGTCAGACGACAAATGTTATAAGACTGGTAGAGGGTTCAGTTAGGGGATATGGCAGGAGTATACAAACTGGACATTCAAGAGAGCGAGGATGAACTCAAGCAACTGCTAAGAGTGCAGAAAACAGCGTTTAGTAAAGAACGCCTTCACTTGTTGTATCTGCTCAAAAGTAAGCAGGCTAAAACCGTGCAAGCAGCAGCAGCAATTTTGGGGCGACACCGAGCAACGTTACAAGAATGGCTCAAACATTATCGGGAAGGAGGCATAGAGGAATTACTCAAAAGCAGACCTCGTTCTGGTCGTCCGCGAGCGATTCCTGCTTGGGCAGTCGTCGCCCTGCAAAAACGCTTACAGGAACCGCAAGGCTTTGACGGATATCAAGCGATTTGTGATTGGTTGGAGAGGCAGTTAGGGATTGTGGCCGAGTACAAAACAGTCCATCAACTGGTGCATTACCACTTGCAATCATCGCCGAAAGTGCCAAGACCTGTGAGTGTGGAGCAGTCAACGGAGCAACTCGAAGCATATAAAAAAACTTAGGTGAGAACCTGGTGATGCTGGTAGCAGTAGCATTGAGCATCTTGCGTTGGAGCGGACAGGTGCGCTTCTTTTGTGGTGATGAAACTCGACTGGGGTTGAAGACTTTAGGAGGACGCAAGATTACTGCCAAAGGAGTCAAACCAGTTGGACAGGTACAGTGGCAGTTTCAAGCAACTTATCTCTACGGTATTGTCGAACCGAAAACGGGAGAGCATTTTTTCTTTGAGTTTTCTCACTTAAATACCGATTGCTTTCAAGTGTTTTTGGATCTGGTTTCTCAACAGTTCAAGGATGATTTATTAATCATTCAGCTGGACAATGGCGGCTTTCACAAAGCCAAGCGGTTGAAGGTTCCAAGCAACATCATTCTGATGTTTCAGCCACCTCATTGTCCTGAGCTAAACCCGTACGCCTTTGGCGGGGCGAAGCCCTATGAGCAAGTGTGGCAATATCTCAAGCGGCGATTGCGGTGGACTTTACCGACGACACTCGATCAGTTACGCCAACAGTTACGAGAACGACTCGACAAACTAACCCCAGAAGTCGTTGCATCGATTACAGGGCGACAGTCCATCCTTAATGCTCTATCTGTAGCCAGAATTTAAAGAATTAGTATAAAGTGTTTGCTAATAATCGCGAGTTTTTGATTCTCCTCAATGGCAAAATCCGTCCCAAAGCATTCGGTTTTACCTACTGAATTGTCAAGCTTGGCTTGCTAGATTGAAAAGTCCAAAGTGAAATTTAATGACTTAGGTACGACTAACAGTATCTGTAACTCCTGAATTACCACACTGTACTTATTGCCCTCTGCGGATCGTCAGAAGAATTATTAATGATCGATGCTTAATTTCAACCGTTAGGTAAAAATTAGCGATCGCCTGTAGCGCATTCAACTCTGTTTTCTGCTTCCAACGCTTACTAGAAGCTAAATCAGTATTACTTAAAACACGTCATTGTAACCATGTTGATTACAGACGATCTTAAGAAATTGCTAAACATCCTGCCTCAAGAAATTCGACAAAAGCTAGAACACCACCCACAGCGAGACGGCTTGGTTGAGGTAGTAATGGATTTGGGCCGTCGTCCAGAAGCCCGTTTTAGAAATAAAGCCGAGTATCTCAGCGAGACAACTGTCACCCACGAACAGCTTAACGATTGCATCGCACAGGTAAGCAGCTTTGGCGGAGACAACCGGGCAGGTATTGAGCAAACCTTGCACCGTATTAGCGCAATTCGGAATCGCACAGGTGAGATTATTGGCCTAACCTGTCGCGTTGGTCGTGCAGTCGAAGGGACGATTCAGCTCATCCATGACTTGGTTGAAAAGGGCCAGTCAATTTTGATGCTAGGCCGTCCTGGTGTAGGAAAAACAACCGCACTACGAGAAATCGCGCGGGTGTTGGCAGACGAGCTTCATAAACGAGTGGTTATCATTGATACTTCAAACGAAATAGCAGGGGATGGGGATGTCCCTCATCCAGCTATTGGTAGAGCCAGACGGATGCAAGTCGCTCATCCAGAGCTCCAACACCAGGTGATGATTGAGGCAGTGGAAAACCATATGCCAGAGGTCATCGTCATTGATGAAATCGGTACAGAACTGGAAGCCTTAGCAGCTCGTACGATTGCTGAACGCGGCGTGCAGCTAGTAGGGACCGCTCACGGTAATCAACTTGAAAACCTGATCAAAAACCCTACCCTATCTGACTTGGTGGGCGGTATTCAATCCGTTACCCTAGGCGATGAAGAGGCCAGACGGCGGCGCTGTCAGAAAACAGTTTTAGAGCGTAAAGCGTCTCCCACGTTTGAGATTGCTGTGGAGATGGTAGAGCGCCAACGCTGGGGGGTGCATGAAAGCGTAGCTGAAACAGTTGATAGTTTACTACGGGGCCAGCAGCCTAGCCCACAGGTAAGGACTGTTACTGATGATGGCCAAGTCACGATTACCCGCCAGGCACCTACGCGTCCTAGTAGGAGGAGACTTGTTACGTCCACCCAGACCTTGACTACCCGTCCAACAGTTTTGCAACAAAGGGCTGGACGGATACTACCCTTCTCCCAAGTACCAAATCAAAACGCAGTTCCCGAGGAAAGGGAGCGACAACGATTGCTGGATGAGCCCACTGAGCAGAATCAGCATTTTAATAACGTTGCTCAGCAAGGAGTTTCCAAAGACCAAGTACCATTACACATTTACCCCTATGGCGTTAGCCGTCATCAGTTAGAGCAAGTTATTCAGAGGTTGAATTTGCCAGTGGTACTGACTCGAGACATTGATCACGCTCACGGGGTTGTGGCGCTTAGCTGCCATGCGAAAGATCAATCCAGACTCCAGCATGTCGCCAAATCTCATCAGGTGCCTATTCACTTGATAGAAGCAAGCACTATTTCTGAGATCGCTCGTACCTTGCGGCAGTTATTGAACATGCAGGAAGCAAGCACAAATGATGAGCTTGAAAACCGTTTTGATCAAAACGGCCATGAAGATGAACTGGAAGCCCTAGAAGAAGCCAGACTCGCTGTAGAGCAAGTTGTGCTTTCCCGGAAACAGCCGGTAGAACTGCTCCCACGCTCCGCCAAAGTGCGGAAGATGCAACACGAACTAGTTGAACACTACCATCTACAGGCCAACAGTTTTGGTGAAGACCCAAACTGCCGGTTGCGGATATATCCCGCTTGATGGCGGTTTCCCAAAAACTATGTAGTGTCTGGTTTTAGGATGCCCTGCAAGTACCGGAATGTGAAAGCAGCAGATACTTCAGTCCAAGGCTCCCAGGCTCCGGCAGAAGTCAATACCCAAAGCTGACCATCGTCGAGATCACTATCAACGACGATACCCAGTTGCAAGGCCAATTTAAACCACGCACTAAATTCAGACTGGTCCTCCATACAGGGCAAATCGCACGCTAAAGGCTCTTGTACTAAGGCATCTGAATCACGGTCTTGACCAAGCTGTGGGGCAGTAGCCCGAGCTTGTACTGCCCGGTTGGTTGTACCGGTTGCTGTGACACTTTCGCTTGATAACTCGCAGTGAGGGGCTGGATGGAAAAGTGCACTCACCTGTGGATCTCGGGCAAGAGGTTCAAGCTGCCCAGAGCCTCCTTGAGGAAAGATGTAAAACTCTTCTGCTTGAGAATGTTCAGAGAGGAACCGCTGAGTCGCTAATTCCCGTTCTAGAGTAGCAAGGGCTTCAACACTAATATCAACGGGAGGAAAAGACTGACGAAGCTTAGCAAGTTCTCGGCGGCGGTCCTGCTGCTGTTGCCTAAGCTGGCGACGGCGCTCGGCAGCAGCAATCTTGAGCTGAAGATGCTCTGGCAAGGTAGCTCGCAGCTCAGACCAACTGGTGATAGCAGAAGGAACCTTACAGGGGTGGGGCACCGCTGCCGCCCTTTGACCTTTAAGGGTCAGGGCGACAGCAGCCTGAAATAAGGCAAGGTATAAACAAAACCCTACATATATATAGA
>CADCWO010000058.1 GCA_902806435.1 uncultured Synechococcales cyanobacterium | reverse complement strand
TTTTGGTGACCTCCAAAAATGGGTCTCGGATCCGAGACCCATTTTCGAGGGTGACCAAAAAGCTAAAAATTTCAGAGTTGGAGAGACTACTCTGAAATTTTCGGCTTTTTGGTGACCCCAGAAATTGGGTCTCGGATCCGAGATCCATTTTCAAGGGTCACCAAAAAGCTGAAATTTTTAGAGCTCGCCTCCCAAACGCTATAAATTTTAGCTTTTTTGTGACCCTTGAAATTGGGTCTCTGATTTGAGACCCAAGTTCAGAGATCACCAATAAAATCCGTAAAATTCTGTGGTTACCTCCTAAACGCTGAATTTATCAGCTTTTTGAACACCTCCAAAATTGGGTCTCGGATCCGAGACCCAATTTCAGGGATCACCAAAAAGCCGAAAATTTTAGTACTACCTTCTAGACCTTATGACTTTCAATATCTGCATGTGGGAGTTTGAGTTTGCCACAAGTAAATGTGAACTTCGGTCCATTAAAATTGTCCACATTCGTGGGCTTGGGCTGGCTCTAAGACCAAATAATAGATTTTATTGTTGTGCTCTAGATGGCGACAATTCAGGGAGGGGGCTTGGAGTTCGTGGATGATCAGACGAAGTTGGTGCCTAGGAGAATGGAAGACGCCACCATTGATATTGAATCCGAAGCTGGTTTCGAGTCTACAGCACAAGCATTACGGAAGTCTCTCCGTGGGACGCATTTTGATATTCTTCAGAAGGCCCATTACCCCGGCGTCTTTGAGCTTCACATCCCCTTGTGCAGGATGTTGCCCATGCCGGAGGTACGGATTCCTCTGAAGAGCGACGTGGACAAACTCAAAGGGGAGTTTGTGAATGGCTACCGTCCAGGAGCCGCCTGCTTCTATGTCGCTCTAAAGAACTTTGCATTGATGGAGAAGGATGTGGCATCCTCCGACCGTGAGGCATGGTCAGATCTTTGGAAAGAAGAGGACAGGTTGTTTGAGGAGATGTTGAAGACTCGACCAGAGTTTGCAGTCTTTTCCAACAAATATTTCTATATCTGGGATGGGAATCACCGCCATTTTGCATGGATGGAGGTGATTTCCCAGACTCACCCTACCAACAAGGTGTTTCATCAACCTGTTCGTGCTGTGATTATCGTTCCACTCATGGAGACTCGTCATATTCTTCTCAACGCAATGACGGATTTGAACAAGTAAGTTCCAATTTTATTATACGTCATTTATGCATACTTGTTCTTTTAGAATTACCATTTGTCTAATGTTTCAAATTCATTTACATTGTAAAAATTTCACTTAGTATTTCTAATCTTGTATGTTCTTTATCAGGCAAAAGGACACAGATCACGTTACACAACAAGTAACACATGAGATAAAGAGGATCCAACACTTTGGGATGCTGGATTTTGAAGCGTTGAAGGGGCTAATTAGTGAAGATGATTATGAGGCCAGTGTCGTAGAGTGGTCGAAGAAGGGCACGAAGAAGTGGTACCACATGACCCTTGATGCATTCGTGAAGCTGATGCATGAGGTGCAATGTCAAACCACTTGGTCTATTTGTATATAATGTCATACATAATATTTTGTAATACCATGGATTTTAATGGTTTGATGATTGTTTACTGTCAGCGTGAGCTCATTGCGGTCCAGGAGGAACAAATACGGATTTATAGAGATTCCCTCGTCACCGGTGTAGGTGACGACCTTATAGGAAATCCAGCAGATTTGGTGAGGTTGTGCAACGAAGCCGTGGCAAAGAAGAAGACTTCTTGTACAACGCAGTTTCAACGATATCTAGCCGTTGCCAATCCTACCAATGGTGAAGATTTTTTCAAGGAGGTATGCTTCCTGTCTCTTGTCCTATCCATTTTTTTAATTCTTATTTTCATGGTGCTTTATACTAATTGTGTATTTCCTTTGTTCAGATAAATCGCCACTTTGACATTTATCAACTGAAGCCAGAGATGACAGCAGAGAAACTTCAGCTCATTGCTACCGCTAAGGTGCCTGCACGTTTCAAAGCGAGATGGTGCAGATGGTGGAACATGAGCAAGCGCTCTCGGGAAGATTATAATTTCCCAGCATCTCCAGCCTCCGACAAGATTCTCCGAAATTGGATTGATAGGGCAGCGTTTTGGGCCGGGGTACGTTTTCATTACATTACATTTGTATTCTTATCAGCAATCTTATTTGTACATTTCGTGACTCTAATCTTTTCTATTTTCTATTATAGCTTGAGGAAGAGTGTGTTAAGCTATTCACGGAGATTCTTGTGGAGGACAATATTGTCCTCAAGACAGAGGGGCTTGCCAATCCCATTCAAGAGATTGGCAGCTGGATCGAGTCCAAGTGCATCACACTGTGGTGTAAGGTCTATCCTAGCCATATCGGACAGCGCCTCAATCACTCTAAAGGGGAGGAGTTCACCGCACAGCCGGATTGCGAGAACGTTGCCAAGCGCGTTGTGCTCCGTTATTTTTGGAGGGAGCTAGTAGCGAATGGTGCCTTGGATGCTAGTCGCTTACCCTTACGCTTCACAAAGTGGATTGATACGTCTTCAGCAGACTGTATATTTACTGAGCAGCAGGTACGGCGATTTTCTCGGCATCATCTTCGACAATGCCCTTGGTATTTGGAAATGAGGGACGGCGATCCAACCCCTGCAGACGAGATCATACATAGGGCAAATTGTGATGCTACAGCCTCATCATCTGACGATGGTGGCATGCTTCCGTTGTTTATGGCTCCAATAGCTGCAATGGAGGCTCTTGATATGACTGATAAGAATAAGGCCAAGGCTATTGAGAAGGCGGCGAAGGCAGTGGCCAGAGAGGCGCAGAAGGAAGCTCAGAGGCTAGAGAAGGAGACGGCCAAGAAGGAGAAGAAAGAGATCAAGGAGAGGAACAAGGAGCTTGCGGCATTGGTCGCGAAGGAGGGGCCCGAGAAGCTTATTTCTCAACTTGGGGGGCTTGGCAGTTTATCGGCCCCTGCAGCGGTGGTCCATGCAATGGGCATTTCACCTTCGGCAAGCAGCCGACCTTCCACATTTATTGTAAAGCCTTCGCAGACAGTTTATTCAATTCCGACAGGCCAACACGTGGAGTCTGCCGTTGGAGTGAAGGTCATGTGTAATAGCCCCCTCACTATTATGCCCCTTTGTGATAGTGTTGTTGAGGAGGGTGATGATCCAGCAGTTCTCACCGAGATGAGAGATTTTTTGAAGGAGTATGGAGGCACTAGATTGCGGCGCATTGAAGGAGAAGAATGTGCCTTAGGCTTAGCAGACATGGTTCTTTTTGACGTGCCGGAGGATTTGCCAGTGCCTGGCATTGATGGTGGGAAGGAGGTGCCGGATTGGAACAAGCTTCCAACACGAATGTCGGAGGGAGGTCGGAAGGAATCACAGTGGATTTACCGTGCTTTTGAGATGGCTGCTACCTTACTTCGTGACGGAGCACCTCTCATTGTGTTCTACCCAGACTCAAAGTTCATTTCCAATGAACTTCAAGCCTGGGCTCACTGGGCAGAATTTGAGGAGGAGACTAAGTGGTTTGCCATTAATGGCCTACCACTCTCGCGTGCCGGGCACCCCGGGCGGACTTTGAAGTTGTTCATGGTAAAATGCTTTGTGAGGAAGGTGGAGTCTGCTATTCCTTTTTCTTTCTTCGACAGGATGGAACTTCAAAGGGAGGGCATTCAGCTCTCTTCAGATGGTTTCCTAACTAATCTAATCACTCAAGAATTGCTGACGATGAAGGGAGATAGCAATATGCCTTGGCGAGGTGCACGGGAGAAGTCCACCAATTTCCTTGAGGCACTTATTGATCTTTGCACTCAAGAGGACGATGTCATCCTTGATATCACTGCGTCTACTGGTTAGTTCTCATATTTCTACCAATTGTATTATGTTTTATGAATTAAGAATCCTAACATATTTTTTATTGTTTTCTATGAAGGTGCATCTATTAAAGCCTGCAAGGCCCTCAAGCGCCACATCTTAGCATTGGAGGAAGATTTGGGCTTGGTTGAGGAAGTCCTCCAGCCTCTGATTCCTCCTGCCATAGAGGTGCAGTCAACTGTGACACTATCTGTGCCCGAGGGCTCTCGCAAGCGCCCTTTGGAGGTTGATGATGACGAGCCGGAGGTGAAGACGGCTCCTAAGAGACGTTGTAAGTAAGTTCTTTACTGGTTTTGGTTTGTATATCATATTGTAGTCTACAGAGATGCAATTTATTTTAATGTAAATGATAATGTGACGTTTCTTAATGATGTGACATTTCTTTCTGCAGTCGGTCGACGTCGTTGATGGCTATATTGCCAACGTCATTGGATGGAGTGTTGTCGCGCTTGTCGATGACAATGAAGAGCCCGCCACGATCCTTCCATTTAAATCCGTGGGACGAGGGTGTTGCAGAAGTGATGGCTACACTTCCATCTCCTTCTTCTGTGCAAAGGGTAGCCCGATGCAAAAGGGGTGTAGAGCGCTACGTAGACATAGAGGCACATGCTAGTGGTTCAGATAGTAGTGGGCCTTATTTATACGAAGATGACTCTAATGACTCTCTAGTAGAGGAATTGTAATTCCTTTGCTTTTCTTGTTTTGTTGTTTTTTCATGAGACTATCTGTTTGTTGTTATTGTTATTGAAATCCTCTATGCATTTGCTATCCATGTGATTGTTCCTTTTTGTGCTTGTGTGTAATGAACA
>CADCWO010000057.1 GCA_902806435.1 uncultured Synechococcales cyanobacterium | reverse complement strand
ACAAACTATTTCTCACCCCTGAAGAATACGCTGCCTTAGGAGAACTGGGCTTCTCACCTAATAACAACATCAAAGTAGTTTTCCCGAAACAGCCAAAATAGGTGCGACTATGATTCCGCGTCCACTTGCTCCCATTTTTTCTATTTCAATCTTCCTCCTAACAAGCGCTATCTCTATTGCTAGGGAAACAAAACCATCAGTTCTCCAACCTTGCATCAGTCAGCTCAACACAAAACGCACTCCGGTCAAAGCTCCATTCACTCGTGGAGTGCATCGACAAGGAGACAAAACGTATTACCTTCTCCATCTTTTTCCTCCCACATTAGAGATTGGAGTGCGTGATGCCATTATTTCCTCTAGTCGATCTGGTTGCCAGGTGCTTGCTCAATATCCATCCGGCAAACCCATTCCTGTAACTGCTGCGGTTCCGCTTTCTGTGGCGCGTGGATTGACGCTAAACATCTTGAAATCTGACATTTCTAAGCTGGGAGGACGACAAAAGTATCAGGCGTCCCTAAATATAGTGGTTCAAGATACAGGCCGTTTGTATCTAAGCTCCAATGACGTTTGGGCGTTGAAGCAACTTGGGATTCATATCCCTCCTTCAACCAAGATCATTTCACCTTCTAAATAAAATCAATGGAGGATTTTTAATGAACGGGTGGTGGGAATTATTCCAGTTTTGGCTAGCAGTTTTCTTGGGCTTGTTGTGGATAAAACGGGCCAGGGGGACGGGATTGCATTGCAATGTCTTCTCAGCGGCGATCGCTGCTGTAGTGTATATGCTAATTGCCCGTGCCTTTTCCTATCCTTCTATGATGCTGAGCAGCGGGCCTTTTAATGCATTCGCCGGGTACTTTGTTGTGGCGATGATCTTCCAATACCCAACTGCCTCTGCATTAACGCTTGTGCTGGGGCGCTTTGCGATTCCTTCGTTCCATTTTGAGAAGTCACAATTTAAGCGCTGCGTCATTTTGCTGACCGGGTGGATGTTTATGGCAATCATCCTGTTTGGTTTCCTCAAGCTATTTGGTCTACTTATCGTAGTTGGCTTGTTTGGCGCTGGGATGCCGCGCTTTATCACCAGAGGGATGGATGGCAACTACTACCTTCACTAGCCAACAACAGCCAGATATACTGACACCCCTGATTGCGCCTTTGTCTACTCCTTTTTTTCAGGGAGGCTTGGCGCTGCTCATCCTTTGCTTGATCCTATCCACCTTCACCAAGCGGAGGCCGGAACTCTCTGATGGGCGATTTGCCACTGCTGCTGAAGTCAGAGCAGGGCGTCACCAAGGACTGCGCCAGATTGCCCGACAGAAGCACAACGAGGCTGCATTGTCATTTGGGCGTTTGATACTGCCTGATCTACAGCCAGCAGTATCAATCGTTGGAGGCTCAGGCTCAGGGAAGACACGCTCCATTATTGATCCGGGGCTGAAGTCGGCCATTGACCAGGAGTGGACACTTATGGTCCTGGATGTGAAAGGGAACTTGATGCAGAAGCACGCTCCCTATGCCCATGCCAAGGGGTATGACGTGTATGCCTATGCACCGGGCTTTGCCTACTCAGATGGCCTGAATTTCAGTGACTTCATGCACGATTCTTCAGATGCCAAGGCTGCCCAAGAGAACGCATCAGTCCTCAACTGTAACTTCCAAGAACCTGGAACCAAGCAAGATCCGTTCTTTGGCCCCCAGGGAATCTCTCTGTTAAGGTTGGTGCTCATGCTGGCTAAGCATTCTCCCTACCCTGATCTGCTCACAGCCTGGAAGATTCTTTCTCTGGAGAATCTGGCTGGGCGGCTGGCTGCTGCAAAGCAATACGGCTTATTTAACTTTGATGGGGCGCTAGATAGCTGGATTGGGGAAGCGGCGGTGGCACTGCGCTCGGTGGCTCATGCGGAAGAAACCTCAGTCGGCATTGTCGGTAGCGCAGTGACTCACTTCCAGACACTGGTTGATCGCTCTATTCTGCCTTGTCTGTTAAAGAGCACGCTCCCCCTGGATTTACCAGGTAAACAAATCATCTTTTTCCAGGTAGATGAGCAAAGTGAAGCGGCAACCTCGCCCTTAGTAGCCGCAGCCATTCACATGCTGGTGAAGCGCAACCTGAATGCGACAGTGAAACGGGATCGCCCCTTGGGATTGTTCCTGGATGAATTTAGCTCGATTCGCTTACCCGATATTGAGGCATGGATCAACCGCTTTCGGGAGTATGGGATGGTCTGCTTACTGTCCTATCAGTCAGATGCCCAAACGCGAATGCGCTATAGCCGGGACTATGTAGAAGCAATCCTCAGTAGCTGTAAAACCAAGATTGTGTTCAACACAGGACATCCTGAAACTGCTGAGAAGGTATCAGCTTCACTGGGGCAAAAAGATGTCTGGTACGACGCCCAATCGCGATCTTACGGGAAGAATAGCAACAGAAGTACGGCTGAGCACGTTCAGAAGGTTCCCCTAGTGTCCGCTCCAGCCCTTAATCGGATGGATAAAGGAGAGTGCGTCATCATGTCTCCTGGATTTGACTATCGGCCCCATAAACTCCGGGTGCCGCTGAACCGTCAAGATGACACACTCTGGAGCCGCTGTACAAAAATATGGGACCAGGAGATCTGCCCAACGCTGATTGAGCAGACTGAACAGCGTTTAGAGGGAGTCTCACTGGATGTAGAGCTGAGCGACCGCGATGTGATCGCTCAGACGATGTTACCCACTGCTGAAGAATTGGAGGCACTCAAAAATGTCCGGGAGTTACGAGCAAGATCAGGAGCGGTTACTTAACGTCGCTGCTCAGGCTGTCTCCACCGCCGTATCGGTTGGTTCACAGCTATTGATGAACCAACGTCAGCCGCTGAAAGTTCAAGTGAGAACGGCAGCTCAGGATGCACAGGATGTCCGCAAAGCGATACAACAGGGTACTTCTACGCTAGAGATGTCCAAGAGCATCCGCCAGGGAGAGGTCTATCAACGAGTGGCTAAAGCCGGTGGTGATGCTGGAAAGTACGAACGGTTGATCATGCAAAGAGCAGAAATTGACCATGCGGTAGAGCTGATGCCAAGTAAGGCTCAAGCTCAGGTAAAAACTCCTAAAAAGACCTTATAGTTCAGGTGCCTCAATGTCACAAGCTAATCACCCCTACAGCTTTGACCCGGTAAGGGTATCCACAGCATTTCTCAACTCAAGCTATAGTGCTCTCAAAGCTGGGGAAGCTACCCTTTTCGCACTAGCTCCATTGCCCCTCCAGTACATCAAGACAGGCATCCAACAAGTTGCCGTACCGTTTTTGGTAACGGCTGGAGTAAGCCGGATACCGGGAGTGGATCACCTCATTGGTTCCGCAATCGATCATGGGGACAACTTCATGGCAGCAGGGGGTAAAGCGATAGCTTGCGCTGACTTGTCAGTTCGCCTCTCAGGGGTTAGTCTCCTTTGGCAATGCAGTATCCCGTCACCTTCCATCCGACATGGGTATACGGTATGCGGCTAATGGCATTGATCAGGTTGTCACTCCCGTTGTGCTTGGCAGTGTAGAAAGAGGAGGCCAGATTCTGGGTGAATTGTCCACAGGCATTTTCTCAGGCCGCGCCATCATCAATGCAGCTCAGCAGGTATCCAGCCAGGTTGGAGAGAAAGGTATCAAGATCTACATCGGGGATACGGTTGCCAAGATTCAAGCGGCGATCGCTAAAACTCAAGCAGTTCTTGCTCAAGCAAAATCTAAAGTATCGAAATTAGTTAAAGGAGAGTTCACAATGGCTCGCAAGACAACCCAAAATGAAAATGGTGATCAATCTGAAATAAATGAACCAGAGGGCTTAGAGGCGGTTGGGCCGCAAGAGAATGGCAAACAGTCTGAGCCGCAATATATTGCTCCTAGCCAGCAGTCTCAGCCAGGACTTGAGCCAGAAACGGTTCCTACGCCCAAAAGTTCAAGGGAGGCGGAAGACTATGCGTTGGGTATTGTGCAGAACCTTGACCAGAGAAGGCTCAACGTGGATCGCTTACAGATTGATGTCAATGGCAAGACTGTTTTCAAAATGAAGGATGGGGACATCGACCCACGCAACACCTCCATCACCAACGAGCAGACTGAGCTAATCAAAAAGGCACTGAGTGACCCGGCGGCACTCAAAGGGCCAGTCAAGATTAGCCAGGGGAACCAGGTGCTCCTGCATTTTAAGGATGGGCGGGTGTTGATTGACGGGGTGGGCTTGAGCAAGCAGTCAGCCAAAGTTGAGGTGAAGACACCAGAATCCCCTTCGCAGGGGTTGTACGAGCGCTTTTTAGAAGGAGTTAAACCGAATGGATTACAAGCAACTAAAGATATTGCAGCTAATGCACTCAAGGCTGGAGTCAAGCGTGAACAGGTTCTAGACATGCTGAAGTCTCATGATCCCAGCTACCAGAAGCTCACTCAAGCTCAAGGAGCGAAAGTGGCTGGACAGACATTTGAGAAGATGGTGGACGCTGCTGAGGTTAAACTGATGCAGGAGCAAATGCCTCAACAGCAACAGTCTCAACAAGTTAAATCTTCCAAGTCCTTGAAGGTATAAGGGCGCTTGAGGTGCTTAGGTACATAGACACAGCCAGCTTTGAAAAGTACGACGATGGCTGGCGGTTAGCCAACATCGGTCCTACATCATGAAGCATTGAAATAGGAGTTTTTATGAATATCAATGACCCATTTGAAAGTTATACTCCAGTCGAGCAGGATTTCCGCAATTCACCGACTGAGGACTTGTGGACGTATCAGGATTTT
>CADCWO010000056.1 GCA_902806435.1 uncultured Synechococcales cyanobacterium | reverse complement strand
TTAAGACCACTAGCACAGAGTATCATCTGGGCTTATTACAAAGCACTCAGTAGGCTGATTACTACTGTCTTGGCAACTGTTCAATCAACTCAACTGCCTAGTTCTGGCCCGTCTAGTTTCATCAGTTAATCAGGAACAGGAAAATTACAATCGCTTTTTATGGACCTAGTAGCTTTCGTGGCGAAGTTTAACTACTGTGCAGCAACTTATATTTCTAAAGATACAAACCAGTAAGGCTTTTTATTTTTAAGGATTACGCATGGCTAACTAGCAACTACATCCTGTAAAGATGACGCCCCAGCACCCCTAGCTCTTTTCTACTGACAGAACAAAGTAAGAGAAAGAGGTCGTCCATTATCTACAGGTTACCCTTAGCTAAATTTTGTTCCTGGCTCTAGCCCCCATTCATGCTTCAAGAAGTGCTTATACATCGTTTCTTTGATCATCATCTGCTTGTACAGGTTGACAAGGAAGTCTTGAGCCTGCTCTCGGGACATGTGCTGAACTTGGTCAGCAAAGGACCGCAGACTAAATTCCTGTTCCATGGATAACTCAACTGATTGGTTCATGATTCACACCTAAAAGGTAATGTTTAGATTATGTTACAAGATATAACAAGTATTTGACAAATTTCCCCCAATCTAAATAGGTATTTAAATCTCACCGTTGGTCTCTCCTAGTGTATAGATTGGGGAGTTGCTTCAAATTCCTGCTATGGCTGGATTAGACCAGTTTGTTTTCGAGAACGACTGGCCTTATAAAGCTACCCGTAACAAGTAACTCCCAGTATCATGGAACTAGTTGTATAGAAATGTTAAGTGTGAACCTTAGTAACAGTGAGCGGTTATCAGGCGGTTAACAGAAAGGAGCATCCAATGACCAGTGAAACTGTTCAGATCTTTATGCAAAGACTTCAGGAAACCGAACAAACCGGTGAGGTTGAACTCTTAGTTGAACTATTCACTGAGGATGCAGAACTGCTTAACCTTGCTAGAAGCCAACCGTTACAGGGGCGGGATGGAGCACATGTTTTTTGGCAGGACTACCTATCCGTGTTTAAGCACATTCGTTCACACTTTACGAATGTTGTTGAGGGAAACAGTACCGCTGTCTTGGAGTGGACTTCTGAGGGTGCTTTGTCAACGGGTGAGCCGCTGCGCTACCGGGGCATAAGTGTAATAGAAATCAATAATGGTAAGGTTCAGCGATTCCGGACCTACTATGATTCAGCGGCCTTCCTCCCACAAGGGGCCAAGCAATGAAGATATCCGCCGACTTAGGTAAAGCAACTACGTCTCAAAATGCTCCTTTGCCGCAGCTTGGATTGGTCTGCATTACAGCATCCAATGCAGTGCGCTACAGGGCGTTAACACGCAAGCGGCTTTTACAGCTACCGACCAGTGAACAGCAACAAGTTCTGCGAGAGTTGTACCGTGATAACCTTCAACGGTTAGGTACGGCACTAGATTACTGTGCAACGCACCATATCCAGCTATACCGGCTCGGTTCTGCGTTGTTCCCCTTTGCTGATGTGCCACCCGGTGATGCGGTACTGGCTGAATTTCAAGAAGCATTACGGCAGACTGGCGATCGCGCTATAGCACTCGGCATAAGACTTGTGATCCATCCAGATCAATTTGTGGTGCTTAGTTCTGACAAGCCAGAGGTGATTGATAACAGCATTAAAATCTTGCAAACCCAGGCCCAGATTCTCGATTATCTAGGGCAGCCGCGATCGCCATGGACGGCGATGGAAATTCATGGCGGTAAGTCAGACCGGGCCGAGCGATTAGTAAACGTCATTCGCGACTTGCCGGAGGGAATTCGCTGCCGCTTGGTGTTAGAAAATGATGAACATGCCTACAGTGCCCTAGAAATTCTAGAAGTTTGTCGTACAGCAGGAGTGCCCATGGTTTTTGACGCCCATCACCATGTCTGCCACGAGCGGCTAACGACTTACGAAGACCCAAGTGTTGCTCAGATGTTAGCAGCGGCTCGCACCACTTGGCCGGTGCCAGAATGGCAACTGGTCCATATTTCGAATGGGGCAGAGTTCTTCACTGACCCTCGTCATACCGACTTGATTACCACTATGCCCTCCGCTTACCGTAGTGCCCTTTGGATTGAGGTAGAAGCCAAGCACAAAGAGTTGGCAATTGAAAAACTGCGAAAAGAATGGCTAGCGGCCTAAAAGACTAATACTTAAATTGGTGGGTACTACAATAGGAGCAATCAAATTATCCTAAATCCCCATCAGCAATTGCCAACTGGAAGATTAATGCCTGAAGTAGCACCCCGACGAATAGTGATTGGTGATGTCCACGGGCACTTTGCGGGCTTAATGGCATTGCTGGAGGCGATCGCTCCTAACCCAAATGACCAGGTTTATTTCTTAGGCGATTTAATTGACCGGGGGCCGCAAAGCGCGCAAGTGGTAGAGTTTGTGAAACAGAGTTCCTACATTTCTTTGTTGGGAAATCACGAACAGTTGCTACTCAGTGCTTTTCCAAATGGCAAAGCTTACCCGCCAGCCTTGCAAGCGTGGTTATACTCTGGCGGGCAGGAGACCGCTGCCAGCTATGGCAAGTTAGAAATTCCGCGTGACCACCTAGAGTGGATAGAAACATTACCTCTCTATCTGGACCTTGGTGATGTTTGGCTCGTTCACGCTGGTGTTGATCCTGGCTTACCGATTAAAGCCCAAACGGCCAATGATTTTTGTTGGATTCGCAGTAAGTTCCATAGCATGATCCAACCGTACTTTTCTGACAAGGTGATCATTACAGGTCACACCATCACCTTTACCTTGCCTGGTGTTGAGCCAGGACAAATTGCGCAGGGTGTCGGGTGGCTTGACATTGATACAGGTGCCTATCATCCTAAAAGTGGTTGGCTAACAGCGCTAGACATTAGCAAGAAAATCGTCTACCAAACCAACGTTTACCAGAAAGTGCTCCGGACTCTACCGCTATCAGAAGCAACTGCACCGGTCAATCCCAACCAGGTTAAAGAGCGACGCTCACCGGCACATCGCTAGGTTGTAGGATTAGGCTAAGCGCTGAAGCTATTTAGTATCTGAGCTGCAACGGCATCAAATTAGATCATCGGTGGTAGCCAACGTATTAGTTCCAATCGAAGTTTGGGACAGCAGTTAATGTCTGTGATGGTGCTGTGGTTGACAGCGCTGTCACTACAGAGGTTGCAAGGGAACCTGTGATGACGCTTCGATGCCAGTTTGTCAAAACACCGAGCCTATTTCTGCACCTTCATAAATAGTTCCTATATGGATTAAAGACATAAAGTTCTGCTCGCCGCAGCAACCGGCTGGCAAAGGCATAATGTTTTAGGTGCCGACCAGATAATAAAGATAATAATCGCTCTACAAAACGGTTTGAGTTAAGTAATAGCGGGAGTTTGGTTAAACTTGGACTAATCCCAGTGGCCTTTAATGAGGGATTTTTAGTACTAGTGGCTGGGTTGGTCGTATCTCATCGCAGCCTGTTGTAGGTCAAAGGCAAGGTCAGGTAGAGGGTTCAACGCCGTCAGTCCTAGGCTTAGGAAAGCAAGAGTTTAGTGGGAGTAGAATGCTTAAATCTGATGACTGGCACCTGAAACCAGCGATCGCCCCACCAGAATGGTTGATAGAAGCCGTCAAATGCCATGCCCCAGGCCTGCCTGGGCACCGTGCTGCGCAACTACTATGGCAAAGAGGTATTCAAGCCCCGGAGCAGCTAGCCAGTTTTTTAAATCCCCAGCACTACCAACCAGCTAGTCCCTGCGAATTTGGTCAAGAAATGCAGTGGGCAGTGCAGCGACTACAACAAGCCCGCGATCGCCATGAAATTGTGGCAATCTGGGGTGACTTTGATGCTGATGGAATTACCGCCACCGCCGTGCTTTGGGAAGGGCTAGGACAGTTTTTCACGCAGCATCACCAGCTTCACTACACCATTCCGAATCGCCTGATTGAGTCGCACGGTTTGTCTTATCAAGGTATTGATGCTTTGGTGGCGCGTGGATGTCACTTAATCGTTACCTGTGATACGGGTAGCACCAACCTTAGCGAGCTTGATTACGCCCAAGGATTAGGGTTAGATGTGATTGTCACGGATCACCACACGCTGCCTGCAGTCCGGCCACCTGTGGCTGCGATTATCAATCCCCGCTATCTGAAGCGCGAGCATCCTTTGTTTCACCTTTCCGGAGTTGCCGTTGCCTACAAGCTGGTAGAAGCACTTTATGCCGCGTTACCGGATGTGCCGCAACAACCACTAGAAGAATTACTAGATCTGGTGGCGATTGGCCTGATTGCTGACCTAGTTCAATTAACAGGAGACTGTCGTCACCTGGCGCAACGAGGCATCGCTCAACTGCAACAACAACTGTCGCGCAAAACTCGACCTGGGGTAGCTCGGTTGCTGGAGTTATGTAAAAAAACGGGCGATCGCCCCACAGACATTTCCTTTGGTCTTGGTCCTCGGATCAACGCTGTCAGTCGTATTCAAGGAGATGCCCGGTTCTGCGTCGAACTCCTGACCAGCCGGGATGTGGAGTACTGTCACCAGTTGGCAGCGGAAACGGAATTGGCTAACCATCGCCGCAAGTCCTTGCAAAAGGAGGTCTTCCGGCAAGTCCAAGCCAAATTGCATACGCTCGACCTATCCACCACGAGCGTGATTGTCCTGGCTGACGATCAGTGGCCTGCTGGTGTCCTAGGATTGGTCGCGGCCCAGATTGCAGCAGAACAGGGGCGGCCCACCATTTTATTAAGTATTGATCCGCCAGATTCTCAAGGTTCTGGCCAAGGGTTAGCTAGGGGTTCCGCCCGTTCAACGCAGCAAATTGATCTCTATCAACTCGTGAAAGCCCAGGCACACCTATTACATCGGTTTGGTGGTCATCCCTTCGCTGCTGGGTTGAGCCTGCCGATCGAAAACCTGACTTTGTTTACAGAGGCAGTGAATCAGCAACTGCGACAGCAGACTGCGACAGCTCTCTTTACTCCAGCGCTAGAAGCAGACTTGGTTGTAACTGTAGCTGATTTGGCAACAGATCTAGGCAAGACCTTGTTTCAGGAACTCAAGTTGTTGGAGCCCTACGGCATGGGAAACTCTGTTCCCAAACTCCTAATCCAAAACTGCTGGTTTGAGGCTGTTTGGCATAAAAAGGTTCAAGACTTTATCAAAACACGGTTCAAGGTCCGGGATGGCTCCACTGCGGCTAGCTTCCCTGGGGTTTGGTGGGGACACTATAAAGAGGAGGTGCCTCAAGGACAATGTGATGCAATTGTGGAACTAGACCACAATTCTTACCACGCAGGACGAGAAAAGCCCCACTACGAGGTGCGGTTAATTGCCGTGCGACCTTGTAGGAACAATATTAATAGAGAGGATTCGGGTAGACATGCTTGGGGCCGAGATCACTTCCCTAAAATGGATTGGATTTTAGATTGGCGGGATGCGGAGGCGAAATCTAATGCATCCTCTGTTGTGAGAGTTGATCGGTGCCCAGCCTGTTGGAACGATTTATATCCCCAATTAAAAGAGGCTTTAGAGACGAATCAGAAACTAGCGATCGCCTACCAGCCTCCCCAGCTAACAGAACCCACCGTAATTTGGGAACAACTGGTTGGTATTGCTAAGTACCTAGATCGCACTGGTAGCAGTGCAACTTATGCTCAACTGCAAGCAAAGCTAGGGCTTGGTGAGTTGTCCCTACGCTTAGGGTTTCAAGCCTTGGAAGTATGCGGCTTTGTACTTACCTATGGCGATTCTACCTTCGAGATAACTTGCGATGATAATAAAGCACCTGACGAGGAAATTGCCTTAGCCCTGGAACGATTCTTGGCTGCAGTCCAAGAAGAACAATTCCATCGTCAGTACTTCTCCCAGGTTCCTCTGGCAACAATTCAAGCGATCGCCCAGCAAATTATTTAATCTAGATTCAAATAACTTGATGCAGGTGTGCCTTACCCACCGAGCCAAATAGTTGCAGCTTTGCTGAAATGACAGACTGCATAGCGACAATTACCTGTTCCATCACTGCCAGCAGATCAGGCGAAGATAGAGAACTACTAGATTTAATCCCTTCCAGATAAGCTTCCCGCACTTCCGTATTCACATTAAACTTGCACACGCCAAATTGAATGGATTGATTAATCATTGCTTCTGGCAAACCACTAGCCCCATGCAGCACCAGTGGCACCTCTACTAATTTGCGGATTACCAATAAGCGTTGAAAGTCCAACTTTGGCTCACTGTGGTACTTGCCATGAACATTACCAATGGTCACCGCCAAAGCATCCACTTGCGTTGCTTGAACAAACTCCGCTGCTTCGCTTGGATCAGTCATTTTGGCTTCTTTTTCGGCAATGGTTAAGCCATCTTCCGTACCGCTAATTCTGCCAATTTCCGCCTCCACCACAACGCCTGAACGATGAGCAAGGGCGGTCATTTCGCGAGTAAAAGTGAGGTTGTCTTCGTAGGGCAATGCAGAGCCATCAGCCATAATCGAGTTCATGCCAGCGGTAATCGCCGCTTGGATGTCATTGGCAGAAGTACTGTGATCTAAGTGAACAGCGATCGGCACTTTGGCTGAGCGAGCGGCCTCCATACAAAGTGCGACTAAAGGCGACTTCCCATAGGAGAGGGCGCTGGGGTGAAGTTGTAGCATGGCTGGGCTTTCAAACGCTTCCGCTGCCTCCACTACAGCTCTTACTCCTTCTAGATTGTAGATATTAAAAGCACCAATGGCGTAGGCATTACGCCGTGCTGTATGCAGGAGTTCGATGGTTGAACTAAGCATCATTCACTTCCTGAGAAAGGCTTTCTGAGTTTTACCTGTACCGAGGTAGATTGGCTAGTATTCCTAGCGCCGGTACTCATCCCCGCAGTCACCAATTAGTTGATACAGATCCCGTGACTGTTCTAGAACAGCATTGATCTGGTCATAATCTGACCTCTTCAGCGAAAAACCAAATACTTTAGTGTTGTTTGACCAATGTTCTGATGCCCCTAAGCGGACACCGACGATCGCCCCCGCAACGGTGGGTTGCTCCAAAACGTAGCGCACTGCCACGTTGGCGATACTTACGCCATAGTTCTGAGCAATCTCCTCCAACGTTTGCAGTAAGGTTTGAAATAAGTTCCAACCTCCCCATGCGTCAATCATATTTTTGTATTTTCTCAAACTGGCAGTGTTGAGCTTTCCCCCCTGGGGCTCAGGCACTCCTAGGTACTTCTCTGATAACAAGCCACCACAGATAGTGCCGTAGGCAAAGAGGTGAACACTCTGTTCCTGACAAAACGAGATCATCTGCTGCAGGGGACGGCGATCAATCAGCGAAAACTGCACCTGGTTAGATACAATCTTAATCCCACTATCCACAATGATTTTCAGGTGCTCTGTATCAAAGTTTGTTAAAGCTAAGTGCTTGATCTTGCCCTCAGCTTGTAGTTCTGCCAGGTACTTCAGCGCTTCTAGATAATTTTCATCTCGATACTCCCACCAATGGAATTGGAGCAAGTCTAAGGTACCCACCCCCATCCTTTTGCAGGATAGGTCGATGTTCTGCTCGACTAACTTTCTAGTCATCCGCATTGGTCGCGGCACCCACTTCGTAAATGCTTGCACACTCGACAGAGCTTCTTCGCCCCGTGAGTCAACCAGTTGCCGACGGAACTCCCCAATAAAGTCCTCAGCAGGACCGTAGTGGTCAGCTAGGTCCCAAGTGGTAAAGCCAGCATCCAGGTAATCAAACATACTCTGGACAGCAGATTTAGAATTGATCGGTCCATGCGCCCCAGACACCTGCCACATTCCATTCAGTACACGGCAGATGTTGAGGTCAGGAGTGAACTGTAGTCTGCTAGAGCCCGGTAAACCCATTCTGGATCGCTATGTGTGGTGTACTTAACTTAGGATAAGCGGATTCACTAGGTTTTCTAACCGATTTTGCATCTACAAGTAATTTAAGTGGTACGCTACATCATCACTCAATCAGATTTAGCAAGAGGTAAGCATCTGCCTAGAATAATGTCAGTTTTTACGGCCGCAAAGAACCTGTATCGATCAGCTTATTTAGGATTTTGCTACTTCCAGTTGTTGTCAGCTTGCCCTAGCACATAGTTGGCAACCGCTTGGATTTGTTGCTCAGTTAGACGGTTTTTGTAAGCAGGCATCGCATTCTTGCCATTTTCGATGAGGGAGGCGATCTCCGCTACAGAATCCATACCGTATCTCTCGAGTGCCCTTCGCTTCAGGTTCTTACCCCGCCGGACAATGTTGCCGCCACTGGCGTGGCAAGCAGCACAGTGAACGCTGAAGACTTCTGCGCCGTTTGCTAGGTTTGCCGCAAGTGCCATTGGGCTTGTGATCGCAAGCACTACCACGAGCATGAACCTAAGTAGCTGTTTCAATAGAATTTTTCTCATGCAGAAGAGTTAAGGGATGCAGCACACTCCGCCATACTCAACTTTAAACGTTCTAAGCTGATCAATAGTTGTCGAAGTTTTCACAGTAACCCGAGGTTCTTAAGCTGCTCATGTCCCTAGCGTCAATCCAGGTTTTAGGCTAGGAGAGCCATAGGCCATCTCTGAATTTAAGCAACTTATTTGTCTAACTTAAGAAGGTTAGTGATCAGCATACTACCTGACCCACCAGTGACAAAAAAATGATGTCATCCTACTCATTTGAACTTTAGAAATCCCTAAACCGGAAATAAGGACCGCTGGCACTGGGGGCAGATCGCATGGATTGAAAGTTGGCAGTCAAGCAAGTGATAGCCTTCTTTTTGGGCGGTTTTGGAACCCACTTTTAAGATCGAGTCACTTTTGAACTCGATTGTCTTGCTACACTTGACACAAATTAAATGATGATGGTGATAGGGATAGGGCTGATTTAACTCGTAGTGCTTATGTCCCTCCGCTAGCTCTAGTTCCCGCAAAATACCCATACGGGCCATCAACTTTACCGTACGGTAAATCGTGGAGAGACTAATTGGGTCGCCTTGCTCATGCAGGCGAGTATGAAGGTCTTCAGCACTCAGGTGATTGCCTTCAGGCAAGTTTTGAAAAATGTGAAGAATCGTTTCTCGTTGGGGGGTTAAGCGCCAGCCTCTGTCGTTTAATTCCGCTTTGAGGGAATCTGCTGTATAGATAGCCATCGGGCACCTCTCAAGAAAGCCCACTTATTGAGAATCATACACAATCATCTGAGGATTTGCAAGAAGCTTTGCTTATTGATAATCATCTTCAATAGTCTGATGATTGAGAATTAAATGTTAGGCTGCCGTCCATCAACAATAAGCAATATGATAGACCCCTAAGCTAGAGACTCTAAGTAGTCCCGCACTCGGTTTCGGCGCTTCGGCTGGCGCAGCTTCTGCAATGCTTTCGATTCAATTTGCCGTACCCGTTCTCGCGAAAGGTCGAGGGCGCGACCAATTTCGGCTAAGGAATAGGCAGTGCCGTCCCCTAAGCCAAAGCGCATACGGAGCACATCCCGTTCCCGGCTGGTTAAATCTGCCAGTAGCTGTTGCAGTTCCCCTTGAAGTGACTCCCGCATCATAATTTGCTCTGGAGAAATATCGTCAGTCTCCAGCAAATCTCCTAGTTCCGTGTCTTTGTCCTTGCCAACCTTGGTTTCCAGAGAAACTGAGCGGGGCACCCGGATCAATAGCTCCCGGATCTGGGGTGGGGTCATTTCCAGTTCGGAGGCAATATCTTCAATTGTCGGTGTATGACCTTTTTCTTGGGAAATCTTTCGTTGCGCTTTTTTAATTTTGTTCAGCTTCTCTGTAATGTGAACGGGCAAGCGAATAGTACGGCTTTGGGTGGCGATTGCTCGGGTAATGCCCTGGCGAATCCACCAGTAAGCGTAGGTACTGAAGCGATACCCCTTTGTGGGGTCAAACTTTTCTACAGCTCGCTCTAGCCCCAGAGTGCCTTCTTGAATTAAGTCCAACAACTCAAGACCACGATTTTGGTATTTTTTAGCCACCGAGACAACCAAGCGCAAGTTGGCCTGGATCATGTGTTCTTTGGCTCGAATTCCCTCTTTCTGGATTTGGTCTAACTCCGCCACTGCCATACCTGTTGCTTCTGCCCAAGCTTGTTTTCCCTCTACCAGTAAAGGCTTGAGTTCAGCAACCGTAAGCTCGGCAGCCTTTGCCCATCGTTCTAAAGAAGGACGGTGGCTGAGGCTAGCCACCAGGCGATCGCGAATATCCATTAGCTGAGCATACTGTTGGACAGCAGCGTTGCCATTAGTTGCCGTAACAGCTCTCAGTTCAAGTAACCGCATGTGACGTTGCACCTTTTGGGCTTCCGACACTTCCTCATCTCGGCCTAACAAACGGACGCGACCAATTTCTTGTAGGTAGAGGCGAACCAGATCAGTCGTCCGACGGCTACCCTGCTTCAAGTCATCAGGCTCCGTAGAATCAAGATCTACACTGATCATTTCCTCAGCAAAGGTATGAGATTGTCCGGTATCACCTTCAGCAAAACTGGGCTGAAAGCCATCACCGGACTGATTATCGTATTCTGCATGCATGTAGAAGGGGATTGTTGGCACCGTGGTCACCTCTGCGGCTGAAAACCCACACTTATTCTTCCCAACAGGTCATGGTTGATGAACACTTCAGCCGAGTTCTGCAACCTGCTGTCAGACTAGACTTACTAGCCTATGCTTCAAACCACTTGTGCTCGGGCGTTACAGCGGTTTATGAGCTAGACTCAAGATCTAGATTCTCCAGTGTTACAGCCGCAATAGAGGCCATATTCAATATCTGACATTAACTTTCAGCCCTAACTTAAGGACTGATATGTGGTTGATAGAGTTGCTAAATTCACTAAATTTTTCAGAGCCAAGGTAAGCATCTACTATGACCTCCTTTGTCTTTCCCTCAACCTTGTTATTAACCTTATTAATGATGGTTGGATTGTTCTTCTTCGTGAAAGCCTCTGTCAAGGATCGGATACAACAAGTGAAGCTGATCGCCCACACCTCTGAAGACTCGCTCCTGCATCAGCTAGAACAGTATTTTTCTAGCCGCGCTTACCGGGTTGCCGCTTTAGAGGCAGAGCAAGTCACGTTTACTGGGTTAGTCCGTCCTAGTGTGTTCCTAACCATATTTTTGACCCTACTGGCCGCTTCAGGGCTACTTTGTCTTGGCCTCGTTTTATCTTTGCTAATGCCACAGATCGGTCCCACTTTTTTAGGGTTGGTGCTTTTGTCTCCCCTAGCTGGTTGGTTCTACTGGCGAGGGGCCGGGCGTCAGGAAAACGTTCAGCTCAAAGTTGAGCCTTTAAGCCTCGCCAACAGTGGTATATCAGCTCAAAGTCTATTAACCGTGACTGCCCATCGAGACGAGCTAGCCGAACTACAGCGCACTCTGAAGTTGCAGCCTCAAGATTAAGAGCGATCAACATCCATCATCGGTCGTCGGCGCACCCTCAAGGTACGACTGATCTGCTCAAAGGTATCGCGCCGCACATAGGGATAGTCGCTCACCCAAAGCTTGTCTGCGGGGATATAGACATCAGAAATTTTGGCAATCCGGCTCAAGTCAGATTGGTTGGAGAGGACGAGCATTTCCGCAATTTCATTGCGCCGGATCACCTGGTGTTCTCGCCGCAGTGGCACTTGAACTTTGGTTGCAAACCCGGTTTCATCACCAACTTCTAAGTTGAGGCGCCGTTCCCGGTTTTCAATTACGACCAGATCTCCGCGGCGGTTCACAGTTTCCTCTTTACCAATTAGCTCTTCACTGATAAACACATCCAAGACCTGGCCCTGCCAAAACCCACAGTGGGAATAACGTCGGTACTCGGCGTTGCGCCGGCTAGCCAAGTAAATAGGTGCCCATAACCAGTAAAGACCAACAATTAGATTCAGGATAAATGTTACCCCGCTAAATCCTTCTTTGAGCACAAGGCCCATGACTGAGATAATCACGATGCCAACTACTGTGATTAGTAGCCGTTTCAATACATCTGAAACCTTACCCCAGTAGTACAAGTACTGAGCACCCGTAGGGAGCAGGGGAATTATTTCTTCGAACTTTTGACGGGTTATTGAAATCAACATGGAGTTTAGACGGCAAAGAATCTGAGGAGCAAGCAATTGATAATACTGGTTGATGCATAGCCAGGCTATTAACCCGGGTCACTAAACCATGGGCCAACGCAGCTGTAGGATAGACCATGAATAAATTGCGCTGTGATAGGTGTGCAATTTGAGGAACTACGGGTAGAATTGCCGGAGAAAGTAGGCGACTCACTTTTGTAAAACGTATTTGTGACGGTTTCAATCTGAGCCATTGTTGTCGCGATCGCAGCCATCGACCTGAACCAACCATTTAGATCACTGAGGTATCCACCGCTGGGCGGGCACTAGCGAAACCGTAAATGGTATGGGTATGCTGTCATTCTAAAAGCCGGATAGTACGACTATGGCAATTATTGCCCTTCGAGCCTGGTATCTCCAAGAGTATGAGCCAGCCCAACAGTTGGAAAGACGCCCTCACGATCTCCGTTTGAGTAAAAGTAGCCTGTTGAAGTCGGCCCTACGTGCTGATTTTCTCGATGAGATCGAAAAGGTTAAGGAGTCAACATGGTTCCAGCGCTATCTGGAAGGGGAACCCGTCGAGTTCTACATTGAAGGCAGCGGTGGCTACGCAATTTCCAATATTGATCTGATTAGTCATGAGATCTACTTTACCAAGCAAGAAGTAATGGCCCATCTGGAGCCAGTGATTTTCTTCTGTTATCAAACGGAATACGTAGCGTCTAGTAACTACCTGCGTGAGGAACTGCGAAGTGTGGTTGAGAAATTGAACCAACGATCGCGCTTGCCCTTACGCTTAGAGGAATCTCACCGTCTCTCGGATAGCCCGGTGCGGCTCGATAGTACCTTGATGCGCAAGATTCGCCAAAGCCTGCTGTTTGTTGCCGATGGAACGCCAATTCTCGGTTTCGACAGTTCTCCCCCGCAACTGATTCCCAGCCCTAAGGTTTGTGTGGAGGTTGGTTACGCCCTACAAAGCAAACGCTCCGCGCAGATTATCCTAGGCCAAATGCATCGCAATGACCTACCAGGCCAGTTTCCCTTTGATCTGTCCAGCCAGCAACGGCTGATATTTAAGGATGCAGCAGAACTACACAAACTCCTACCGCCAATGATTCAAGCTCAGCTACAACGATTTAACCTGTAGCTTAAGGTGTACCGTTGCTGTAGGAATGCATGATTTTGCGGCTTTTCCAGAACATACAGGTGTTCTATCTAACTACTACCAATGCCTAGAACTGCAACGGAATTTGCTGTGCATCTGATGATTGAGGGAGGCCACCGGGAGGAGGTGCGTTTTCCGACGATTCAAGAGTTCCAAAAGTGGTACAGTAACGAGCTAACTTCCAAATCGACGTCTGAAGATTTTGTCACCGTGCCGATCAAAAATATTCAAGGGGAATGCATGGTAGTTCGTCCTTCCCGAATCTTGGCAATCCGGGTGGAGCCTGTATTTTCCTCCAGCATCGACCGTGAATTTTAGCCAGCCATGATGATATTCAAGCCTGCTGTCTTCTTCCTGAGTCTGGCAATCGCGCTAGCCCCCCTTACCCTCTCACGCAATTTCACCGCTGGGCTCGCTTTAGCGAAGCTGACGAATGCTCCGTTGCGACCTGTGGCCCCAACTCAGGTGCCAGCCTGCGTTGGGCTGGATGAACTAGGACAGGGAGGCCGGGGGGATAAAGCGGCACTCCTCACCGCGGTTGATTATAGTTTGGCTTACCTTCAGACGGCCAAAGCGGCTGAGCAATACCGGAATCTACTGATTTCTGGCATGAGCCTTAATTCTTCGGAGACGCTACGCGATCGCGTCCAACGCAGTTTAAGGCGCTTCCGGCAACTCTTGGTGCAGTCTAAGTCCCCAGTGGAACTCCAAGCTGCTGTTAACCGTGAATTTGCCCTTTACCAGTCCGTTGGCAAGGATGGTCAGGGTACGGTTGGGTTTACGGGCTATTTTGAGCCCACCTACGCGGCAAGCCGGGTACCAACGGCAGAGTTCCGTTACCCTCTCTATCGCTTACCCCCTCGCTTTAACCAGTGGACGCAACCTCACCCGGCTCGCGCTCAGTTGGAAGGGGTTGATGGCTTGCAAGCAGCAAAAGGTCCGCTGCGCGGATTGGAATTAGTTTGGCTACGTGATCGCCTGCAAGCTTTTCTGGTTCAAGTTCAGGGTTCAGCTCAACTACAACTGACCGATGGCAGCACGATGACTGTCGGCTTTGCTGGTAAAACCGATCAACCCTACTCAGGGGTGGGCAAAGAACTTGTCAAGGAGGGTAAGTTCCGCTTGGAAGAGCTTTCGCTGCCGGTCATGGTCGAGTACTTCCGGCAGCACCCGGTCGACATGAACCGCTACTTACCTCGCAACCGGAGCTTTGTCTTTTTCCGAGAGACAAACGGGGCAGCGGCTACGGGTAGTCTGGGGGTGCCAGTAACGGCTGAGCGATCCATTGCGACTGATAAGTCTTTGATGCCACCAGGGGCCTTAGCACTGATTCACACAAAAATTCCCGTTCAAAAAGCATCCGGCCAACTGGAGCAACGGCTAGTGAGTCGCTTTGTGCTGGATCAAGACACTGGAGGAGCAATCCGAGGGCCCGGTCGTGTAGATATTTTTATGGGTACAGGCCCGCGGGCAGGTGAGCAGGCAGGTCGATTGGTTTCCACCGGGCAGCTTTATTACTTATTGCTCAAGTAGCTAAAGGTTTTGAACTTGCTTCAAGCAGCTTCAGGTTGACATGCAATTCAGAAACCTACCTTAAGCAAAAGGTACAAGCTTTTGACTTATCCCTACCTCTAAGTATGGGATGCACAGGCGATCGCTACCATAAGTAAGATTCATCAGGTAGCAAACCACGAAAGCTACTGAGACTCACAACGGTCCAGGCCTGAAAAGGTGAGAGGATAACCGGTCAGGCGGACAACTTGTCTGAAGAAGTTTAACCGCATGATTACAACAACTTAACCCAGATGGAAGAATCGACAGTTAAAGTCATTCTGTAACTAAAATTACAGATTTTTAGATTGCGACTTAGAGCAATACTTAGTTTTACCCTAGCGATGGGGAATCAGGATGTAACCCTTAAGAACAGGTCTAGTTGTTACCCAGGTCTTACCTAGCTTTCTGGCATCACACCAGAAACCAGTCACCAACTGGCTATAGCTTGCCAGGACAACTTAAAGTGCAACCTGCTTGAGCAGAAAGCGAAATTCTTGGCATCTCACTCAACCGATATTTGGAGCAGGCAAATGATCACTAAAATTACTGGAAAGATGCTGCAAGAGGCTACTTTAACTCATCAAGCCAATATTCAGCGTAGTTTAGAACATCGGCTCCAGGTCGCTAGAACCAAAGGGAACCAAGAGCTGGTCCATCTTCTAGAAGCTGAGTTCAATCAGCTAGGCGCTCAGAATGTGTCCAAGTTTTGACTTCTAAGTTGTTGCTTCGCATCCCAAGTCCAGGATTAAATCCTGAGGATGCTGAAAAAAAGCTTCACTAAGTCCTGAGCCGGTTGGACCGGAATTATCCTCTGCTACCTAGACAAATACTCGAATAATGGCTGGAAGCTTGCCACTGTTAGGGAAAATTCCTATCGCCTTGAATCAAGATCATCCATTGATTGATGCCGTGCTAGTTGGTCTTTGTTCTCTACTCGTTTAGAGTTGAAGTTGAGTTGCGAACAAGTTATAAAACTTAAGACTTATGGTAAAGAGAAGTGGAGAAGGCACGGATGCTGTAAGCGAGGCGATCGCTACAGCTCACCAGGTAGCTGCTGTAACTGTGCAACTGTTAGAACAGGGAACGGAAACCGTAGGCAAAATCGTTACTCCAATTGCCGAGCACCCGCTGACTCAATATGCTGCCAAAGTTCCAGGCATCAACGTGCTCCTGACGGCCCTAGGCCAAGTAGATATCGAGAAGGCTCAAAATGAGGTAGACAAGCTGCGGCAGGAATATCCTACCGAAACACCCGAACAGCTTGCTCACCGAATCATTGTCGATGCTGCTCTCAAAGCAGGCGGAATTGGATTAGCGACTAATTTTTTACCTCCTTTAGCGCTGGCGCTATTTGGCGTTGAACTAGCTGCGGTTACAGCACTCCAGGCTGAGATGGTTTATCGGATTGCTGCTGCCTACGGCTTTTTACTCAGCGATCCGCAGAGGCGGGGTGAAGTTCTAGCCGTTTTCAGCTTATCAGTCGGCGGATCTGGAGTACTAAAGGTTGGACTAGGCATCGTAGAGCTTCTGCCTGTCATCGGTGCTGCGGTTGGAGCATCAAATAATGCTGGCCTGATTTACTCGCTTGGCTATGGTGCTAGCCGATTCTATGAGGCAAAGAGAAACACCACTGCTTCAACAGCAATCATTGGCATTGAGGAACACTAGCGCCTTTGAGTGTTGTATGGGTTAAAGACTATAGAGTGGCCGCTAGGATCTAACCTGCGCGCTTAAGCACCTCAACCCAAGCTTTCGCTTCTCCTGTCTTAATGAACCCTCATTGCTCTGCTGCAGCATGTGATGAGTCAACAATGGGTTCCCTTGGCGCTTTGCCGTGCCGCGATCAATAATCCGAACTATCCATTCTTCAAATTGGCAACCTGCACAACTGTACCTAACGGGTAGGACACATTAGCCGCCACCCCCTGGTCTTGCTTGTAACTCTTAACGCTTGGCTTACCAAGGCAAGCGACTGCCATCCCAGGAGAAAAATTGGCCGCTATCCTCTGATTGCAGCCCCTCAATCACAGCTAATAGTTGAGTCACAGTTCGTGCAACAGAAAATAACTTGTGCGGGGGAACAGCACGTTGGAAGGGTTGAGACAGACGAGTATCTGTGGTGCCGGGGTGGAGCATAACCACCAGGGTTTGAGGACTTTTGCGACTGTACTCAATTGCTAGGGTACGCATCAACATATTTAATGCTGCTTTTGAGGCACGATAGCCATACCAGCCGCCTGATTGATTATCGCCGATACTACCCACCTTGGCAGAAATACTAGCAAACACACTGCGCTCTTCATGCTTGAGCAACGGCAGCAGGTGTTTGCCCAGCAGCACAGCACCAATACTGTTGACCGCAAAGTAGCGCTGCAAATGCTCTGAACGGATTTGTTGTAAACTTTTCTCCGGTTGCATGTGGCCTTCATGCAGTACACCAGCGCAATAGAGGACAAGGTGCAGTTTATCAATTTGGGTTTGGATGTGAGCTACCGCTTGGGCAATTTGTGCTTCATCCGTGCTGTCCATAGGGATCAAACTGAGGGGCAAATATTGTTCTGAGAGCGCGGCCAGTTCTGGTGTTATGACCCGATGGGTTGCATAGATGCGCCCTAGGCAATGGCTCAGGCTTTCTGGGGGCGAATCTTTATCCAATAGATGTCGTACGAAACCGAGGCCAATTCCCTGGCTAGCACCGACAACCAGCACATTGATTGCTTCAATCCCTACAAAACAAGACATGCCGCCACTTCATCTGCCACTGCCCTCTCATCATAGTGAGCTGCGCATATTTAGGGTTTGGCTGAGTTGCCATGTCCCTGCACTCAGGTGCTTTCTAGCATCGCAGTTAGTCAATGACATGGCAGAAAATGCAACGCACAGTGATGGTGCTGTGGCAGGTAACCTTGAGGCTAAGAATTTAACAGTCGCGATCGCGGTGAACTAACAGGGGTTTGAGACAGGCTCGCTCCTGCTGCATTTAGGCATGCAAGATTGGGTTGAGCTACCACCTGTCCAATCCCAAGATGTGCTGTCGGGTAGAGTATCTTTATCCAGCAACATGTAGTCGCCTACCCTGAAGAGGGATAGGGGCTGACGCGAATTCATTCAACGCATTTTAGAACATCGGCTTCAGGTGACTAGAACCAAAGGAAATCAAGAACTAGTTCATGTTCTGGAAGCTGAGTTTAGGCAGATAGGCACTAAAACTTTTCCAAGCAGATTTGAAAGATTAGCAACAGCCACCACCATCGTAGTGCCAGGTGGATGGCGTCACTAAAACTTTTTCAGGCAGGACTTGTGACAACTTGACAGCGGTTTTATCGCACACAGCTGCGGGTACGCCGCCTTGGAGAACATGGCCAGCCCCATCATCATAGGAGGTGGAGCCTGTGTAAATTGCCGTCTTACCAGTGAAGATACAGGGGCCATCTTCTGGAATTGGCAGTTTGAAAGATACAGAATCAAGGCTTTCTAACAGCAGGTGTGATTCCAGGTTGTAGGTCTGCTGGTCTAAAAGCCGATAGGGGCGACGGGCTCGAATTTCGATTTGACCAAAACCAGCACTGACTAACTGCTGCACGTACTCCTCGTAGGTCAAGGCCCCAGAAAGACACATCGCTCGTAAGCGTTCATCTTGCTGAAGATGCCGAGGAATAGGCCGGGTGGCAATCGGATCACTCATCACCAAGCGACCACCGGGCTTCAGAACCCGGAACGCTTCACCCAGTGCTTGGGCTAAGTCTGCTGGTTCAAAAATATTAAATAAACAGTTCTGGGCCACCAGATCCACAGAGGCATCGGGAACAGGCAGGGCAAACGCATCACCTTCTTGGAGCTGCACAAAACTGGGATCAAACCAGGGGTTCGATTGAGCAGCAACCTCTAAATTGCGGGCGGCTGCTTGCCGCATCGCGGCTACGGGGTCGACGGCAATTACCGCCGCCGCTCTGCGCGAAAAGTAGGCAAACTGCAAAGCCTCTAAGCCACCACCGACGCCGACGTATAGTACCGTTGGTTCACCCGACAGTTCCGTAGGGTGTACGGTCGTACCACAGCCGTAGTTCATCTCCTGCATTTGGCAAGGAACTTTTAACCCCGGCAGTTGAAGAGGACTACTTTGGACACAACAAAGGCCAACTTCAGGCGTTTGTGCCACCTCACTGTAAAACTTTGCCGTCGATTCCAGGTAGCTCATTAGATTCCTCAGGCTTGCATCTTTAATAAACTGTATCTAAATTTAGAGGTACTGCTAGGCGCGGGCTTGCAGCGACGATTAACTTCACCCCTGAGCGCCCCTATCCCACTCAAGGGATTCAACGATCTACAGCAGGAAGCACCTGTGGATCATCGTCTAAGGAAAGCAGAAATTGAACTAAATCTGTTTGATCTTGAGGGGTAAAGCCTGCTTGAGCATCCACCCAGTAATTGTGGCCGCTACCGTCAACATTTGCTTGCTGTAGGTCAGGGTTTCCTCGATTAGCAGCGATCGCGCGATCGCGTAAGGTTCGATCCACCAGCACCCGCAAGCTGGCATCCGGATCGGGTTGAATGTGCTGGATTAAGGTACCTGCCATACCCAGTTGGTTGGGATTGGCGATATCAAAGCTACCTTGGAGGCCTTGCTTCAGGGCTGCTGGCCCAGCCGCAACTCCGCCATCGTGCAGATAAGGTGCTGTCAGGTAAAGCCCAATCAAACTGGGAACTTTGTAGCCGCCGGCAGAATTACCAAGGCCATAAGCGAGCCGCTGTACTTCCTGTGGGGTGATGTCAGTGGGAACATTCAGTACGGGTGCATCGGGGGGTAAGGGGACAGAGAGGCTGCTGGGATAGGTCTTTGGCGTTGTGAAAATACGGGTGAACGCAGCCAAT
Organism: uncultured Synechococcales cyanobacterium; assembly: GCA_902806435.1. Taxonomy (GTDB): domain Bacteria; phylum Cyanobacteriota; class Cyanobacteriia; order Thermosynechococcales; family Thermosynechococcaceae; genus CADCWO01. The sequence goes on along the minus strand of CADCWO010000056.1, from coordinate 50,773 downwards.
GTCGGTGCCCTTGATGGCTGGGTACCAACTTCATTCTGGGGAACCACGTCATGGTTGGTAAAATAGCGTCCGCTGTGACATTCGGCACAACCAGCGCGAGTGAATAGAGTTGCACCCCTGCGCAGCGTTTCTGGATCGCCAGGCGCTTGGGGGGGCGGAGCTAGGGTGTTTTGCCAAGCAGACATTCCATTAAGTTGCTCAGCTACCGGCATTCCCGGTGAGTTTGCCATCAGCCCATCTAGCATAAAAATAGAGCCTTGAGGATAGCCAGGCATTCTGATCGTTTGGTTGAGGCCTGGTTCCCCTGGGGTTGGATCTATTTGGTTGAAGAACTCGGAGGGCTTTGCCCCCTCTGGTAACCGGAAGGCTGGATCAGCTGAATTTTGAAGAATGGTGCCAAGGTAGGTTTCTTTATCAATACCGAGTAGCAGTTGGCTGCCATCAGCGCCAGTGGTAGGGTCTGATACCAATCTGTGAACCGAGGCGTAAGGTTGATAGTGTGTTAGATGACGCAGTTAGAGCATCTATATGACTAGAGTCAGTCGAGTAGCAACACATCTATCTGAAGCCCAAGTCAAAGCCAAGCTCAACAGCGCCGCCAACTTCCGACAACAGCAAAAGTGGTTGGTCGTCTATAACGCTTTAGTAGACCCTCGGCCTGCAGAGGCAATCGCTAAGCACACGGGCACCTCACTTCGAACAGTGCATCAAGTAGTGTCAGATTACAATCGCTTTGGCTCAGCCGCAATCGAGACTCCAGGCAAGGGAGGACGACGCAGAAGCTACCTCAGTTGGGAAGCCGAAGTTAACTTTCTCGCCCCCTTTGTTGAGCAAGCAGTAGCCGGGCATATCAGTACCGTGGCGCTGATCCAGCAGGCGTTTGAGCAACAAGTCGGCCAAGCAGTAGACTCATCAACTATCTACCGGTTACTGGAGAGGCACCAGTGGCGTAAGCTCGTGCCACGGCCGGCTCATCCTCAAGCAGTAGCGGCACAGCAGGCCGCCTTTAAGCAAACTTCTCACAGCAAGTCGAACAACTCTTAGGAACCAGAAGCGTCCATGACCACAGAGCTGTGCTGCTTTTAGCTGCTGATGAAGCAAGATTTGGACGCATCGGGCAGGTGATGAAAGCTTGGTGCCCCCCTGGAGCCAGACCACTAGTTGCTAAGCAGCTGGTCAGAGAGTATGTCTATGCCTATGCTGCAGTCGCACCTGAACTTGGGCAAATGACGACCTTGGTGCTGCCCTATGCCAATACCCAGATGATGAATCTGTTTCTCGAGCAAGTTTCAGTGGAGTTTGCTAACTACTTCATCGTGATGCAAGTGGATGGGGCAGCTTGGCACCGCTCGCAGGAGTTAGTTATTCCTGAGAACATCCGCCTGCTTTTTCAGCCTGCTCACTCTCCTGAACTGAATCCGATTGAGCACGTGTGGGAGGAGCTCCGAGAAAAGCATTTCTACAACCGAGTATTTGACTCAATAGATGCGGTAATGAACACGTTATGCGAGGGGTTGAAGCGGCTCATCGACCTGCCAGAGCATTTAAGCTCCATGACCTACTTCCCCCATCTGAAGCTTACTCCTTAGAACGCTGATTGGTATGAGTTGGTGGCATGGACGTTGTTATTGAGCGTGGTCAACCCATGAAACCAGCCAACTGAGGAGAAGCCACTCCAACCGTAAGGGTAGTTCTCAAACGTGTAAGAGGGAGGATTTTGGGAAGGATTATTGACTAGGGTACCGCTGGAGTCAAAGTTGCCAGGGGGCCAAGTAAGTAATGCAGCATCCACGGCATTTTCCAGTGCTTTGGCATCGGGTAGGCGGGCTGATTTTCCATCAGCGTTGATATAGGTGTGTTCTCCTGGCGGCACTTGGGTAGGATTCACACTGGTTTGGCGGAACATTGCCGCTGAATTTGTAGCCAGGGCCAGGATTAGACCGGAATCAAGGTCATTATTGGGTGCCCCTTCCAGAACACGCCCCGTGCGGTTATCCACGGCTGCGTGGCAGGCGGCACAGGTGATGCCGACTCGTAGTTTACCCTGAGCAATGCTGGGCCGTAAACCTAAGGGTAAGAGGGAGCGCGCCGGTACGTCCAAGCCAGTGTTGAGCATTGTGCCTTCTTTAAAGGTACGTCCGCCAACGGTAAAATCCTCGTCTACAGGAACTTGCAGGTTCGTGGTAGGCTTGCCCCCCAACGCAGCGATCGCTTTGGTCATCGTCACTAGGTTAATCGGTCCCTTCAAGGCTCCTACCACATCTGTTTGGAAAACCTCATTGCCGAAAGTTTCTGAGTAAAACGTGCGCCGCCCTAGTCTTAGCAGCTCTTCAGTAACCTTGACTGCACCATTTTCTGGTAACAGTTGCTCACGCCCTGCCTCTTCCTGCTGTAACTGAGCCGCTTCCTGCGGGCTGACCACATGGCCCAAAACGTCATAGGAACCAAGAGCGGTGGGCGCGGGCTGGGTCAGAGAGGTATAGGTGTTGTTGATATCTGGCGTGGCGGGTAAAGCTAGCTCAAGACGATAACCTAAAAAGCCAACAACCAGCGCGACCGCACTGAGTAGAAAGGTTATCCATAGAGATCTAGGAATGGACTTCACTGTCTGCATGAATAACTCTCTTCTCTAGTCATACGTTTGAGGCACCTAGCTTAGCAACGGGTGTTAACAAATTAACAACCAGTAGTACATCCACCCTCTATCTGATGAGCGAACTTAACTTTTCAGGTCTGCTTCGGCTACCTTGATGATTGTTGAGCTGAGTTGTATACTGACCAGTCCTGAACACCTTGGGCGCTCAGAATAGATTCAGCTTGATCAAGCTGGTTATCTGTACCACTGATCTTGAGTAAGTACTGGCCTTGAGACGATTGGTGATGGTAGGTGTTAACTTGCTTTTTTTCGACGATACTACCCATAAATGCTCCGATGAAGCCACCAATTGCTGCGCCCCAAAAGGCAATCATTGAAGTAGTTGTGAGAGTAGTGGATGTTGATCCAGCTTCTACAAGCCGTCCTGCGCCTGGTAAAGGTACCAGCCCCAGACCTAGTAGGACACCCACTAGTGCACCTAAGGCACCACCTGTAGCCACGCCAGTTATAACGCCTCTAATCGTAGTATTGGCGGAAGGACGGCTCACCTGAGCTTCTGGAACTTGGCCCGGATTAGCCTCTGCGGGAATTACTGTCACCTGGCTCATCGGAAACCCAGAATTTTGAAGCTGGGTAAATGCAGAATCTATATCTTGCTGGTTAGGGAATACGCCAACTGCGTACTTATCTTGCCCTTGTTCTACGGCCATTGTTGTTTCTTCCTTTCCGACGCACTAATAAAGTTGATAGTTACTAGTCTTTACCTTGAAGAAGATTGGTAACTATCTACTCTATGTTGTAAATTCAGCTGCTTATTAGCTGTAGTTTGAACCTGCTGCAGGTTAGTTGATGCAAAAAAATTGCTTCTTAGGTAATAACAAGAAGCAAGTAGCTATCCCGTGGTTCAACCTCTTGCTAAGTAACTGCTTTAGCAATTTCAATACTGTTACTCACCCCTAGGTGCAATAGCAGTGTAGACCGTCCTTGAAAATAACTGTAAATCTAGTTTGTTTTATTGGCTCCTGACTCGTCGCCAAACTTTTCTAACCAGAGTTTCCTCATCTGGTGAACGGTCTAGCTTATTGAGCACAGGTATAACTTGGCGAGCTGCTTCGGGAGGGACACCAGCCCGGATCAGATTTATGAGAAGAATCTGTTCCTGCACTGGATCCCTACCTTGAGCAACTTGTTGCAAATATTCTTCGTCACTCAGGTCAATGCTTAGAATTTCTGGTGTCATTCCTGTATTCATAGCTATGTTTTCGACCTGATGCAAGTGATGCACCCCCTGCTAGCTTTTAGGCTTTTTAGGTTAGGCGTCTTGACACTTTGTCCAGGCTGAATACAAGTCCTCCTGAAGCTGTTTACCAGAATTGCTTGATGCTACCAGAACTTTAAGGGTAGTTTCATAAGCACTATTGAAAATTTTGTGCCCGTACCCGATCACCTCTCCAATCTGCCCAGTGGTTTGGTGAATTACCCGCTCTCCAGTCCTAACCATGATTGTGACTCTCTAGTAAGGAAATGTTTAATGCATCGTTGCCATATCACAATTGTCAGCTGTTCTTCAAATAGCAACTTCCTCCTGAAAGCCTGTCTTACCTAGACCTAAGACATACTTTTGGTATTAAGTTAGTTTGTTGCCTTGGATACAGAATTTCGATTTTCGGCTTCATATCCGAGATTGCTGGAGCAAAGAAGATCCTGCGGGACTAATCGCAATAATCTCTCGTTGGCGATCAAACAAAGCGGAGCCGACAACTACTTGCCGGTTGCTGTGCTTCAGGATGTAAGCCTGCGATCGCTGGTCGATCTGGTGGGTCAAAGCGCCATAGATTTGATTCATCCAGTTGCTACCGCCTGTTTTATCCAAGTCCCGCAATCGGGTTAGGGCAGCTTCCATAGTTGGACTGCTCAACAGGTTTTGGAGGACTGGCAACGGCAGTCCTAAGTTGGCAGCGTGGGCGGTCAAGATCTCTTGCCGGCCATCGGCAAGGTGATGGTGGGTGTGAAAAATGCCGCCAGCCAGTTTGATCAGTTTACCGTGATAGCCCAAAAGTAAGACTGAACTCACCTCTTGTAAGCCAGCCTCGACAAGCATCGGCCCGATCCAGTTAGCGGTTTTCACCAATTGTGCTGGCTTAATTCTCAACTTCTGGGCTAAGTCCAGGCCATTTTCACCAATGCAAAATACCAAGCAAGAATGCTCTGCCTTTGCTTGCAGCTCTGAGCGGAATTGCTCTAGCTGCTGAGGGGCACTCAGCGGCTGGGAAATGCCCGTTGTTCCGAGCAGGGACAACCCTTCCACAACCCCAAACGCTTCATTGGAAGTGCGTTGCGCCAGCGATCGCCCCTGCGGGAGAATCACCGTCACCCGAATTTTTTCACCTGCTTGCAGCCAGTGGCTCAGGTTGTGATAAAAAAGCCGCCGTGCGTAGGCGTAGATGGCTGGCTTCGTAGTATCACTGTGCTTGCCAATACCTTCACCTCCCAGCAATTGGATTGTTTCTATCTGCTCCTCAGTGCCCCACTCAACGTAAGCCCAGACTGGGGTGTTGCGAGTCAGGTCAATATTGTCACCAGGATCACTGTGGGTAATCGCCAAAGCAGCTCCCACTTTTAACCCAGCAACTTGTTCAATCGGGATCGTTACTATCTTTGCTGGCTCAACTAGATCCACAGTCACAGATGCTAAACTTTCGGGCTGCCGTAACCAACGCAAAGCCGCGATCGCCGCTGCACAGGCGAATACGGGAAGGGTGTATCCAGATCGGGGGGACTGCTCAACAGTGGATGACAACATGGACGATGGGGAAAATACCCAAGATATAGTCTATTCTTAGGACTAGACGTGACACTACCATTCTCAAGTAATTTGCCAGGAACTTGGTTTGACAACTTTTATTCTTTGTTATAGTGAGCTTTCAAAATGATGCAGCGGTTTCTATCTCGCCTGTTTGCCTTAGCGCTCGTAGTCGCCATTGGTCTCGTTGGCTGCTCTTCTCCAACCAATTTGAGTGGTAACTACCGGCAAGACACTTTGGGTGTCATTAACAGCCTGAGAACCGCAATTGAGCTACCGGACGACGCACCAGACAAAGCCACTGCCCAGGCAGCAGCTCGCGGCAACATCAATGAGTTTTTCTCTCAGTATCGACGCAACGATTCAGTTGAGGGCCTCAGCTCTTTCACAACTATGCGTACAGCTCTAAACTCCTTGGCTGGACACTATAACTCTTATCCCAACCGACCTTTGCCTGAGAAGCTTAAAGCTCGTCTGAACCAAGAGTTTAACCAGGTAGAAGCTGCCCTCAATCGAGAAGGCTAGCCCTGGTGAGAGTTGAACATAATTAGAATCAGTGCCTTGCTCAGCTCGGAACGCTAGAGTAACTTGGAGTGCCGCTCAAATCACTGGCTGTCTGGGACCTGAGAAGTCCAGTCAACATTGAAGTAGGTGGCTGTTGGTAGGGCCAAGCGAATGCATGTCGAAAAGCTGCTTCTTGGCAAATTTGCAGTTCTTGAAAGCCAATAATATCTTGAGTCAGAAGGTTTTCGTACTCAAAGGGCAAGCGAACATTGTGCAACCCAGCATTGTCTGTGCAGATGGCAATGTCTACCCCTGCCGCAAAGCAGCGCTCAAACACTAGCTTGAGCTGTTGCAAATCCTCTAGGGTACCTGTTTGAAGGTAAGTGGTAGGGCAAACCTCTAGGCACTGGTTGTCGCTTGCCAGTTGCGGTAGTAGTTCTGGGTGCAGGAGCGGGATTTGGATGCCGTGGCCGATTCGCATCAGGTAAGGCAATAGTTTGGGGTAACAACCACCCCTGGTTTCATAGAGGTGGCTGGTGGTGTTTAGCCCAAGCGATCGCGCCCGAGCATACAATTCCACGAATTCATCTAAACGCTCAGAATAGTAAGTATCTCCTCCAGCTAAGTCAATGCCGCAGACATAGGCTTTTGATTGGGCGGCTAAATCAACAATTGCCCGGTTTACTTCGTAGGGCAGGCGAGAGTGCATACATAAAATCTGGCTGGTGATGATCGGGTAGTCCTCTAGTTGGCTAGCTTGACCCACAACCTCCACGACTTCCGCCATTTGGTCAATCCGCTCAGATTGGGTTAAATGTTCGCAAGTCCGTAGATACGGGGTATAGCGCAGTTCCAAGTAAGCCAGGTTTTCAAACACATAAGCACCCCGGATCAGGTGATAGACAAAGTAAGGCAACGTTGCTGGGGTCTGCACACTTTCTACTAGGGTGTGCAGCTCTAGATACTCATCTAAAGTATTACGAGGCCGGGTATAGAAAGCTTCAAAGCCGCTGTAGTCTGGAAATCGCAGGGCTAGCTCTCGGTGGTTACGCTGGAAATAGCGCCAAAGAATACGAGGGACAACGGAACCGCCCAGGTGGCGATGTAATTCAGCGTATAAAGCCACAAAAACCTCCTTTTAAGCTTAGAAAATAGTACAGTTGCCGCAGCATAGCCCACGGCGACTTCCTATACTCTTTATGTTAGTCATGCATTCACAGGGTGAAAGTTCTATGTTTGGTCTGGGATGGTTAGAAGTGGGATTAATTGGTTTGGCTGCAATCTTAGTGTTCGGTCCGAAGAAACTGCCAGAACTAGGGAGTTCTTTTGGTAAAACGCTGCGCGGCTTCAAAGAAGAACTCCATGACCCGGAAGAGCCATTGGATGAGCAAGACCCGAAATAATTTTGATCGGTAAGTTTAACCTGCTATTAGTTGAGCTAAACGGAGGGAAGACAACTTGCAGCTCAACAGATAACCTGTGCTCTGTCACGGTTCAGGGATTTTTCGTGCTGTATCCTCAACCTACGCTAATACCAAAATACTTTCCGCCGCACTCTCCCCAAACTGACTAATGGTATCAAAACTGTCTTAAAGCTTATCTGTAATGTACTGAGCAGCCTCCGCCGAAGTACGCACCGGAATAATCTCGAAATGACCAAGATCGCTCCAAGCTTTTATCCAGGTATCTAATAAGGATGGATCATCGGTCTGCATGAGTTGAAAGCACCTGTCGTATTCGAGATCTACCCAACTATCCATATACTTAAGCCCAGGTGGTAATTGACGACCCTGATTGTGGGCGCGACGGTAAATTTCAGCCGCCGCGCCTGCGTTGAAATATTCAATGACCATATAAAGCACCAGCTATATCCCTCAATCAGGCTTGCTTCAGCATTTTATGGTGGAACTACTCACTGGACGGAGACTGGATGCTCTACACCCTCTACAGAAGCTTCTCCTGACTGTCCTTGCTCCGTATCCAGCTCCCTAGAAGAGGCATGGCCGTTTTGAATAGCCATCAATGGCGGCTGTGGCACAGTGGCAAGCTGATGCGATTCAATCATGGCGATCGCCCGGCCCACATCAGCGGGTAAAATCACAACCAAGCTGCCGGGGGTAGCAGTTTCTAAAGCAGCAGAAATTGCCCCCGTCTCGTCAAAAATAGTTTCGTACTGGCAACTGGGATTTGCCTGTTGTAGCCCTGCCCCAATCAAGGCAGCGGCTTCTCCCCGACAGCGATCGCGCGGGTCATCATCCTCTTTGACAATCACCCGATTAAAGATCCCGGCGGATAGTTCTCCTAAGGTTTGTAAATCACTATCCCGCCGGTCTCCCGGCCCACCAATCACCCCAATTCGTTCCCCCGGCCAGCTTTTGACGAAGCTGCCTAGGGCTACGTATCCGGCTGGGTTATGAGCATAGTCAACCAGCACATGGTAGCTGCCCAAGTCGAACAAGTTCATCCGGCCCGGTGTCTGGCTGACAGAAGCTTGAAAGCTTAACAGCGCTGCGCGGATGTTTTCAATGCTCACCCCTTGCGCAAAGGCAGCTAAACTGGCAGCCAGCACATTAGCAATCATGAATGTGGCACGGCCTCCCATGCTTAGGGGGACATTCACCGCTGGCTCAATTCGCAATGTCCAGCTTCCCTTCAAAATTGAGAGGTAACCATTTTCATAAACAGCGGCCAGCCCTCCCTGCTCAGTATGGGCTCGGACAATCGGGTTTTCTGGATCAAGGGTAAAATAAGCGACCTGCGCCTGCACATGCTCTGCTGCCGCTGCAACCAGCGGATCATCCCCATTCAGCACTGCGTAGCCGCCGGGCTGAGCTGCTTCTGCTACTACACTCTTGACCCGAGCCAGGTCTGCTAAGGTTTCGACATCCCCAATCCCCAAGTGATCCGCCTGGACATTCAGGACTACTCCGACATCGCAGGCATCAAATCCTAACCCAGAACGCAAGATTCCCCCTCTAGCAGTCTCCAGCACAGCAACTTCTACCGTCGGATCTTTCAGGATCAGGTGGGCACTCTGAGGACCAGTGGTATCGCCTTTTTCCACCAGATAATCGCCGATGTAGATGCCGTCCGTGGTTGTATAACCAACCACTCGCTGGCACTGCTTGAAAATATGGGCAATTAGGCGGGTCGTGGTGGTTTTGCCATTAGTACCTGTGACGGCAATGATCGGAATGCGGCTGGAACTTCCGGAGGGAAACAGCATATCCAGGACCGGAGCAGCAACATTACGGGAAATTCCTTGGCTAGGACGAACATGCATCCGAAATCCAGGGGCAGCATTCACTTCCACGACAACGCCCCCCACTTCCCGCAGCGGCCGAGAAATATCTGGGGTGACAATATCTATGCCAGCGATATCTAAACCAATAATTTTGGCGACCCGTTCTGCCATCCAGGTATTTTCTGGATGAATATCGTCAGTGCGATCGACGGCAATACCGCCAGTACTCAAGTTGGCGGTAGCCCGCAGGTAGCAGGTCTCTCCCGCTGCCAAAACGGTATCTAGAGTGTAACCCTGGCGCTCGAGAAGCCGCCAAGTAATTTCGCTCACCTCAATCCGGGTAAGGTTGTTGTCGTGCCCTTCCCCCCGGTGAGGGTCGCGATTGGTCCACTCGATCAGTTCAGCGATTGTCGATGTACCATCCCCCACCACATGGGCGGGTACCCGCTCCGAGACAGCCACGACTTTTCCATTGACTACCAATACCCGGTGATCGCTTCCCTGGTAGTAGCGCTCGACGATTACTGGCCGGGAAATGGCAGTGGCCGTATCGTAGGCAGTTTCTGCCTGTTCCCAGTTCTCGATATCTAGGGTGATGCCCCGGCCATGATTGCCATCTAAGGGCTTAATTACCACCGGGAAGCCGCCGACATCTGTGATCGCTCGCTCTAGCTCATCTGCATAGTCAATCACGGTGCCGCTGGGGACTGGCACCCCAGAGCTGGCTAAGATTTTTTTTGTTGCTTCTTTGTCACCCGCCAGCTCTACTCCCAAAATACCTGTGCGCTCGCTGAGGGTTGCTTGAATTCTTTTCTGGTGCACACCATGGCCCAGTTGAATCAGATCGCGGCTGGACAATGGGAACCAGGGAATACCCCGCGCTTCTGCCTCCCGCACAATTGTTTCCGTACTTGGACCTAACGCGGCATCTGCCCAGAGTTTTTGTAGGTCTTGCAGGTCTTTGTCTAACTCTTGATGCGAATAGTAGCCCGTTTCCACAATGCTTTGGCAGAGGCGCACCGCTGCGCGGGCGGCGTAGCGGCCGGCCTGCTCGTCTAAGTACTCAATTACCACCCGGTAAACTCCAGCGGTGGAAGTTTCGCGGGTGCGGCCAAACCCTACCTGCATTCCGGCTAGCACTTGCAGCTCTAACGCCACATGCTCAACGATGTGGCCCATCATTGTGCCTTCTTTCACCCGGCTCAAGAAACCACCTGGACAGCCCGGCGAGCAGAAGTGTTCAACGAGACTAGGCAAAACCTCAACCAAAGCTTCATAAAAGCCAGGAATTTGAGCGGACGGTTTATCTGCCAGGTCCTCCAGGTCTAGACGCATAACGATTAATTTCTGGCGATGGATACTCCAGTAATTAGGACCGCGTAGCGTTTGAGTTTTCAGGATTTTCATGGCAAATCAATCAGCAAAGTCTAGAACAAGCTTAGAGCGTTGCTTCCAGTTTCAAACCTGCAAGGGATCGGAAACTGTTTATCGCGAACACTTAGGCATTCTCATTTTGGCTGATTGACGAACTGGAGGAGCTAGGTAGAATTCCGGTTCGCTGGCTATATACTTCTCTTTTATCCAAGCTGTAGCGATCGCCGTGACTCAAAATGTGGAGTCGCAAATTGTAAATACTGAAGGGGTCACTGGCACCCACATCTGGGTGACTGGTGGAGGCGATTTCTCCAGGATCCACAATCGTCACCGTGCCTTTGCCAATTACCTCTACCAGACCGTCTGGGGAGAACAAAGCGCAGGTATCCTCGTCAATGCCAATTCCCAGTTTGTCCGGATACTCTGCGATCGCACTAATCAAGCGGCAGAGGCGATTGCGCTTATGAAAGTGCTGATCCACAATTATGCCTGGAATAATGCCTAACCCAATGCTCATCTCCACTAATGAGCGATTGGGAAACTCTCCACTGCCGCCACCAGCAATCATCTGGTGCCCAATCACCGCCGCCCCAGCACTAGTCCCTGCCAAAACCATTTTACCCTGCTGGACTTGCGATCGCAGTTTGGTAACGAATGGTGTATTAGCTAGAAACTCACAAAGCCGCAACTGATCTCCTCCGGATATAAACACCCCAGTACAGTTTTCTAGGTGGTGTTCCAGTAGGGGGTTCTCTCCTTGCTCTCGCGCTCGGACATCCAAAACTTCCACAGCTTTGGCACCCATATCCTCAAAGATATCTCGGTAAATTCGGCCCATCGCGTCTGGATCGCGGGAGGCGGTAGGAATAAGCATAATCCGGGCATTAGTTGCTCCGGCCCGCTCAAAAAACGTGCTTAGAATTTGCCGTACCCGGACCCTGTCCTCGGCACCACCAATGGCCATCACAGCAGTTTTTATCCGCTGTGGCAGGCTTTCTCTCAAAATTTGTGATTCTAACTGCTGCATATTCAAAGTTTCTGGATCAGAAGTCTTTAACCTCTATGACTTAAGCAAGTGGGTTGTCGTCTTTTGGTTCGAGCCGGTGGGACGTTTTAGTCAATACTTTGACTTCAAGCTGAGGTAAGAGGGATAGCGTTGCCGGTAAACTGTCAGAGTGGGATATCGCAGGTCAACTTGCAAAATTTTCCCTGAAATAGCTCACAAAAATTTATAACTCTGGAGGTAATAATTCACAACATGTAATACCCTTTCCTTGTTGGGTTAGATTCAGTTGAATAGCTGTACGCTTGTAAAGTTGAGCATCTCATCGAAAATCTGTACCAGAAACGCCGTGAAATGGTATCAAATTAGTTTAAGAGCATTTAGGAGCTGATAGCGAAACTTTGAGAGTTCGTTTGGAAGCTGTTCAGCTAGTGCTCTCAATTATTACCTCAACCTGCTGAAGTTTGTGTTCTCAATGGTCATTATTTAGTGCGATTTGATATTGTTACCTTGTTTCCCGAATTTTTTACCTCTCCCCTCCAATCTGGGCTGCTAGGTAAAGCTTTCGCCAAAGGGGTTGCAGAGGTTCATCTGGTCAACCCGCGTGACTTTACCACAGATAAGCACCACCGCGTGGATGATGAACCCTACGGGGGCGGGGTAGGAATGCTGATCAAGCCAGAACCGATTTTTGCCGCCGTAGAATCCTTGCCAGTGCTCCCCCGTCGTGCCGTTGTGTTGCTGACACCGCAGGGACAGACGATGCGCCAGGAAATGTTCCGCGCCTTTGCCCAGGATTACGAGCAACTTGTTTTAATCTGCGGCCACTATGAAGGGGTGGATGAGCGGGTGACTCATTTAGTGGACCTTGAAGTATCCTTGGGGGATTTTGTGTTGACCTGTGGCGAGATCCCAGCCCTAACGCTGCTCAACGGGGTGACTCGCCTGCTACCGGGAACAATTGGCAAGGTGGAGTCGTTGAAGGCAGAAAGCTTTGAAGAAGGGCTACTAGATTATCCTCAGTACACTCGCCCTGCTACTTTTCGGGGGTGGCAGGTGCCGGAGGTATTACTGTCGGGTAACCACGCAGAGATAGAACGCTGGCGGCAGCAACAGCAGCTGCAACGTACCCGCGATCGCCGCCCTGATTTGTTAGCTAAACTCTCAGAGACTGCGGATCCTAACCAACATCAGTCCAATTCTAGTGAGGCTTCCCATCCATAATGCCCACAGTAACTGCTCAAAGCCTCTTCACGGAAAGGGCTTTACAGGCTGTCTAAATTCCTAAAACTGAATTGTGCTATTATCACTGGCCGCTGAAGGCTCAGGGGCTTATTGCCTCGTAGCTTGATCAGCAGCTCTCTGGAGTCCATTCAGCAGACGTTGTTCTTCTTCATTCAAGCCAATAGCTATCCGCTTCAAGTTAAGGTACCGCAGTACTTGATTGCACCAATGTAGTAATTCTTCCACTGATCTACTATTTCCTTGTAGGTTAGAGAGCGCACAAAAAACGCCAGGGGGTATTTGCGCTACTCCCCTGGCGTTTGCATTGCATTGAAGATAACAAAAATTACCACTAGTGCTTTTCAGGGAGTGATCAGGACGGGTGACAACTGACTTATTCCACTCCCTATGATGAGCAAACTTTGTTGAGCATCTGATGTCAGTCAGGCAACACGCATATCTACCAAAATTCTCTGGCGATCGCGTTTAGCTGTTCGAACTTGAAACTAAAAATTACCGAAAACGTGATCATGAAAAATGGTCATGCAACCATCATGCTCCTGCAACTAAAAGCTTTGGGGATGATGATTTTGGTTCGGCTATTCATCCTTGGCGCGCCTCAATTATTTTGCGATTGATATATTGAAGATTGGCCGCTCCTTCATCATTAAGGATAGGTAGTGATGAAGGGAGCTTAGAGTTTATAAGAAGTGTGGCGCTCCAGCACCTAAGAGACCTGAGCTATCAATACGGGCAAGGCTATACGGTCAAGGCTATTTTTTACCCCACCCTTAGCGGTAGCAGAAGCAGAGGCACTACTCAAAGCCCAATCCCGTTGGTAAAAAGTTTGTTGTAAAGTGGTCTCATTACCAATCACCAATCAATTTTGCAGTAAGTGAGGGGTACTGGAGCTATCCCAAATAGGTAGATTAAGCAATGGTTCAAATCCGCATTGGTAACGGCTACGATGTTCACCAACTGGTTGCAGATCGTCCTTTAATTCTCGGCGGTGTTGAAATTCCCCATGCACTAGGCCTATTGGGGCATAGTGATGCCGATGTGTTGACTCATGCCATCATGGATGCTTTGCTAGGAGCCCTGAGTTTGGGCGATATTGGTCATTACTTTCCTCCTAGTGACCCTCAGTGGGCCGGAGCCAATAGTCTGGAGTTGCTCACTCAAGTAAATCAACTACTTGAGGCACAAGGCTGGCAAGTAGGCAATATTGACTCCGTAATTATTGCGGAGCAGCCAAAGTTAAAGCCGCATATTCAGAGGATGTGCGATCGTCTGGCTACTACCCTAAATATCAAACCGGATCAGGTGAGCGTCAAAGCCACAACTCACGAAAAATTAGGAGCACTCGGTCGCGAGGAAGGCATTGCCGCCTATGCCGTTGCCTTATTGCAATCCTCATAAAAACATCCTCCCCATCGAGCACGGCACACGACAAGGAGGAAAAGCTGTTCTTACCGTTCGGTTTGTTAGATAACTTTTTAGTATCTACTTTTGAAGGTACTTGGTGGTTAAAGTATTGGGTGGATTAGAAGTGACACTTTTTTTACCGTCACCTAGTCTGTACTTTACTTAATCATTAGCTTGGGCAGAGCAACGTCAACCCAGTTTAATACTATAGAAACTAGCCATAATCTTGATGTTCACTACTATCCCGCTGTTGTGTCGTTGGGTTTCAATTTTACTGGTCGCGGTTCTAGCGAGCTCTCCCCTCACAGGCTGTAGCCCCAACCAATTTAAAACTGAGGCTGCTCAGGTACCCCAACTCATCTCTGCGTCGCTTGGTGAGCCAACAACATTCAACTACCCGCTGAACGACTCAGCTTATAGCGTTTTTGGCTTTCTCTACGATGGGTTGTTGACTGAAAATGGTCTAACGGGAAAGCTTGAACCTGCTGTAGCTGAGTCCTGGCAGCTTTCGGAGAATAAGCAGCGCGTTGTTTTTACTTTGCGAGAGGGGTTGAAGTGGTCAGATGGTCAACCCTTCACAACAGACGATATTGTTTTTACCTATAACAATATCTATCTCAATGAAAAGATTCCGACTGGCATCCGAGATATTCTGAGAATCGGGACAAGCGGTAGCTTCCCGACTGTGAAGAAACTTGACCAGCGGCGGGTTGAATTTACCATACCAGAGCCCTTTGCACCTTTTTTGAGAAATACTGGTGGACTGCCGATTCTACCTGCCCATATTTTGCGAGAGACAGTGCAAGCAACTGGGCCAGATGGCAATCCTAAGTTCCTGTCGACTTGGGGGACAGACACTGATCCGCAAAAGATTATCGGTAACGGCCCCTATCGGATGGAAAGCTTTACCCCAACGCAGCGGGTCATCTTCCGGCGCAATCCCTACTACTGGCGCAAAGATGCTCAGGGAAACCCTCAGCCTTACATTGAGCGTATAGTTTTACAAATCATTGAATCGACGGATAACCAGTTACTGAGCTTTCGTAATGGGGATTTAGATGATTTGGAGGTAGCTCCGGAAGCGTTTGAGCTACTGAAGCAAGAGGAAAAGCGCAGACACTTCAACATCTACAACGGTGGGATGGAGACAGGCACGACTTTTGTTGCCTTCAATCTCAATAAAGCTCGTAATTCTAGGAACCAGCCGTTAGTCAACCCGATTAAGTCTCGCTGGTTTAATACGGTAGCGTTTAGGCAGGCGGTTGCCCATGCGATTGACCGCGAGACGATTAAAAACAATGTTTTCCGGGGGCTAGGGGAACTGCAAAACTCGCCAATTTATATCAAAAGTCCCTACTATCTTTCACCTCAGGAGGGTCTAAAAGTCTATGATTACAATCCAGACAAAGCGAAGCAACTCTTACTTGGAGCAGGATTTAAATACAACGATAAAAACCAACTTTTGGATGCTGAGGGCAATCGGGTAAGATTCACTCTTTTAAGTAATGTGGAGCGGAAAACAAGAGTAGATATGGCAGCGCAGATCAAACGGGATCTTAGCAGGATTGGTATGCAAGTCGATTTGCAGATTCTGAGCTTTAATCCCTACATAGAAAGGGTTTCTGTTGCTCGGAGTTACGACTGCTATCTGGGAGGTTTCCTGGGAGGCGGTATTGAACCCAATAGCGGATTTAATATTTGGAATGCTGAGGGAGCCTTACACACCTTTAATCAGGGACCAATACCAGGAGAACCACAACTGATTGGTTGGGAAGCTGCTGACTGGGAGCGGAAAATTAGCGATCTCTATATCCAAGGAGCACAGGAGCTAGATGAGGCAAAGCGCAAGACTATCTACGCCCAGACCCAACAGATTGCTCAAGAACAATTGCCTTTCATTCATCTGGTGGAGCGAATTAGCCTGGATGCGGTGAGTGATCGCGTCCAAGGTATCAAGTATTCTGCCCTAGGAGGAGCATTTTGGAATCTCTACGAACTCAAGGTTTCACAAAAATAACCTGAGCGCTCCAAGGTCATTCTACGCTTGAGGTAAAGAGGTTGATAAGCACAGTCTCCAACCCCAGCAGTGAAGAAAGTTGCTCAGTGAATGCTCCTTGAATCTTGAATGTGAGAGTTTTGGGCTTAACTGTTAGAGTTTGACGTTAAAGCTTTGGGTTCTACACTGACGTAATACTTGTAAAAGTACAGCGGATGTAGACTTGTTACGAATAGCTTGCAAAGATCATAGAAGTAGAGCAAAGGTTTTGGAATGGTTTGCCAAACCCAAGGTTGCCCAAACTGGTATAAACGATTTTTTAGCTGGGCGTTGGCTAACGGGAATGCCGAGTATGAACAAGCGATCGCAGAGCGCAAGCAAGCACTTTTTAGTGACCTGCACGGAAATGTTCTAGAGATTGGCCCTGGAACGGGGGTGAATTTGCCTTACTACCCAGCAGACATCCACTGGATTGGGATTGAACCAAATCTATTTATGGACGCTTACCTGCAAAAAGCAGCTCAGAAGCAGGGCCTGCACATTGACCTCCGGCGGGGAACCGCCGAATCTCTGCCAGTTAAAGATAACAGCATGGATGTTGTCGTGAGTACCCTAGTCCTCTGCTCTGTGCCTAACCTAAATCAAACCCTCCAGGAAATCTTGCGGGTACTAAAGCCAGGTGGCCGTTTCTTGTTTATTGAACACGTTGCCGCTCCCCGAGGTACGTTACTACGTCAGGTGCAGCAAGGAGTTCGGCCTGTGTGGCAAGTTTTAGGTGACGGGTGTCATCCCGATCGCGAAACCTGGTTAGCCTTGGACCAGGTTGGATTTGCGCGGGTTGAGTACCAGCATTTTTCAGGGCCGTTCCCAATCCCGATTGTCAAGCCCCACATTATGGGGGTAGCTGTTAAGTAATATCGCCAGCTTGAAGACCCATGAGTAGGAAAGATCTGGTAGGGTTTTAGGACAATCTTTTTTAGAAGATTCAGTTTGCCGGGGGGCATTCCAGTCAATGCTGGACAAACAATCCCTTGAGTGACCGAGGACAGGCATGGAGGCATTGAAAGGACGCGATTTCTTAAGTATGGCCGATCTGAAGCGGGGAGAGCTTCAAAGTTTGCTCGACCTGGCGGCTCACCTCAAGGCTGGAAGTTTCAATCCTCGGCATCCTAAAGTTTTAGGGTTGCTATTTTACAAAGCTTCTACCCGGACGAGAGTTAGCTTCTCAGTTGCCATGTACCAGCTAGGTGGCCAAGTGATTGATCTTAACCCTAGCTCAACCCAGGTAGGCCGGGGAGAACCCCTGGTGGACACAGCGCGGATTTTAGGTCGATATCTGGATGTTTTGGCAATCCGCACTTTCGCTCAGCAAGATCTGGAGATATTTGCTCGCTACGCCAACATTCCCGTGATTAATGCCCTTAGTGATCTGGAACATCCTTGCCAGATTTTGGCAGACTTGCTGACCATTCAGGAACGGTTCCGTGAGCTAGCAGGATTGACTCTGAGTTATGTCGGGGATGGAAATAACGTTGCCCATTCTCTGCTGCTTGGCTGTGCCTTGGTTGGGATGAATATCCGAGTTGCCACTCCAGCAGAGCATCAACCCTTAAGCGCAGTGGTTCAACAAGCTGAGGCAATTGCTGCTGGCCGCACGGAAGTTTTGGTCACCACTGATCCAACCCTGGCGGTTAAGGGTACGCAGGTTGTGTACACCGATGTTTGGGCGAGTATGGGGCAAGAGAATTTAGCTAGCGATCGCATTCCTGTATTCCAGCCCTATCAAGTGAATGAAGAATTACTGGACTTGGCTGACCCAGGCGCGATCGTCTTGCACTGCTTGCCTGCCCATCGTGGTGAGGAAATTACCGATGCGGTAATTGAAGGTCCCGCCTCTTGTGTTTGGGACCAGGCAGAAAATCGCCTCCACGCTCAAAAGGCTTTATTAGCCAGCCTTCTTGATTAGCTAGAAGTGGTACAAATGTTCTAGTAAGATAGACATGAGATCTGAACTGCTTACAGGTTCATTAACTGCCCTATGGAACCCTTAACTGAAGCCCAGCAACAACTTTTTGATTGGCTGGTCCGCTATATCCAGGCTCATGAACATCCGCCCTCAGTCCGGCAGATGATGCAGGCCATGAACCTTAAGTCTCCTGCCCCTGTCCAAAGCCGCCTGGAGCATCTCAAAGCGAAGGGATACATCCACTGGACAAAAGGGCAAGCACGTACCTTAAAAATCCTCCATTCTCCCTCTGCTCCAGAGCGACTTGCAGGAATTTCAATTATGGGAGCGATCGCCGCTGGAGGATTAATTGAACCATTCACCGATAAGGTTGAACAACTAGATTTGATAAGCTTACTGTCTCAACCCCACTACTTTGCCCTCCGGGTGACTGGAGATAGCATGATTGATGACTTGATTGCCCCGGGAGATATTGTGCTGATGCGGCCCATCCAAGAGCCAGATAAGCTAAAAAACGGCACAATTGTGGCGGCTAGAGTAGAAGGAGAGGGAACTACCCTTAAACACTTTTATCGTCAAGGGAGCCGGGTAACACTACAGCCAGCAAACACGAAATACGCCCCGATTGAAGTAGCAGCAACTGCAGTTCAGGTTCAAGGTGCCTTGGTTGGAGTCTGGCGCGGATTGGACTAGAGGTAACCAATTGATTGAAGTACTTGGAATCTACCTGACCCACCCACTTGTATTGGGCGTCTTAGTCGTTGGTTGCGGGGGGTGAGTCGTGAGACTCCAGTTCAACCCAAAACCAAGGCCTAAAATTCCAACTAACCCGCCTAGCATCAACATCTTCTGCCAGTCTTTGCGGCCGTTTAACTGGCGGCTATTCCAAGCACTTCTGCGGAGCGGGTTTAGCCAACATGGTTTTGAGGCATAATCACTACAGGTTTTACTGTTTGGGCCATAAGGGTGCAATCCACAGACGATATGATCCGCCCCGTGATAATATCGGCAGCGCTTACAGTAGGAAGCAGGGTGAACCGTCATCTTGACTGGTCTCTCATGAGCATTAAAGGTAGCTATCCTCTTAGTCTCCTGGATACGTCAGGAGTTTACTCCCCACTTTAGGCTTAGAGTTCAGTCAACCTCAGGGCTTAGAAAGTGTTTGTAAACGTTGGTTAAGTGGGTTTTGCTTGCCACGTTCGACGATTTTTAGCGAGCCGCCGGAGCATTAATCGAATCATGACGACATAAATCATCCCTTCGTGATTTTCGGGCAACCGCTCATAGTCCCGAGTTAGGCTTCGGGCATTGTCTAACCACGCCCAAGTGCGTTCGACAATCCAGCGTTTGGGTTCGACTTGAAAGCCTTTAGCCTCGGTTGGACGCTGGCTAATCTCAACTTCGACCTGTCGCTGTTGCTGGGCAAAGAAGGTCCTAATCAATGCTCCTAAAGCACCCTGATAGCCTTGGTCTGTTAGCACTTTGATCAGCCGCTTAAACATCTCAAGCACCCAAATCAAGACCGCAGGAGCCGCTTTGACATCAGCCATATTGGCAGAGGTGACGTAACAGCCTAACACCAGTCCCAGCACATCAGTCACAATATGACGTTTGCGTCCTTTCACCTTTTTGTTGCCATCAAAGCCGTGTTCCTCACCCCTTTTTGTCCGAGCTTAACCGACTGACTATCGATGATTGCCAGACTTGGCTCGGCATCGCGCCCTTGACTCACTCGCACCTGTCTCACCAAAGCCAGGTTAATCTGCTCCCATACCCCCAAGCGCACCCACAATCGGAAGTACCCATACACCGTTTGCCATGCGGGAAAATCACTTGGCAGGGCGCGCCATTTGGTTCCGTTGTCCGCACGATAGAAAATCGCGTTCAACACGTCTCGCAAGTCCACTTCTCGATCTTTGCCGACTGGTTTTGCCGGCGGCAATAATGGTTCAATCCGTTGCCATTCCTCATCGGTGAGGTCACTGTCGTAGTAGGGTAGACTCATCGTCTGAAACCGTATTCATTGACTTTTTTAGGTATCACTCATCCGTTAACGCAATCAACTTCTCCTTCATATACATTTACAAACAGTCTCTAAACAGTAGGCTACTAGATGAAGTTTATTCTTGCGGGGGGAGCTTAAGGGCTTCAGAAGCATCAGCTTGTGGCTCGGCCTGTACAGTAGAGGTTGCTTCTGGATCTTCTTCGTCTGTTGTGCTTGCTGTCACCAGCTCTAAAAACTGGCCGTCTAGTAAATAAGCGCCTGTTTCCAGGCGCACACTCCAAGATCCTGGTTGCCGAGCCAGCACAGTGCCTTCTTCCCCCAGGCGAATGACACTTGGTGGGCGCAGCATTGGCATTGGCTCAGCCGTTTTCACGTAGGCAGGTAAGGCGATCACTCGGACGCGATCGCCAACTGAAAATTCTGATGTCATTCGATTCTCCTTCCTGATATCAAATCCGCTGAAACCACTACAACTAGAATTGCCAAGATTTGGAAAACGGCAATTTTTCGTAAAGCAGTTATAGGATAAGCGATCCACTGGACTTGATATGAGATGGGTTGCCAACCCTGGGGTTTGTTTGAGCACCTGGCGATTGTAGCAAGCCGATGCCCGGTACAATCAAAACAGAGTTTATTCCTAGACAGGAGGGGGTTGTTTTGAACCGGATACCTACTCCAGTTGCCTCTCTCTTGGACGGTAAGGCACTGGCCCACAAAATTCAAGCTGAGCTGGCTACCCGAATTCAAACCCTCCAGTCTCAATTTGGGCGAGCCCCCGGTTTGGCCGTGTTAATGGTCGGTGACAATCCTGCCAGTGCTGCCTATGTCAGGGGAAAAGAGCGTGCCTGTCAAAAAGTGGGCATTGCCTCATTTGGACAGAGGTTTCCCACCAATACCTCACAATCAGAACTATCCCAGGTCATTGCAGCTCTTAACCAAGATCAGCAGGTTGATGGCATCTTGGTCCAGTTACCGTTGCCTGATCACTTGGATGCTAATGCACTACTGTATGAGATTGACCCAGATAAAGATGTGGATGGCTTGCATCCATTAAACTTGGGGCGCCTGCTGCGGGGGGAGCCAGGACTACACAGTTGTACGCCAGCTGGGGTGATGCGGCTGTTGCAGGAATACCAGATTCCGCTAGTGGGGAAGCAGGCGGTGGTGATTGGCCGCAGTATTTTAGTCGGTAAGCCTCTAGCTTTGATGCTGCTAGCAGCCGGTTCCACGGTGACTATTGCCCACTCCCAATCCCATGACTTGAGCGCGATCGCCCGCACTGCCGACATTTTAATTGCTGCCACAGGTCGTCCTGGACTCGTGAGCGCTGAGATGGTAAAACCGAAAGCTGTTGTTGTTGATGTTGGGATCAGCCGGGTTGAGGATAGCACGGGTAGTCGCTTGGTTGGAGATGTTGACTTCAATGCAGTGCAATCTGTCGCCCAGTTTGTTACCCCTGTACCGGGCGGTGTGGGGCCAATGACGGTAGCAATGCTGCTAGACAATACATTATGGAGCTTCAGTCAACGTCATAAAGCATCCTAAAATTAATGACATAGTTCAATTGCGACTCAAACTGCTAGCCACTCTATTGAGCCTTCAACTGGAGCCTGTGACTGATTGAGCTGCCTTAGGACCAGCAGGGCCTTGAACCGGACGGTAGCAAAAAACTGACATGAAGATCATAAGGATCAAGCAATGATATCAACCAACAGCGTGCCCCATACCCCTTTACCGGTGGGCTCCGAGCCAGCCCAGTTTGATTTGATGACTTATCTAGCTGAGCGGCGAACTCAGGTGGAGACAGCTTTGGAACAGTCAATTCCCATAGGGCACCCGGAGAAAATTTATCAGGCCATGCGGTATTCTGTCCTGGCAGGGGGCAAGCGACTACGCCCTATTCTTTGTCTTGCTACCTGTGAATTAGCTGGTGGTACCGTAGAAATGGCTTTGCCAACCGCCTGCGCCTTAGAGATGATCCATACTATGTCGTTGATCCACGATGACCTGCCGGCGATGGATAATGACGACTACCGACGTGGCAAGCTGACCAACCACAAAGTGTTTGGTGAAGATATTGCGATTTTGGCTGGAGATGGACTGCTCGCTTATGCTTTTGAGTTTGTAGCAATAAAAACCCAGCATGTTCCAGCGTCACAACTGCTGAAAGTTGTAGCGCGGTTGGGTCATGCCGTTGCTGCTACAGGCCTCGTGGGAGGGCAAGTTGTAGATCTTGAATCTGAGGGAACTGAAAACCCGACTGTGGAGATTCTGAATTTTATTCACACCCATAAAACTGGGGCACTTCTGGAAGCTTCTGTCCTTTCTGGTGCCCTGCTAGCTAGTGCCCCAGAAACAACCTTACAGCGGTTGTCTCAGTATGCTCGGAATATCGGTCTCGCTTTTCAAATTGTGGATGATGTTTTGGACATCACCGCCACCAAGGCAGAACTAGGAAAAACTGCGGGCAAAGACTTACAAGCTCAGAAAGCTACTTATCCTAGTATCTGGGGAATTGAAGAATCAAAGCGGCAGGCCCAAAGTTTGATTGATGCAGCCAAGGCTGAGCTAGCAATTTTTGGAGACAAGGCAAGACCATTGATTGCGATCGCTGATTTCATCCTTGCCAGAACTCACTAAGATTAATCAATTTTTGCCAAGAGACACGGAACTGAACTGTTTTTTCAGCTACAGCCAACAAACATGCAGGACTTTGGTGACATTATCTACAATCGGGTGTTGCTAGTTGCGCTCACAGCTAGCCTGATTGCTCAGATCCTAAAGTTGGGTATTGGTTTTGCTAAAGATCATAAGATTGACCTGCGGGTGCTAGTAGCAACGGGGGGAATGCCAAGTTCCCATTCCGCTTTAGTTACAGCGTTAGCAACGGGAGTAGGCCAATCAACCGGATGGAGCAGTATAGAGTTTGCGATCGCCCTAATTTTCGCGTTTATTGTCATGTATGATGCGGCAGGCGTACGCCAGGCAGCTGGTAAGCAGGCCCGTATCCTCAACCAAATCATTGACGAATTTTTTCAAAAAGAAGGTAATGAATTCAATGAAGATCGCCTCAAAGAGTTATTGGGGCACACACCAGTCCAAGTCCTAGCCGGTTCCGCTTTGGGTATTGCGATTTCATGGCTAGCCGGAATAGCGTAATCTTACACATTCACATTTATTGAGCGTTCACTAAAGAGGCTAGGGGTTCAGGAATTGAATCAGTAGGGGCGGAAAACTCTCCAGTTAAAACATATTCCAGCCGTAGCTTCAGGTATTCCACAAATTGGCGATTGGTTGAAATCACAGCTGCTGCGGGCTGAGGGCACTTTGCCTTGATTGAACTCATCTCCGGGGCTTCTAGAAAAGCAGGCTGGCTGACCAGCCAAAAGTCAATTGCTTTTGCTGATTCTTGGTAGTGCCGCTGACGTTCCTTAAGCACCTCCTCCAAGGGTTCTTCGACTAGCAAAAAGTGCTGGCTTCCCAGGACGTAGTAATAGGTCTGCATGAATCTCGATCAAATAAGGATGTTGCTTACTCTTAAGGTAAGCTACCCACCCATTATCTCAGTAAACAAGAGCTTCTCTCTTATTTGACCACTTAATACCCGTTGACGCTTATCCGGCAAGCTGGGCGTTGCTTCTAGTTATGATCGAAGTACCTAAACATAGGGATTTATGAGTGTCAAGATCAAAGTCTTCTCCGACTATGTATGCCCCTACTGCTTCTAGCCGAAGGCCCTCTACGAGCAGCAATTACGGGAAAGAATGTTGAGGTGGAGGTGGATGCCCTTTGAGCTTCGGCCCTACCCACAGCCAACGCTAAAGCCTGAAGGGGATTATCTTCAGCAGGTGTAGAGAGATTTTGTTTATCCGCTGGCCAAGAAAATGGGTGCCGATCCCAAGCTACCAACTGTATCATCTCAGCCACATACCTATCTTGCGTTTGAGGGCTACCAGTAGGCCAGGGAGCATAACAAAGCTGATCAATACTAATGATCGGCTGCTACGGGTATTCTTCCAACAGGATCAGGATATTGCTCAAATCGACGTCCTGACAAAATTAGCCGCAGAAATTGGACTGGAGCAAAAAGAGTTTAAGCAAGCTCTAGAAATACGAAGGTATAAAGAAGCTTACCAGCAAGCATTAAGACACGCTTACGTAGACCTCAACATCACTTCAGTTCCAACGTTCATGATTGGTAAATACATTTTGCCAGGTTTGTTAAGCCGAGAAACCTTAGAACAAGCAATTAAGGCAGTAGACACAAATGCGGCTTAGCTCAACTCGGTTACGCTTACCTCTCAACTGCCTCCGCACCATTGAGGCTCAGGAACAGGCGGTAGCCTCTTTGAAAGATATATCACCCCAATTTAGTTGCTGGGGAATCGTAAAAGTAGCCGATTCTATGTTGTTTAGAGGCTAGGCAGCACTCAAGGCTGTTTGCTGTTTTTGCTGAGCTAACTCTAAAAGTCGGCGAATACGTTCTTCCGTAGGCGGATGGGTGCGAAATAAAGATTGTAAACCTTTGGTGCTGAGGGGATTAACAATCAACAGAGGAGACATGGCTGGGTTGCCATTCATTGGGATCTGGTGGCCTACTGTCTCTAGTTTCTCTAAAGCACTGGCAAGGGCAAGGGGATTACCTGTAATTTCAGCTGAACCCAGGTCAGCAGAGAACTCTCGCGTTCGGGAGATTGCAAACTGGATTAATGCTGCCGCTAGCGGAGCCAGCACGATTAGAAACAACACTCCAAAGGGGTTAGGCCCTTGGCGACGGTCACGGGTTACAGGACCGTAGAGGGCGCCAAAGCTCAGAATCCGCCCAATATAGGTAATTGCCCCGGCCACCGTGCCAGCAACAGCCTGAGTCAGGGTATCACGATTGCGAATGTGCGTCAGTTCGTGGGCTAGGACACTCTCAAGCTCCTCCCGTGACAACAATTCAATAATGCCTTCGGTAACGGCCACCGCTGAATGGTCTGGATCGCGGCCTGTGGCAAAAGCGTTGGGTGATTTAGTCGGTACTAGAAACACCTTGGGTACAGGAATCCCGGCACGCTCGCTCAGGCTAGCAACGATATCGTAGAGTTCCGGGGCTTCCTGCCGTTGAAGGGGTTGAGCCCGATAAGCAGCCAAGGCAGCTTGATCGGAAGCATACCAAGAACCTAAGCTCGTAAAGGCCGCTAGAGCCAAACCAATATAGAGGCCTGACTCATCACCAACTAAGTAATAAGCACCCAACACTAGTAGCCCACTGAGCAACCCCAACAGAGCCGCCGTCTTAATTTGATTGATCCCACGCATAATCCAGCAACAGTGATTGAACTTTAATGTACTTCTTAGCGTCTCAGATCAATTCAGCAGCTATGCTCTATCTCCTGGCGGAAAATAATTAGATTTCCAAGAAATCACCAGATGATTTTGGAAACGCGGCTTGATAGGTTTGGGGGCTGAGCGCTCAGCCCAACTTTACTTCCTGAATACTAGTAAACTGAACCGCTAAATTGCCTTGCATTGCTTTGAGGACATTCTGGACAGTTACAAAGTAGCAAGTATCAGGATTTTCCAGTACTTGATTAACGGTAGTTTGGTACTTGGTTGCCAGCGATCGCGCTGGTAATTCTGGGTGAAACAATTTCCCGTACTCCACGGCCAGACGGT
This sequence comes from uncultured Synechococcales cyanobacterium, assembly GCA_902806435.1. GTDB lineage: Bacteria > Cyanobacteriota > Cyanobacteriia > Thermosynechococcales > Thermosynechococcaceae > CADCWO01. The sequence goes on along the minus strand of CADCWO010000056.1, from coordinate 24,972 downwards.
AGTTTGTCCAGCCCAGTTGATTTTGTCTTTCTAACAACACCTTTTGTAACGCTGACTCGGCAACTACCGGCTTAGGCTTACCAACCATAATATTAACTCGTACCTACGCAACATATTATTGCATGTATGCGTAGGTTTTTGATTTTATGCAGCGTCGATGATCGCTAGTTCTTGGCGAGCGATCGCCTCGCGCATGTGAAGCTTCAGGACTGAGAAGCGGCTCCGCAGAAATTGCAACTTGATTAAGAGTTCCTCCCGGTTATCTTGGAGCGTTTTCAAAGTGTTTGCAGCCATAACATAGTCTTGATTGGCTTCCATCAACGCCATTCGTCTTGCTTTACGTTGGGCCTCATTTTTGAGTGAAGCGTCAAAGGCAACTTGTTGGTCAATGGCTGTGGTTAAGGTAGCTAGGTTTTGGTTGAGTTGCCGAATTTGCTGATCGGCGTGTAAAACTTGGCGTTGCAGCTCGGCAATCTCCTCAGGATACTGGTTAAGCTGAGCTTTAACCTCCTGCTGGGTTTGCAGGAACTGGCTGAAAGCCTCACCAAGACAATCGGTATAGAGAACGGCCAAGTTTTTAACGTTACTGGTGATTCGCTGTAGTAGTCTTGCTGGATCAGTTGCAGTCTCTAAGTTACCTGGCTCAGCGCGATCGCGTAGATCGATGTAGCGGTAAATAAGGTGAGCTAGATCTTCAAGATCAGCAATGTAGTTGTCTAAGTTTGAATCTTGGGACAGGCCATTAATTTGCTGTTCCATAGCGGCGGCTGTTCTCGTCTCAAGGCTAGTAGCGGGTTGCGCAGAAGTGGGAGAAGGCTGGTGTTTAAGTAACTCAACAGGCATTGGATAAATCCCGTTAATTGAAGTGCTAAGCGGCTAAAAAGGCTTAATTGTTTTGGCTAGTTTAGCCAAAAGGCTTACTCTAATTATATCTTAGTTACGATGTATTTGAGTAGCGTATTCCCGGGCTACAACAGGGTATCAGCGCTCCTCAAGTAGGAGTAAACCTAGTAAATCTTGCTGGAGTTCGAGGTCAGCTTCAACTTGAGGATTTAGCCTGGGTTTAAATATAAGTACAACGACAAACGGAGCAAACGGTGATGAGGAATTCAATCGTCATGATGGTGCTACTTGGTTTTCTATTGCTAACCTTATTAGCTCCTTTTTCAGCTTTGGCTGGATTGATGATTATTTTGCTTACTTCAGTAATGCTTTCAGTATTTTGGAACCTACTTCGAACAGCAATTACCGGTAAAACGGATGGTGGATAAAGTTCTGACAACTGATGAGTAAGGAAATAAATTTTCCCTAAGGCCTGCTAATCTTTAGATTGAAATAAAGGGTATTGAATAGTGAGTCAAGTTAAAGCAGTTTCAGGCCGAGGTATTCCCCTAGTTGGCAATGATATTGACACGGACCGGATTATTCCCGCCCGGTTTTTGCGCTGTGTTACCTTTGATGGCTTAGGCGCACAGGTCTTCGCCGACGATCGCGCCCAAGCCCCAGGACAGCATCCCTTTGATCAGCCCCAATACCAGGGAGCGAACATTCTGGTGGTCAATGGCAATTTTGGTTGTGGTTCCTCACGAGAACACGCACCGCAAGCGATCGCCAAATGGGGGATCCAGGCGATTATTGGAGAAAGCTTTGCTGAGATCTTCTTTGGCAACTGTGTCGCCATGGGTATTCCCTGTGTCACCGCTGATCCTGCCACTACTAAGCGTCTACAAACGTTATTGGCAGCCGATGCCCAGATGCCAATCCAAGTGAGTTTAGAAGCCTTGCAGGTGCAGTGTGGTGACTTCTCTGCTCCAGTATTTCTGGTGGAAGGCATTCGTCAGATGCTGATCAGCGGGACTTGGGATGCTTGCGGTCAATTGGTTGCTCAAACCAATCAGATTCGCACTACCGCTTCCAGGTTGCCTTATTTAAGTTGGGAACATCTAACTGCCAGCTAAAGCAGAGGGCTGGGGGTTAGATAATCAAATTGAGGTCGCCAAACTCGTGCCACAGGTAACCCCGTTGGATGGCTTCCGTATAGGCCTCCTCAATCTGATGAGCGCTTAGAAAAGCTGTAAGCAAATCAAGATGACTGGCCTCCGGTTCGTGTAAGCCGGTTAATAAGCCATCCACCGCCTTGAGTCTATGGCTCGTAGTGATGTGCAAACGGGTATAACCGTGTCCTGGTTGTACGTCTCCCGCTTGGTCAGCTATCGATTCCAAAGCCCGCACTACGGTTGTGCCCACAGCGATCACTCGTCCACCGCGTTGATGGGTTTGATTAATCTTCTGGGCGGCTGCCTCGCTGATCAAATATTCCTCCTCGGAGGCAGGGTGTTGAGCATCTAGTTCATCGTCCATGTAGGATGAAAGTCCTGTATGCAGTACAATATGGGCCGTTTCTACTCCTTGACGCTTCAAGGTAAACAGCAACTGCCAGGAAAAGGCGCGTCCCGCCGATGGCATTTCTGCTGAACCCGGTTCTCGCGCATAGACAGTTTGGTAGTAGTCCAGCTCCCAAGGGGCGGAAACGTACTCGTAACGGATCGGCCGCCCCAAGCGGTAGAGCAGATCAATCAACTCTGCCCCCGATTTCGAGAAGCGGATCTTCCAGAGCCTAGGGATGTGCTCGTCTTGCGCAATAATCGTTCCTACTAATCCTTGAGCGAAATTGATTTGCATTCCCTGCCGCAGCCCACAGGCAAAAGGGTTACCCTCCTGGCATAGGAGCAGTGCCAGCCAGGAGCCATCCGGTAGGTGGTGCGCTAAGCGGATTTCTACGCAGGGCCCCTTGGGCGATTCACAGCCATTCAGGACGGCAGGTAAAGTACGGCTACTGTTAAAGACCAGTAGATCGCCGGAGCGTAGGAACTGGCCCAGGTGATTAAACTGTGTATGCTCCACATGGAAAGTGGTGCGATCAATCACCATCAGTCGCACCTTGTCACGGGCTAGGCCCCGACGTTCAGGGGGCTCTTTGGCTACTAGCTCTGCTGGCAAGGTAAAGGAAAAGGGAGAAGACATAGGATTATTAAGGTTAATGTTTTGCTTGCCTATAGCAATGAGTGTCACTATCCGCCTAGCGCAACTTCAAGACTTGGAAACCCTTGTGAGCTTCAACCAAGCCCTTGCTCAAGAGGTGAGAGGTAAAGAGCTGGAAGCTCAACGACTTACCCGAGGTATTCAGGCGGTTCTCAATGACTCCAACCGAGGGTTTTACACCGTTGTTGAAAAAGAAGTTGAGGCAGTTGCTGCTGCTTTGGTTACCTTTGAGTGGAGTGATTGGCATAACGGATGGTACTGGTGGATTCAAGATGTTTATGTCAAACCCAATCATCGCCAGCAAGGTATTTTTCGCACACTTTATACCCACCTACGTGCTCAAGCTGAAGCAGCTAACGTATGTGGCCTTCGTCTTTATGTAGACAAGGGAAATACAACTGCACAGAGCGCTTATCGCCAGCTGGGCATGGTTCCTTCAAGCTCTGATTTATTTGAAGAAAATCTCTGAAGGATATCGGCTCTCACGCAGCAATCTCGATGACGTTCCTGCCCCAGTTGTCTTCCTGGGCCTGAAATCTTTGTCCCTGTACGTGTTGGGATTGATCAGAGGCAAGGTAGAGAAACACGTCAGTCACCTCTGCTGGGTCTGCCCACTGGATTGGATCCGCGTCGGGTTCTGCTGCCCGGTGCATGGCGGTGTTCATGTCTCCGGGGTCAACCCAGTTCACACGCACACCACTATCTTCTAGCTCTGCCGCCCAGGTTTGGGACATGCCTTCAATGGCGAACTTGGAGATGCCATAAGCGCCCCAGCCCGGATAGCCCGTTATACCTGCATCACTAGTGACGTTGATGATTGAACCGCCCTGCTCGATCATCGCGGGAAGTGCTTTCTTAATCAGTAAAAATGGGGCAATCAAGTTGGTGTTGAGAACATTACGGAAGTCCTCTAAGGGATAGTCCAGCAAAAAAGGCATTGGGCTAGGACCAATGCTGGAAGCATTGTTAACCAAGACATCCAATCGACCGTCAAATGCGCTGAGAGTTGTAGCGATCGCGCGCTCAATCTCTTCTGGGTGAGTTAGATCAGCAACAATTGCCACAACCCTGACAGCCGGTCCAACCTCGAAAATGCGCTCTTTAACTTCGGTAAGCTGCTCACCGCCTCGGGCCACCAGAGAAATTGCGGCTGCTCCTTCACGGGCAAAGGCGATCGCTAATTGGCGCCCTAACCCTTGGGAAGCACCAGTAATCAGGGCGTACTTTCCATCTAGTTTGTTCATAATTTATTTCTTTAAATTTGTTGAACCCCTAAAAGGGCTCTTAGGTCTTAATTTTCCAGGAACACTTAGACAACTAATCTTTACTAAATCATACTCATAATGACTACGAGTTGCAATAGAATCATGAGTACTAGGTTCTGGCAAGCGTTATCCAGTTTGAACCTCGGCTTTTTAACTTGTCAGTACTGCCCATTTAGTTCACAGAGGTACTTTAGGTAGTGAAGAGAACAAATATACTCAAGGGGTATAGCCGATGTTACTGACAGATTGCCTGTATTGGTCTCAAGCCGGATAATGCAGTTATCTATCTTCAACTGTAGACAGGCAGCGCCTAAAAAGAGGTGGTAATCCGATGGCTAAACCCGTAATTCTCAGCGTTGATGATGACCCAGAAGTGCTGCAAGCAGTGGCGCGTGACCTGCGGCGGGCTTATGGTGATCGCTTCCGGGTACTACGAGCTGATTCTGGAGCAGCAGCACTGTCCGTCTTGAAACAACTCAAACTGCGAGACGAGACAGCTGCTCTGCTGTTGGTGGACCAGCGGATGCCCCAGATGAGCGGGGTGGAGTTTCTCGAACAGGCCCTGGAAGTGTTTCCGCACGTCAAGCGAGCTTTGCTTACCGCTTACGCCGATACCGACGCCGCTATCCGGGCGATCAACACGGTCCAGATCGACTACTACCTGATGAAGCCGTGGGACCCCCCGGAGGAGCGGTTATACCCGGTCCTGGATGACTTACTTGATGACTGGCTTTCTTCCTTCCGCCCTCCTTTCGGTGGCATTCGCGTGATCGGTAACCGCTGGTCGCCCCAATCCCATCAAGTGAAAGATTTCTTGGCCCGCAACCAGGTACCCTACCAGTGGCTGGATATTGAACTGGTTGAGGAAGCTCAACACCTAGCCTCTTATGCTAATCCGCAAAGAATGCCACTGCTGCCCTTGGTCCTGCTGCCGGATGGGGAGCGCTTAGAACAGCCATCGAATGTCCAGATTGCACAGAAGATTGGCCTCAAGACGCAGGCGGAGCGCCCCTTCTATGACCTAGTCATTGTAGGGGGTGGTCCTTCTGGCCTGGCTGCGGCTGTCTATGGAGCCTCTGAAGGACTGGAGACGGTGATGATTGAACGCGAAGCTCCAGGAGGACAAGCAGGGTCAAGTTCACGGATTGAGAATTACTTGGGCTTTCCCGTCGGCTTGAGTGGGTCTGACCTGGCACGGCGGGCTGTGACGCAAGCACGGCGGTTTGGCGTGGAGATACTTACCCCGCAAGAGGTGACAGGGGTACGGGTAGAAGACCCCTACCGGATCGTCAAACTAGCAGATGGGGGCGAGATTAGCTGCCATGCTCTGCTGATTGCGACAGGAGTGGCGTGGCGGAAGCTAAATGTACCCGGTCTAGAGGAGCTAACTGGAGCAGGAGTGTACTATGGTGCTGCCCAAACAGAAGCCTTAGCGTGTCAGGGAGAAGATGTTTACATCGTGGGAGGGGCAAACTCTGCCGGCCAAGCAGCGATGTACTTCGCTAAGTTTGCTCACCAAGTGACCATGCTGGTGCGGGGTGACTCGCTGCAGAAAGGGATGTCCCAGTACCTAGTGGACCAGATTGGGGCGATGGACAATATCAGAGTGCAACTCAACTCCAGTGTTGTGGAGGCTAAAGGGGAGACCAGCCTGTCAGCCATCACTATTTTGGATGCCACTAGCGGGGAAAAGCAAACTGTAGCAGCAACTTCCTTGTTTATCTTTATTGGGGCGACGCCCTACACGGATTGGTTAGATGGGGTTGTCCAGCGCGATAAGCGAGGTTTTGTGCTTGCCGGACCAGATTTACTGCGGGATGGTAAGCCCCCCAAAGGCTGGACCCTGGAGCGAGCTCCTTTTTTGCTGGAAACCAATGTCCCTGGTATTTTTGTGGCGGGGGATGTGCGCTATGGCTCGGTGAAGCGGGTTGCTTCTGGAGTCGGTGAAGGCGCGATCGCCGTGCAGTTCATCCACCAGTACCTTAGCAAGGTGTAGTCATGGTCACCATTGACGCACTGCGCCAGGTCCCGTTGTTCGCCGAACTATCAGATGAGCAGTTGCAATGGTTAGCTGAACAAGGCACCGAGGTTTGGCTGCAGCCAGGGGAGTTTCACCGTCGAGAAGGCGATCTGGCGGAGCATGTGTTTGTGATGCTCACAGGGGAGGTGCGAGTAACAGAGCAGGTAGGGAACCGAGAGCTAGTCTTAGCAACCTATGGGCCGAAAAGCCTGTTTGGTGAGTTGCCGATCTTAATGGGCACTCCCTATTACTGGGCCAGCGGGCGAGCGCTGAGTGCTTGTCATGTCTTGGAATTAAGCAAAGAAACTTTTTGGCAAATGCTGTCAATCATGCCGCCAGTTGCCACCGCAATTTTGCGGACGACGGCAGAGCGCGTGCAACAGCTACAATCAATGTCCCAACAGCGGGAAAAACTAATTGAACTGGGTGCGTTGGCTGCAGATCTTGCCCATGAGCTGAATCACCCCACTACCGCAGTGCTTCAAGAGACGAAGCAGTTGGAGGAGATCTGGCAAGGATTGGTATCTTCTGCGCTCCAACCAGAATTGCAGCTAGCTACAGGTGCAGCTTGGCAAGGGGTAGGGCTACTAGATCAGGTTGAACAAAACGCAGCGCACATCTCCGAGTTGGTTAACGCCATCAAAGAGTACTCCTACATGGACCAAGCACCGCTGCAGGAAGTAAATGTGCATGAGGGCCTGAACAATACCCTAAAAATTCTGAGGCATAAACTGAAAAGTGTGGTGGTCACTCGCGAGTTTGATCACACTTTGCCGCGGATCAGTGCCTACGGCAGCGAGCTGAACCAGGTCTGGACCAACCTAATTGACAATGCGATCGCTGCTGTAGAAGGACAGGGAAACCTTTGGCTGCGGACTTGGCGTGAAGGAGATCAGCTCTTTGTTGAGATTGCTGACAACGGACATGGTATTCCGCCGGAGATCCAGCCCCGGATCTTTGAACCTTTTTTTACCACCAAAGAGGTTGGCCAGGGAACAGGGCTGGGACTGGTGACTAGTTACCGCACCGTTGTGGGAAAGCATCAGGGAGACATCCAGGTCTTTTCGCAACCGGGAGATACGCGCTTTCAGGTACGACTACCGATCGCTCAAATCCAATGACTAATGCCCAAAACACTGATGCTAAAAGGGTCATGATACTTGAAGCTCTGCGCCAAGTGTCGCTGTTTGCCAACATACCAGATCAAGAATTGAGTTGGGTCACAGCGCAGGGTAAAGAGCGCTGGCTGGCTGTGGGGGAAAGGTTGGTCAAGGAAGGAGAGCCTGCAGACTACTGGTACATACTACTTGAGGGGACGGTGCGGCTAACCAAAAAGCTGGCCGATCAAGAAGCAATGGTCAATACTTTTGAGGGGGGAACTTACTTAGGAGAAATCCCCATCCTCTTGGGGGTACCGTACTTTGTCAGCGTGCGCGCCTTAGCTCCAACCCATCTCCTTCAGTTAAGTAAAGACTGCTTCTGGCGAATGGTCACAGGCTGCCCGGTCATTTCTCAGGCGATTTTACGACTGATGGCAGAGCGGATGCAAATTTTTCAGTCGGTATCTCAACAGCAGCAAAAGCTAGTTTCCTTAGGCACCTTGGCAGCAGGACTGGCTCATGAATTCAATAATCCTGCCGCCGCGATCCGTCGCAGCGCCAGGAATTTGCAGGAAACGATGCAAGTTCTGCCCTCATTGGCCTTAAAGATGCAGTTGCTGAGTGCTGAGCAACGCCAGGTTTTAACCAACCTGCTGCATCCGGTCATCGAACGCTCTCTAGCACTCCAGCTTGACCCTCTGAGCGCCAGCGATCGCGAGGATGAACTCAGCGACTGGCTAGCTGCCCATGGAATAGTGGATGGCTGGAAATTGGCTCCCACCTTTGTAGGGGCTGGACTAGAAACAGGTTGGCTGGATACGGTGGCAGATCATATTCCCGCCGGCTTCCTCAGTAACGTGCTGCTCTGGCTGGAGGCAACGCTTGTAAGCAAAGCCTTGTTGGCAGAGATCAAGCAGGGCAGTATCCGGATTGCTGAACTGGTCAAGGCGATCAAGGAAAGTACCTACCTAGATCAAGCTCCCCTGCAAGAAGCAGATGTCCATGAGGGTCTGGAAAGTACTCTGACCATCCTGGGGTACAAACTACAGAAGATAGAAGTAATTCGTGAGTACGATCGCCGCCTGCCTGCCATCTGTACCTACGGCAATGAACTCAACCAGGTGTGGACCAACCTGATCGACAACGCCATTGACGCGATGCAAGGTGAAGGGCGGATATGGATTCGGACCTGGCGGCAGAACGAAGATGTTCTGGTTGAGATTGCCGACAATGGACCCGGTATTTCCCCCGCAAATCAGTCTCGCATTTTCGAGCCATTCTTCACGACCAAGGGGGTGGGAGAGGGTACGGGGTTAGGCCTGGCAACCAGTTACCGCGTTGTGGTAGGGATGCACAGAGGTGACATCCAGGTTTTTTCTCAGCCAGGAGACACCCACTTCCAGGTGCGCCTACCCATTAACCTGACGCAAACAATTACCGAGGAGAGGCCGATGAATTCTAAGTGTAGTCATCTAAATCTGATCCATGAAGTAACACCGAGTGCCACAGGCTGTGAGGAATGCCTAGCCTTGGGGGATACCTGGGTGCATCTACGAATCTGTCAAACCTGCGGCTATGTTGGTTGCTGCGATTCCTCAAAGAACAAGCATGCTACAAAACACTTTCATAGCGCTACTCATCCAATCATTCAATCCTTTGAACCGGGAGAAGATTGGCGCTGGTGCTATATCGACAAAAGCTATGTTTAATCGTTTCAATCACAGCAGGGTAAAAGTACCCTGTCTTAACTCAGACCTTGGAGCGCTATCAAGATGATCAAAAGTGTGTGGCAACCTCCCCAGTTGAGAGTGGGTGGCACTCTTGAAGAGCACCGCCATGCCACCTGGCTGGAACTCTTTTATGACTTGGTTTTTGTTGCAGCGATCGCTGAGCTGGCTCACAGCCTCAGCAAAGAGGCGTCTCTTTCAGGCTTCCTGATCTTTGTTTCTCTATTTATACCCGTTTGGTGGTCCTGGATCGGCGCCACCTTTTATAACACTCGGTTTGACTGCGATCACGACTTAGGCCACCGACTGCTGACGCTGGCGCAGATGGCTGGGATTGTCGTCCTGGCGGTGAATGTTCATCATGGCATAGGAGAAAGCTCTATTGGTTTTGCCCTCTCCTATGTAGCGATCCGGTCTGTGACGATCTTTGAGTACCTGCGCGCCGGATATTACATCCCGATTGCGCGGCCTCTGACCACTCGCTTTGCCCTTGGTTTTACCCTGGCAGCTGGACTGTGGCTGGTGTCGGTTCTGGTCCCAGTTCCGTGGCGCTATGGGTTTTGGGCCTTGGGGATGGTGGTGGACTTAACAACACCCTGGCTGGTGGGTAAACTCCATATCCAGTTTCCCCCTCACTTATCCCATATACCAGAGCGCTTAGGGCTATTTACGATCATTGTCTTAGGTGAGTCAATCTTAGGGGTGGTTAGAGGAGTTTCCGAGGAGCAATGGGAGGTTTATCCAGCTTTGGAAGCGTTACTGGGACTAAGCATTGCCTTTAGCTTGTGGTGGATTTACTTCGACAGTGTGGATAACTCTCCCTTGAAAACAGCTCGCGCCGGACGCTTTAGGATCGGCTTGCTCTGGACTTATAGCCATCTACCCCTGGTAATTGGGCTAGCTGCTACCGGGGTGGGTGTCGAGCATCTAGTGTTAAGTGATTCAGGCGTAGGTTTACCCCTGACAGAACGGTGGCTACTCTGTGGCCCCATCGCCTTATGCCTGCTAACCCTAGCTGCTATTCACCTGATTACCTGTACGCTGGGAAAAATCTGTCGCAAGGTTTTAGCGCTGTATCGCCTGGGGGCAGCAGCATTCGTCTTGGCTCTCGTGATTATAGGAGAAAACTTGTTGCCGGTGGGGCTGATGGCGCTAGTAGCAGCCGCCTGCGCTATCCCAGTCATGCTTGATTTGCAGAAAGGAAGTGGGAATAGCTTCTAGCGGAGATTACTAAGGGTCTCGGCTATCCGTCATTGATATCTCAGTAAGGTGTAATTATGCTCCATGACCCCAACCAAATCACCCTGTTTCCCAAGTTGTCCGAGGCACAATTGCAACAGTTAGCGGAACAGGGGCGGGAAGTTGAGCTGGCAGCGGGGGATATCATTTTTGCCCAAGGCGATCCCACCTACCACTTTTACGTGGTGCTGGAGGGTCAGATCCGGGTCACCAAAAAAGTTGGCGCGGAGGAGAAACTGCTCACTATCCATGAACCCGGCCAGTTTACGGGGGACATTTCAATCCTGACAGGGCAACCGTCGATCGCCACGGCTAGAGCAACCGGTAAAGCACGTGTTTTAGAGATTAAGCCGGAAGACTTTCAGCGGATCATTGCCGAATGCTCTGAAGGAGGACAGCTGATCCTAGCGGCAATGGCAGGACGGGCGCAAGAGGTGGAAGGGCAACTGCGCCAACAGGAAAAACTGGCGGCTTTGGGCAAACTCTCCGCTGGGTTGGCTCACGAATTAAATAATCCTGCTGCTGCCGGACGCCGCGCGGCTCAACAGTTGCGTGAGGCAGTAGGAAACGCCCAATCGCGCACCTTTAGCCTTCAGGAGGGGAACTTTTCTCGCGACCAGCAGCAGCTGCTTACAGCCTTGCAACAAGAAGCAATGGCCTGTAAAGGGCCGTCTCTTGATCCCTTGGCACAAAGCGATCGCGAGGAAGCCCTAATCGACTGGTTAGAACAACAGGGGATTGACCAGGGCTGGCAGTTGGCCCCCACCTTGATCGCAGCAGGGGTGGACGAAGATCGCCTACACGCACTAGCGGCGCAAATAAATACCAAAGATTTAGCAAAGGCCCTCACCTGGTTAGAAGCCACCTTAACGGTTGCCGGGTTAGTGCAGGAGGTGGAACAGAGCACAGCGCGGATCTCTGAACTTGTCAGGGCGATTAAAGCATACTCCTATATGGATCAAGCCCCTCTCCAGGAAATGGACCTCCACCAGGGGCTAGAGAACACGCTGACAATCCTGCAGCACAAGCTGAAGCACGGGATCACGATCAAGCGCGAGTACGACCCTACCTTGCCGCTGATCTGTGCCTACGGCAGCGAACTGAACCAAGTGTGGACCAACCTGATCGACAATGCGATCGCGGCGATGAATGCTCAAGGAGAACTAACGATCCGCACAGCCCGCGATCTTACTGATGTCCTAGTCGAAATTGCTGATACGGGCTCCGGCATTCCGGCAGACATTCAGTCCCGCATCTTCGAGCCCTTCTTCACCACAAAGGGGGTAGGGGAAGGCAGCGGTTTAGGCCTCGACATTGCCCGTCGAATTGTCGTGCAACGCCACAAAGGTGATATTCGCGTCAGCTCCCAGCCGGGTAATACCTGCTTTCAGGTCCGATTACCGATCCAGCCACCCAAAGATTCCAGGTGAACTAAAGGCTGACACCACTAGTTAAAGCGGTTCATCACTCCAGCGATCGCTAAGTGGAAAAACCAGCATTTCAACTAAAGTCTCCGTTCGGTTTATCCCTCTTCTATCAGATTGGGAAAAGCAAAATAGCTAAAATGCTTATGCAGTAATGTTTTAGACCCATTCGCCAATTCCGAAGTGACAGAAAAGAACAAAGCTTACAACTTCTATGTAGCAGTTATTCTGAGCTCTGGCCTTCTGAGAGTGATAGAAGGGGGATAAAAAACGCGATATTGGTCAAATAACTGCGACACCGCTTCAAGATGATCCAAACGAGCTTGAAAAACTTCCATCTGCTATTCTCAAAGACCACTACTTGATTGATTTAGCGTCGAACGCACCAACCAAAACTTCTAAAATACTAACTCCGCAATAGCTTGAAGGTAATTCAGCCCAAACACTGACAAATAAGATTCAAGAACTGCCACAACCTCCAACCCAGGCAGTCGAACGACCAAGCTTACTGGACCCTGAGCTTGCAAAAAGTCACAAAAACTTTCAGATGCATTGTGGCAACACGAGTTCAACGTATTGCGGCTCAAACCAGCCTTCATAGTCCTGCCAAGCAACTTGGTACAACACTGCCCCAACTAAGGGCTAAGGCTCCTAACGGCTCAAATCAGCGGCAGCAGACAAGCTCGAACTCAGCACTAGCAACTCTGACTGTCCGCTGCATTTGAATGGTTGGGCTGCTAAATCATAGCCATCCATCGTCTCCGAACTGAAAAATCTATTGAACGGTAGCAGAAAAGTCGGAATGATTCACCAAATACCCGTCTTCCATATAGATAATGCGATCGGCAAGATCTAGAATGCGGTTGTCATGGGTCACAAGTAATACCAATTCAAATTGAGTATTGGGCAGATAGACTAAGCTAAAAAGAGTGACTAAAGGCTCTACCGATGGCTGGCATTACCTCTGCTGAAGTCAAGGAAAGTTTGGAAGATTTAGCCCAACAGTTGCGTCAAGCAAAAACGCCAACAGCCAAAGAACGATTACAAGTGCTCTACTGGCTAAAACAGGAACATCCACCCAGCATCAGTGCCATTGCTAAAGCCATAGGGAAACATCGCAACACCCTGCAAACTTGGTTATCGATGTACCGAGACGGTGGAATTGAAGCGATGTTGAACCTCAAGAAATCGCCTGGAGGGGTGCGGGTGATTCCGCAATGGGCAGAAGATGCCCTAGCCAAACGATTACAGGAGCCTGAGCATGGATTTCAAAGCTATGGAGCGGTGCAGCAGTGGTTGGCCCAGAGCCTGGGGATAGAAGCAGAGTATCCTGCGGTCTATCAGATGACGCGCTACCGGCTCAGAGCCAAACTGAAAGTGGCTCGTCCTCAACATTATCAGCAAGACAGCCAGCAGCGAGAGGATTTTAAGCAAACCTTGCAGACGACGTCAATTTGCTGAGCCAGTACGCCTGCCAAGTGCGGCAAGACCAACGCCCCCTACGTTACTTTGCTCAGGATGAGAGTCGCTTTGGACTGCATACGCTTATCGGCAGATTGATTACTGCTTGTGGGGTCAAGCCGATTGGACAGTGGCAGTGGTTGTTCAAGGCCTTCTGGCTTTATGGAACGGTTGAACCGGCAACAGGAGAGTCCTTCTTCCTGCAGTTTTCTCATGTCGATACCGAGTGCTATCAGCGCTTCTTGGACGAGTTCTCTCGGGCTTATCCAGATAGTCTCAACATTCTTCAGGTTGATAATGGCCGGTTTCACAAAGGCAAGGATTTAGTGGTGCCAGACAATATCATTCTGCTGTTTCAGCCGCCCTACTGCCCAGAGGTAAATCCCATTGAGCGATTGTGGCAGCATCTCAAGGCACATCTTAAATGGGCCTCATTCAACACCTTGGCTCAACTCCAAACCCGAGTCGATCAACTTCTGGCTGAGTTAACTCCTCAAGTGATTGCTTCCATCACAGCTTACCCCTTCATTTTGGATGCTCTATCTGCCCTCAACGCTGTTTAAATTGGTATGAGTTTCTTGCCATTCCAACTAGTAGGTATACCAGTAGGGCCGTACAGATTGCCCTTTCATTTGAATTTATTCTTACTACGCTTGACCTTTTCCAAATTGAGATAAAACTCAACCAATAGGCACTAGCAGAAACAATTGGTTCTACCTGTGCTACTCTGCGATCCAAGCATGATCTTGATTGATAACGAGCAGAGCACTGTTCATGGCGTGGTTAGCCTTAGAGTGGAAGTCTGCCCGATTGCTGCAAGAAAGTGTTTCTCTAACTTGAGAGCTAGAATTCAGCTATGGCTATGCTTGATACTCAAAACCAAGGCAGCCGCCGATGCCTGGCAGAAAACCACCGGATTTCTCAACCCACACTTAAAGTACTTGTCCTGGTAGCCGGTAGCGGTGGTATATGCTGGGTATAGTTCCCTCTAAGTGTAGGAGTTCAGCAGCCATGCCAGAAGGTTTTTTGCTCAGCCGGGTGCTGTTGCGCTTCGATAATACATCGAGTGATCTACTAAAACAGCTATCGGCTGTTGCGCTAACCCCCGATGGCAGCCTGTGGATAGGTTCAGATGAATTGCTAGGTGTGGAGCGTCTTTCACCCATTGAGCCTTATATTTATGGCAACCACCAGCAGTTTGCGATCGCAGACTTTGTCGACCTGTTTAATCAGGAAGACGAAATCGACATTGAGGGTATTGACAATGACAATCACTATCTTTGGTTGACGGGGTCCCATAGCACCAAGCGGAAAAGAGCCAAAGGTAAAGACCCTGAGAAGGATATTCGCAGACTGTCGGAAGTTAAAACCGAGCTCAATCGCTACCTGTTAGCGCGAATTCCGGTGGTTAATGGCGAACTCTTCAAGTTCTGCTCCCATCCTGATGATCCAGACACAGAGCTCACCGCTGCCTGTTTACAAAAATCAGAACAGAGTAATTTGTTGATCGAGGCACTGAAAGACGATGAACATTTGGGGCCATTTATTGCGGCCTCCCTGCCTTCAAAAGAAAATGGCTTCGATATTGAGGGTTTGGCAGTTCATGGTGACCGGGTATTCCTAGGCCTGCGTGGCCCTGTGCTGCGGGGTTGGGCGATTATTTTGGAGATCGAAGTGAGGGAGACCCAGCCCGGCACCTTAACTTTGAAAGAAATTGGCGAAGCCGGACAACTTTATAAAAAACATTTTGTGGACCTAGATGGTCTGGGAGTGCGTGAACTTTGTTTAGATGGAGAGGATCTGATTATTCTAGCCGGACCGACAATGACGTTGGAAGGCGCGATGCGAGTCTTTCGTCTCAAGGGTGCCTTAGATCTAGAGGGAGATACCTTGTTTGGGCAAGACTCAGGCCGGTTAAACGCCGTATTTGATCTCCCCTTTGCCAGAGGCTGCGATCGCGCTGAGGGACTGTCATTGTTTCCCTGTCTGGGCGAGCCCAACTCACTTTTAGTGGTTTATGATTCCGCGGACGCCAACAGAATAGAGGAGAATGCAGTATTGGTAGATGTCTTCAGACTGCTGTGACTATGTCGCAAGGGTGCCGCAACATAGTGATTGCTGTGATTGGAGTTGGTGAGTACGATACACAAACCACCTCACTAGCTGAAGGTCTAGGAAGCTAACTGGTTCGAAACAGCCTGATCGGCGTTTGTGGTGGCTTAAGCGGTGTTATGACGGCAACCTATCACGAGCGCAAGCTATGGGCGGGCCTACCATCGGCATTCACCGGAAACAGGCTTAAGGGCTTGGTTTAGAAGGGATGGAAAGCCGTAGAACTAATGAGATTGGAAGCGTAGGGCAGCAGGCGTTTTCAGTGTTCTACCTGATGTGTCCATTACTTGCAGCATTCATAGTGTAAATACGAGCTAGGTGCATAACTACTCAGAACGCCTGGCCCCCAGCATCATCAGAGGTAACCCCATGATCACCCAAAGCATTACAAAAACTGAAGCTCAAGCTGTACTAGACAATGCTTGCATCTACCAGGCTATCCCAAGTGAAAATAACTACCTGAGTTGGACAGAGAAGCTCGAAGGCGCAGCCTGGTCGGTAGGATTTAGCTTAGCAGGGATACTCGCTATTACTGTTCTGGCGCCCATTAAATTGTTCACTGGCACAAGAGCAGTTGAGGCAGTTGAATCCTCTTACAGTACGAGCTATCCAATTCGGTACTAAGGCTTTCGACCAATCAACTTATCAACCTTGTTGGAGAAATCGCGATCGCTAATCTCGTTTAGTAGATATGCCCGGTAGAGTTTGTTTAACCTTTTGGTTAACAGATAGGCAGGCTGTTCTACTGCTGGCGGTGCTACTGGGCCCAGGTATTTACTTTTAATATTCTGTGGGTGTTGTGGCATGGCCTGTATAAGCTCTTGTTTTGCTAGTGTTGGGGTGTCTGACAGTTCAAACGAGAAATAGTCCCGAAAAATACAATAGCCAGATTGGCTATGCTTTGCCTCCTACCAGAGGCATGAAAAAAATTAATACCCTGATTCCGTTATGATCAGCTCCCAACACAAATGGCTGTGCCTGATTAGCCATCCCCTTGATCCCAGGCATGTCCAAAGCAAGTACCCCAGTCATCAAGGCTGGGGTACTTGCTTTGCATAGGGAATGCCAGTGTTGTTATAGACTTCTTAACTCTTGCCTTTTTTATCGTGCTAGATGTCCAAGACTGAGGAAAGGTGTCTTTATAGCCCGTAACGTTTTCAACAACGACATTCTGCAACCCAGCCTGGCTAGGCGTACGAGTTGTTTTAACCATGGATCTTTCTAAATGAACGGGACAAATCCAGGTAGAGGGCGTTTAAGCTGCTGATAATACATCGAACAGCCTTAAGGTTAAAGAATAACTAGGAGGCATTATAAGCTTGAGCGGTCTATATTTGTGGTGAGACCTTTGAGGCAAACAATATGTAAGTAGCGATAGATTTTGTCACGGGTTCGCGAATGATAACAATACACAAAATTTTGTTACAGCTAGTGCAGCCATTGGTGCTGGAGCTAGCTAATGCCCCATTTCTTGATGCTGGGGAATGGGTGAGACTGTAGGTAGTAAAGTGCGGGCTCTGTGACCACTATGGGCAGCAAACAGCAGGTTGTTTAGGAGTAATGCATTAGGAACATCTGGCGCAAACTGAGAAAACCCTTGTTTGCTTCATGAGGAAAGGAGCAATCGGGAGCCCTTGAACTAGTTGTGAAATAGGAGATAACTTGTGGCGGATCAACGCACAGGCCAGTCGCTTAAACGTGAACTAGGCGTTTTTGGGGCCGTGATGATGGGTTTGGGGTCCATCATCGGGACGGGGGTATTTGTCAGCATTGGCATTGCCGCAAGAGTTACTGGGGCAGCGGTCATATTAGCAGTTATTATCGGTGCTCTGATTGCCGTTTGTAATGGCCTGAGCAGTGCCCAACTCGCGGCAAATCACCCAGTCAGCGGTGGTACCTACGAGTATGGTTACCGATATCTAAATCCCTGGCTAGGATTTATTGCTGGATGGATGTTCCTCTTAGCGAAGACAGCTTCGGCAGCTTCGGCAGCCTTAGGATTTGCTGACTACTTACTAAATGTGTTGGGTCTAGGAGGACGCGGCCTCTTGATTCCTTTAGCGATTACTGCTGTAGTAGCCATTACACTCATTGTATTGATGGGCATACGTCGCTCAAGCTACGCCAATATTATCATTGTCTCCATTACCCTTGTGTCATTAACTTTCTTCGTCCTCGCTGGCCTGCCGCTCCTTATCTCTGCTGGTACTGAGAATCTGACCCCTTTTTTTGGGGATGCTGATAATCCTAGGGCAGCAGTTCTGGAAGCTAGCGCTCTGATGTTTGTCGCCTATACCGGGTATGGGCGCATTGCCACTCTGGGTGAGGAAGTTCGGGAGCCCCGCCAAACTATTCCTAAAGCCATTATTGTTGCCATGCTCTCAGTGATGGTCCTGTACCTTGCGGTGGCCGTCGTAGGAGTTGGAGCAGTCGGAGCTGATACTTTCAGCCCCATTCCTGGCCAACAGGCAATTCCCTTGGTCGTGATAGCGCGCAGCTTTGGTGTACCCGGTAGTGCCCAAATTCTTGCACTCGGAGCGGTCACTGCCATGATTGGGGTTTTGTTGAACCTGATCTTGGGGCTATCACGGGTTCTGCTGGCAATGGCTCGTCAAAAGGATATGCCGGTTATCCTCGCTCGCTTGAATTCCACCAGGAGTGCACCACCACTAGCAGTGCTAGTGGTAGGAGTTTCCATTGCTGCATTTGTTTTGGTGGGAAATATCAAAACCACCTGGTCTTTTAGCGCCTTTACTGTCTTGATTTACTATGCCCTCACCAACCTCTGCGCCCTCCGGCTTTCGGCCTCACAGCGGCTCTACCCCCAATGGGTTGCTTGGGCGGGACTGGTATCGTGTTTATTTCTGGCTTTTTGGGTTGAGCGATCAATTTGGGTTACAGGCCTGGGCTTGATTTTGGTCGGGCTGATTTGGAGAGCAGTGTCACAGGGGGTAGCAACCGACTAGCGTTGCTGAGAAGTCTACCTTCAGGAATTTCTTCCAATACCTTTAAAGCCTTCTTTCTGAAGAGGCCCTCGTGCAGGATAGAACCGAACCTTTTGGCTGGAACTTGTCAGCCTGCTATGAAGGCCAAGCGGCGGAACTTTAACTCGGCAGTTGACAGCTTAAACCAGTCTTCTCCAGCCCCATCTGCAATTGCAAAGGAGGTGGGACTTAAAGACAGACAAAGGGTGCATCATTTTTTGGGCGATGGTAGTTGAAAAGCCGAGCAGGTACAACGCACTCAAATAGAGGGAGGTTACCAAAGCCATCAAGGAGACCCGGTCAATCCTGTGGTGCATTCATGAAATGGGAGATGCCAAGAGACAAGCCACGGGCTACGTGACGAGGAAATACACCGGCAATCTAGGACCTACTGAGAATGGCATTTTTTCTGTTAATGCCTATGGTGTTGCCAGTGACATGGCTTATCCGTTGCTGCTTAGAATTTTCAAACCGAGTCTCGGCTGAAACCGGGTGATGACTATAAAAGAAACCCCATTTGGTATTAGAGATTATTACTGAGCTCTTTGGCAGACGATGGACGATTCGCTATTACCTAATCCTGTTGAGCATGTATGGGAGGAGCACCACCACTTCTCCAACTCAGTATTTAACTCAAGGGATGCTGATCATGGACACTTTGTGCGAGGCGTGAAGAATGCTCATTGCTATGGCAGAGCGCTTACCTCAATCACCTACTTCCCCCATTCGAAGATCACTTCTTAGAATGCACACTGGTATAAGTAGTTACGAGTCAAAAAGCTAGGCTTATGAACAACCTGAACGTACCAGCAAAACAGGCACTCAATAAAGAGCGCTGGGAGATTCTGCAACAGCTCGAAGACTGGCTTGACGGGCCAATGCTAGTGCTTGGCTTTGTGTGGCTGGTGCTATTAGTCATCGAACTGATCTGGGGCCTGACTCCGTTATTCGAAGTTGTTGCTACAGCCATCTGGATCATCTTTATTTTGAATTTTATCCTGGAGTTCACTCTGGCTCCAGATAAAGTTACTTATCTCAAACGCAACTGGCTGACAGTTATTTCTCTGGTGCTGCCAGCACTGCGTGTTTTGCGGATTGCGCGTGTACTGCGCCTACTACGGGCCACCCGTGGTTTACGACTGGTACGGATTATCAGTTCCCTCAATCGTGGGATGCGGACGCTGAGGGCAAGTTTGGGGCGGCGTGGTTTTGGCTATATTGTTGTGCTAACGCTAGTTGTTGTGCTGGTAGGAGCAGCCGGGATGTATGCCTTTGAGAGTGATACACCTGACGGCCTTAACGACTATGGCACCGCGCTGTGGTGGACGGCAATGCTGATAACGACGTTGGGTTCGGAATACTGGCCGCAGACTCCAGAAGGACGCGTCCTTTGCTTTATTCTGGCGTTGTATGCTTTCGCCGTATTTGGCTACCTGACAGCAGCGATCGCCACCTTCTTTATTGGCCGCGATGCAGAAAACGAAGAGGCTGAACTGGCAGGTGATCAGTCTATCAAAGCCCTTCACGCTGAGATAGCAGCCATGCGCGCCGACATTCACATCCTTTGTCAGAAGTCAGAATCCTAAAGGGCAGCTTCAATTTTGCAATACATCCAGTGAAACGGTTGGACGAGTCATACTTTAAGACTCCTATCAGAAGAAGTTTGAATCACTGAGCTGGTCATAGGAAAAGTAAGCGTTCAGACTAGCTCCGGTATATCCTGTCAGTATCCAAAGTAGGGCACGGCCACTATCAAGCAGAGCAAAAAGCCAATGTTCCGAGGGTTGCTCTGTCGGGATAGCAACAGGGGTAAAGGCAATGCCTTGGCTGCCGAAAACCAGCGTAGCGATCGCCTTGGCCCGCCGCATATGATAATCAGACGTGATCACATAGACATGGCGAATCTGAAGGCGGTGGAAGTCATCCACCATGGAAGTAAAGTTAGTTACCGTATCCACAGCTTCGTAGTTGAGATGAACCCGGCTAGCTGGGATACCAGCAGCCCGAAAGATCGGGCGAGCTTCCTCAGCAGGTCTACCGGATGACACCCAAACATCTAGGGAAGCATGTTGCTGGGCAAATTGAGCCGCGAACTTTGCTCGAAGTGGGCTACCGCCTAAAGTTAAAGTGGCTTGGGGGCGGGGAGCTTGATAGTAGGCAACAGCTAAGCGGACAAAAATACTGCTTAATAATAAAGCTGGCAAAGCCATCGAGAGAAGGTAGAGCAAGCGATACCGCTTGAAATTTCGATGCAGAGTGCTCATCCTAAATATCCTTTACTACCTGCCACTAATCCACCCAGTTGAGTAGCCACAGGGAATTGATGCTACCAAACAGGTGAGCCCCGATCATGTTGACGTTCGCCAGGATGACAAAAATATCCAGCGTAGGAATAATATTGCGAGGGCTGTACATCGCTACGCCTTGAGGCTGAGCTAGCGCTTTCCCCAGGACTGCAGCCACTGTCACTTCCGCCGCCAAGAAAGCTAGTAGAAGCCCTACTAAGCTTGCAATCAACCCGATACGCAAGACATTAACAATGTCTTCTTTTGTAGGGTGCAAGCTAGAGTCAGGCATCTGGAGACGTTTGGCTAAGCGCCTGTAGCGAAAAGCCCAATAGACGCGAAAGCCCAACACCAAGATGCCGCAAACAGCCAAGAAAATACCGAACCCGATCACGGCACTATCGGGCCGCTCACCAACATTACGGCTAAAGATAGCAAGCAACAAAGCAACACCTGATAGAGCACCCAGCGCTAACTGTACCCAGAAGCCAATCTGGCCTGCTAAGCGAAAAGTTGTAGCAAATTGTTGTTTCGTTGGGGGCTGCGATGAACCTAAATGACTGGTCATATTGATCACCAATGAATATCTTCCTTTACTGCAGACAGAGAGCTCTTGGTCAGTGTTGAGCTTTCTATACTGCTTGAATAGAAACAACTAACTCAGTTTTGCGCTGGCGCAACAGGCGGTAACTGCTCTGGCCTCAGGGTAATCCTTTGAGTCTGGCTATCGCGGATCACTTCAAGCTCTAAAGGCTGACCAAGGGACGCTTCTTCTACTTGATCCTGGAGTTGCCCAGCAGTTTGAACGCGCACACCGGCAACTTGGGCAATGATGTCCCCTGGACGCAACCCAGCGCGGGCAGCAGGAGAATTGGGGGCAACCTCCACAATTAAGACACCCTGATCTTGATTAACTTGCAAACCAAGATTGCTTTGGTTGATGTTCTGACGGATCTCAGGTGTCAGCTCAATCATCCGGATCCCCAAGTAGGGATGCTCAACCCGGCCTGTGGTAATTAGCTGGTCAGCAACCCGCTCTGCCGTCTCGATGGGAATAGCGAAGCCTAGCCCTTGGGCTCCACCAATGATCGCCGTGTTCACGCCAATCACTTCCCCTTGGGCATTGAGCAGCGGTCCGCCAGAGTTGCCTGGATTGATTGCGGCATCGGTTTGAATAAAGTCAAGCCGCTTGTCCTGAATGCCAATATCAGAGCCACTACGCCCTGTAGCACTGATGATGCCTTGCGTGACTGTGTTACTAAGCCCTAAAGGATTCCCGATTGCGATCGCCCACTGGCCAGACAGAATATTGTCAGAATTGCCCACTTTGACTGCTGGTAGACCCGTTGCTTCAACCTTGACCACGGCAACATCTGTTACCGGATCAGCTCCCACAACCTTACCAGCAAGCCGGCGGCCATCCTTGAGCACGACAGTGACTTCATCTGCTTCAGCGACAACATGAGCATTAGTCAGCACTTGACCATCGGCACTGATGATAAACCCAGAGCCAGTCCCCCGTTGCACTCGCTCTTGAGGCACTTGGCTGCCAAAGAAGCGCTCAACCAAAGGATTGCCAGAAACTGTAGGTGTGTCTATCCGGCGGGTTGCATCAATACGCACAACCGCCGGCCCCACCTCTCGTACAACTTCAGCAATAAAGTTAGAGTTGTCAGGTGGAGCAACGGCTTGGCCTGAAGGATTGGGTATAGCAGTCGCAGCAGGAGAAGGCCGAGACTGAATAAGTCTATCTCTGAGATCAGTACAGCCGCTACTGATGAGCGGTAACAGGATCGCAAGATAGAAAATAGGTTGCTTGAAGAAGCGCTTCATTGTATTCCTGTTCAAGGCTATAAATCTCATTAGCTCCCACTCTTTGCAAGAAGAATGTGAAGCTTCAGGTTGAGCATAAATGGACTGGCGGCAGCTATCTTCTGTCATCAACTGACTGCCCCTGGGTATCGAGGTCTAACTCCTCTCGCCGCAGCGTCTCTTTCGCATTAACGCTATCTTTGTCCACTTCCTTTCTAACTCTGACTTCCTCACGCACAAAGGTCTCTTTGCGAATGTCAGGAGTCTCTTCATAGACTTCCATGTGAGCAACTTCCCCTGACTGAAAAGCAGTACCATCAGCAACAGCTCTAGTGTTGCTGTGATCAGGAGCCATTCGCT
Source organism: uncultured Synechococcales cyanobacterium (assembly GCA_902806435.1). Lineage (GTDB taxonomy): Bacteria > Cyanobacteriota > Cyanobacteriia > Thermosynechococcales > Thermosynechococcaceae > CADCWO01. The sequence goes on along the minus strand of CADCWO010000056.1, from coordinate 2,141 downwards.
CAATGACTACTCGCTCCTTTTCAACCGGGACTGAAACTTGTGCCGTTTGAGTTTCGATATGCTTGCCAACTTCTACCTCACCTGTCTTAACGCGGTGTTTGTTGGCAACTAGTCGTTCTTCATATAGCTTGATGGTTGGATGATCTATATCATTAAGGCCATACAGGGAGGGCTCATCCTGATAGTTATAGGAATCACCAGCATCGGCCGTGGCGCTGGGCTGACTATAGATGTCGTCTGTTGGCGTGGCCTCTTGGGGAATCGCCAAAGGTGCAGCCATCCCCATGCCTAGGGGGTCCAAGGGGGCGGTTGGAAGTGATGGGTTGGCTAAGGGATCTGTTGCTGGTGTGCGATAGTTATTTCTCACTTGCTCCTCATAGTCGTGATCTAGCCGCAGGTTATCGTTGAACTCAGGCAAAGAATTTGCTTGCTCTTTACTGAGGCCGCGTGCATAGATGCGCTGATCGGTGAAGCTAACCCGGGAAAGGCCAATCGGTAACAGTACTTCTTTACCAAAAATCCAAAAGCCGATGTCAACAACAAGATAGCGGAACTTCCCTTCATTCTCATCAACTAAAATGTCTTTGACCGTGCCAATCTTTTCATCCGTTGCAGCGGCGTAGACACTAAAACCGATGATGCTGTCATCACCAAGAGCTTCACGGTAGTTGGGGGCAAAATCCTTAAGTTTTAACAGAGCCATTTTCTTTCTCCAAAATCATTTACGAATCAGTGAGATCGGGACTACAGGTTATTTAGCTGTGGGACCAGCAATATATTGGGTAGCCCTCGCATTACTAGCAAGGGGAGGCATTGCCCCCTGTTTGACTAAGGCTTGATGTAGTAGTGCAGCAGCTTCCCCACGAGTCAGTAGCTCGGTAGGATTGAGAACCTTCACGTTGGGATAGTTGACGACGATGTTGGCATTTGTCGCTGCCGCTATGTTGTTTCTGGCATAGGCAGGAATTTGTGCTGCATCTGTATAGTAGTTATTGAGATTCGTTGCTGGAGTAGAGCCGGAAGTTAAGCCCAGACCGCTTGCTAGCGCAACTAATGCTTGAGTTTTGGGAATTTTGACGTTGGGAAAAAAGGAATTACCGGGTAAGCCCACCATAAATCCGGTTTCGTAAGCTTCCTCGATCGCTGAGGCAGCCCAGTAGTCTTGGGGAACATCTCTAAATCCACCCGATTGGCGAATCGGCTTTTGATTGAAAGCCTTCTGGATCATTGCTGCGAATTCAGCACGGTCTACAGGTTGATTCGGCTTGAAAGTTCCATCAGGAAAACCAGAAATAACCCGTTTTTTAGCGAGAGCTTGGATAAATGGCTGAGCCCAGTAACTGCTAGTATCTGCAAAGTAAGCTGGCTGAGCTGATACTGGGGCAATGGCAGTCAAAGGGACAACGGCTGTTATGCCCATAAGCACGGCAGCGCTTCCTAATGACCGGTGAGAAAAGTTCAACATTAAAAACGACCTCAAAAGTTTTGAAAGGGGAATGCAGTTCTAGACTGCCTAAGTTCAAGTTGGTCTATCTGGTCTACCTCTTCAAATGCATTGCATTTGAGCCTTGGTGTATAGCTTTGCTGTTAGATTTGATGCATTGCAACAATCCGACAATTAGTTGACTATCAAAAGTGCAAGCAGGAGTAAATTTAGGATGTGTACACCTCTAACTTGAAGCAAAGATGTGACGGCTGGTTGTCTTTGCCATGAAGCTTCTATGAAGTTTTAGTTGTGCTTGAGCGGCTGTAACAGCCAGTTAGTATCCTCCAGCTATTTGTTGAAGGTGCAACAATTACGAAACGGGTTGAGATGAAAAATCCTTGCTGCGCTTTATCTGGTTTTTTTGGTTAACTGCACATGGTTTAAGCGGCAGCATTGTCTGCCTGAAGTCAGCCCTCAATGTTGCTGCTACTGTTGCTACCCATTGAGCCGCTGGGTAGGAAGACAAGCCTCCAAAGGAGATAGGAAGCTGTTCTGACAATGCACCTAGCTCAAGTAAATGAGTATAAAGTTTGGTAGTGCTAAACAAGTAATGATGCATTGTAGTGGTGAGTGAAATACCAGATAGCACTGATGTGATTCTCCAAAGACTTAGAAAAGGATAAGGTTTTGCGGACTAAGCGAGAGACTCGTTGTC
>CADCWO010000055.1 GCA_902806435.1 uncultured Synechococcales cyanobacterium | reverse complement strand
AACGTGGCCAACTTCTTAGCAAGTCAACTTCGACGAGACAATGGCGGCCACCAGGAACAGCAGCAGGACATCATGTCGCGGTTTTTGATGCTACAGGAGCTACAGTGGGTCATTTTGGAAACAAAAAATAGGTGCGTGTAGGTATTTCAAAGCTCTACAAGCCTATCAGAACAGATCTATAAGCAGAGCTGATTTGAAAAAGTTATGAACGACTGAATACTGCTGTCAGATTTGACGTGCTTTTTGGTGACATCATGGCACCGGCGAAGGTGTGTGAAGCGATCAAAAAGCAGCAGGACATGGATGAAACTATGAAACAGGTCCTAAGCCGTTTGGATGAGCTTGAGGGGACTTGTAAGAAGTTGAAAGAGGAGAATGTCAAGTTGAAAGCGGAAGTGAGCGAATTGAAAGGCGAAACGCAGAAGGTGGCCACTGAGACGGCTGAAGTTGCTTCGGAGGTGGGGAAGGTGCAGGTGCAGCAGGAGAGGCATGACAAAGTGATGAGGGGAGGAAATGTTGTGATCACGGGAGTTGTGGACTCGAAGGAAGAAACGGAAGCGGAATCCAAAACGAAGGTAGAGGAGGTTTTACAAAATGGGATTCGGCTTGCTGCGAGTGGGAATGGGTCGGTGGTTCAAGCGACTAGATTGGGAAAGTTTGTGGAAGGAGCGGAGAAGCCTCGTCCCATTCTTGTGAAGTGCAAGTCGGTTGAAAGCGCGGGGGAGATTCTAAGGAACCGCTCGAACCTAAAGGGATCGGACTTTGAGAAAGTGTTTGTGAACCCCGATAGAACCCCACAGGAGCGGGCAAAAGTGGGCCAGGCAGTTCGGGAAATGTGGCGGCTCAGGCAAGAGAACCCTGGGGTAAAGGCCTATGTGACGATGCAAGGAGTGCTCGTGGTTGGAGAAAAGGGAGGGAAGCAGATTCGGAGGGAGCCAATGGTGTCAGCGTCACCGTGGGCAGCAGAGGCGGCAGCAACTAAAGCGGCAATGTTGGCAGAGGGGTCATGGGTGGAGGTTACTCGCAAGGGAGCAGGAAAGAGGGGTGGGGGCAGTGGGCCGTGGGCTGATGTGCCTGCTGGGCCCTCGGCCTAGGGGTGTGGGAGTCATAGAGTGCAAACGGTTGGTGTTAAGCGGACACTGCTGTGGAATTGCAGAGGCGCTGCAACGGTTCCTGATTGGGAAGGGATTATTTCGGGTGCGGGTGAGCCCGAGTTGTTGTTTTTGGTTGAGACGCATGTTCTACCTGGTGGGAGTTTACCTGTGATTGCGGGGTACGACGTGGTTGTTGATGTTCCGAGACCTGAGCGGTTTGTAGATGGATGCTTGCGGGGAGCTGGCGGGATAGCAGTCTTGGTTCGGGCTGATAGCAGACTGGGCGATCATGTCTCTGTTTGGAGGAGGTCAGAGAATGGTTCCCATGTTTGGCTTCGAGTTCGATTGCCAGGACAGCAGATGGGAGGGGAGCTGTATGTGTGTCTGGTTTATCTGCCGCCGCGGGGTTCTGTTTTCTGGTCACGAGGAGCGGAGGAGGCTGACGTTTTAGCCGAGATTGAGGGGGAGATCGCAGAGGCGCAGCTAGGGGGGGAAGTTTTGCTTGCGGGGGATTTCAATGCACGGATAGGCATGGAGAGAGATTGGATTGACACGTCGGACATTGAGAGATTTGCTGGGGTTGGTGCGTCTGACATTGAGTGTGGGTCAGCGGGTGGATGTTTGAGAGACAGACGATCGGCAGATGAGACTGTGGACAGTCGGGGGAGGTTGCTTTTGCAGCTTTTGAGGGGGACGGGTCTGTGCGTGTTGAATGGGAGGACGGACGGAGATTTGGAGGGGGCTTTTACGAGCATTCACAGTTTTGGGAGCAGTGTGATAGACTTGTTCCTAGCGAGTAGGGGGGCAGCGGGGGCGGTTGAGCGGCTCGAGGTTTTGGAGGTATTGAGGGAGTTGTCCGATCATAGACCAGTTTTGCTCAGTTTTCGAAAGGTGGACGGGGATGCTGCAGAGACGGTTAGAGACGGGCTGACGGACACATCTGCTGAAAAGGAAAAGCCTGGTCGGATCACGGAGGAGGGGAAGGTGGCGTTTGTGCAGCTTTTGAAAGAGCAAAGGTTCCAGGAGAAATTGCAGTGGGTTGCTGCTCGGGAGACGGGGGTCGAGGAGGGGGCTGTGGTTTTGCAGGAGGTTCTGTTGGAAGCAGGAATGGGAGCGTTTGGGATGTTAGCACAACCAGGGGGTGAGAGCAGGAAAGGCGATTTTCCTGTAAACCAGTGGTTTGACGCAGAGTGTAAGGAGGCGCGTAGACGGTTGCGGGAAGCTTTGGGGCGGGAGGATTCGGCAGTTGCTGAGGAGTTGCGCAAGAAATACAGGGCAGTGACACGGAGGAAAAAGCGGTTGTTTAGTAAAGCACGGACGGCTCAGCTGGTGGAACTAGCAAGGAGACAGCCGGCCAAGTTTTGGGGTCGATTCAAGAAAAGGGCGAGGCGGATCGGAGTTGAGAGTAAAGGAGACTGGTATACGTATTGTAAGGGCTTGTATACGGGTGGGGCGTTTGAGAGGAGAGGCAGCGATCGGTGGCGTGCAGAGGAGTTTGATAAGGAGGGGTTGACGCGCAAAAGAAAGAAAGCAGAGAGTTTAAATGGGGAGTTTTCGGAGAAAGAAGTTGGAGAGGCTCTTGCGAGCATGAAGAAGAAAAAGGCTGCAGATGGGTGCGGCTTTCGGGCGGAGTTGTTACAGGCGGGGGCAAAGCAATTGGTGCCAACACTGACGGGGTTGTTCAATCGGATATGGATGAGTGGAGACTTTCCTGGGGATTGGAATGAGGGTGTATTGGTGCCAATCTTCAAGAAAGGAGACGCGGGAGAGTGTTCGAATTATCGGACTGTCACGATTGGTCCAGTGTTGGGGAAGCTGTATGCGATCGTGGTGGAGAGACGCCTGGCGCCGTGGGCGGAGGAGCAGGGGTTGCGAGCGCGCGGTCAAGCGGGCTTCCGGCGAGATCATCGAGTTGCAGATCATCTATTTACGTTGCGGGCCCTTACTGATAGGGCCCACGCCGGTAAGCATGCTTTCGCTGCTTTCGTGGACTTCTCAAAGGCGTTTGATACCATACCGCGGGATCTACTGTGGCGGAGGATGGAGGAGATTGGTCTTCATGGGACGATGTTGGCTGCGCTTCGTGCGATGTATCGGGACGTGCGTTGTCGTGTTTTAACTCCCCAAGGACTCACGGATTCATTCGAGAGCACCTGGGGGGTTAAGCAGGGCTGCCCATTGAGCCCGCTGCTATTTAGTCTTTATATTGACCCGTTTGAGGAGGAGCTCGTGACAGCGGATGCCACAGCTGAGATAGACGGTGACTTTCTGGGTTTGGCTGGGGTTCCGGTGCCGTGTTTGATGTTCGCTGACGATCTGGTCCTGCTCTCTTCCACGAGGGCGGGGCTTCAGAGTATGTTGGGGGCATTGGAGCGGTTTTCGCGGAGGACGGGTTTGACGGTCAACAGGGAGAAGACGAAGGTGGTCGTCTTCGGGGCGCACCTGAAGAAGGCGCAGGAGGGCGACCCATTCTGCATCGACGGGGGGGCGATTGCTACGGTAGCGAGTTATCGATACCTAGGGGTAGAGGTTTCGTGCTCAGGTAGTTGGACGCCCGCCGTGGAGGCGCTTAGCGCGGCGGGTATGCGGGCTAGCCATGCGTTGCGTCATCGATGTAGAGAGATGCATTTGTACGACCCAGGCGTGCGGGCAGAGTTGTTTGATAGTTTGGTGAGGCCGGTGCTGTTACATGGTGCTGAGGTTTGGGGAGCGTGCGCACAGCTTGGGCTGACTAGCTTTGGGGATCAGGAGAGCGACGAGTCGGAGCGTGTTCAGCGCACCTACTTTAGGGGTCTACTTGGAGTACGGGCTAGCACGGCGGGTATCGCTGTTTTGGGCGAGTTTGGCAGGTTTCCGTTATTGGTAGATAGGGTCAGAGCCATTTCATTGTATTTTAATCGTCTCGTGTCATTGCGTGGTAGTGGCAGGTTAGTGAGTCTAGCGTTTGAGGATAGCGTGAGTTTGTGGGGGGAGGTGGAGTTCATGCATATTGCTGCCGAGCTACCGGGGGCCTACCGGCCGTCTCGGCACAGGGGATGGGTAGGAGATGCATTGAGCCTGTTTGGCAGTAGCTATGTACGCGCTAGTCCGAGATGCTATCCGGAGACCGATACACGCGCTATCGTTGCACACTTCAGACGGCGATATTTGACCGGGCCACACAGACAGGGCTCGGTTAAGGCTGCGTATGACCGACTTCGAGACGGTCTAGATGGCTATATGTGCGCCCCATATATTTACACGTCGTATTTTACCGAGGCATATCGGACGTTGGCACGATTTAGGACAGGGTCACACGACCTAGCTGGTACTACGGGGCGATGGGTATCACGGGACTCCACCTCCTCCTTCGAGCATAGACTTTGCACGTTATGTCATTTGGGTAGAGTAGAGGACGAGGACCATTTAGTTTTTGAGTGTTCGGTTTATTCCGCTTTGAGAGTCCATGCATACCCAGACTTATTTGTGGGTGCCTCTAGTTTACGTTTGTTTTTAGGTCATCAGAACCAGCAGAGGATTGCTAGTTTTATTAGAGATTGTTTTAGGACACGAACATACGTACGGACTCTTGTCTCATGAGCCTCTATGGCTCCCACGGGACTTTAAAAATTGATTGATTGATTGATTGAACCTGAAAACTCCGTAAATTCGATTTCAGGTCGTTCACGGCTTCTGAACTCGACCTGAAAACATCCCACGTCGGATCGGCGGTTTCAAGAT
>CADCWO010000054.1 GCA_902806435.1 uncultured Synechococcales cyanobacterium | reverse complement strand
TTAAATGTTGGATCTAGGAAAAAGAAATTCTCCCACTGAGGTCTTGGTAATGCCCTTCTACGATATAAATTTGGAAGGGGGAAGTTCATAATTGATACCATAGGAGCATGACCGAACTTTCTAAAAGCTCGTTTTTGACAGTTGGTCCTTTAGAAGGTAAAGCGCCTTCCAATGCGAAGTTTGAAATTTCCATATAAAGATACATATGCTCGAAGCAACAAGTTGACAATTCAAGCAAGTGATTCCATGGTCCCCAGTAATTGCGATTGTTTTACAGAGTGATTGGCTGCTCGTGCAATCTACAAAATTGGCTCCGGCCTTGATGAACTTTGCACCTGCCCCTCTGGAGAAAAGATCAGACTTCCGCGCTCACAAGTAAATGCGGAGCTGTTTCGCGCACTCTGACTTGGCAGGTAGCCTAAGCGCCGTAGAAGACGATGATTTTGGCTTGTTGACGATTTGCTTAACTTCGCCCGTATACGTCATGAGCACGAATGTCCTTTCACTAATAATTGATGTATCATCACTTTGTACCTGATTCAAACCATTCCCTCTACACATTGTGGTGCCATCAAACCTGAATAACCCATAGCGGGGTGGGCGTGATTTGGTGCGTTATCCGGAGGGTGAGTGTGAACAATATGCGTCCTCTATTGTTTTGCTCGGTAGGGTCGTTCAAATAGTTAAAGAGCCTCGGCCATTGACGGTCAAATCACTATGGTGAGCTCGCCGTATGGATATTGGGGCTTATAACTTTCCCAACATGGCATCTTGACGCCAAATTATGAATGTGACCAATATTGTGCAGTGCGTCAGTCTGTTACCAGCTCGTTCAAGGTCGGGTCACACGGTGCTCTTGACGAGGAATCCACGTTGGAAGTTTTCTGAGATGACGAAATGGGTTGGCAGTTAGTTTGTTAGAGATGAAATTACATGTTCGGTTGTGAATATTGTGAAGTTTATGTGATTTTCTGAAGAAGAAATGAAGAGAATTCATGTGAATTACAAGTTTTCTTTACAGTTCGCAGGAGTTCTGGCTGCGACTAAGAATAGATGGCTAGGGAGATCAGTCGTTCCTTCAAATCTTCTGACCTTCAAGTGTTATTATTGCCCCTCGTTGGCCTATCCTATGTTGGCTTTATTCGGGATTAAGGTTATGGATGAGGTGATAAGTACCCACGGGCTTCGGACGGGGAAAACGGGACGGCCATTCCACGTGCTGAACCGTCCGAAAGATGGCTCTTAAATTTCTAACCCACGGTGACCAGCAATCGCGCCTCACAAGTAGGAACCATGGAAGTCATAAAGGACGGACATGCCTCAAATATGGCGGACCGGACGGACCGGTCGGCTCCCAAGGAATACCGGACAGAGATGGGAGGAGAAAAAATTACTGCGGTACATTTCTTTCTCACAATTTACCAAAAGTTAAAATGACATGATGACATGGATGGGCGTTTGGTGACACGGACAATATGGAAGGCCACGTCCGCATTCCACATTTTGGGGGGCCCGCGGACGTCTTGGAGGGGGGGTCCCGGATGTCTAGAGGGGGCGCGCGCCTCTGGGAAGGGGTCTTGCATTTAAAAACTTTCGCACCTTGGTAAAGACAAAGACAAATTAAAAAGCTAGAGCTGACCGCAAAGAGCACAGTATAAAATTTGAGAAACGTGGCATTCATGATGTGTGCAATGTTTTGGACAAGTGTGAAGGAAAAAGCATGTCATTAAACTTGAAACCAAAAATTTACGAAAAACGTAGTGGCTCTTGGCCTGGTACCACTATACTAAAACTACATCTATGCCTACTCAGCCTCATTTCCTCTTGTGCCGCTTGGTCCCGCTCCGTCGTCCAATCTGAGGCTGCGCCTCGCTCGCGTTCGAGTCCGTTGGAATGGACCAATCACCTCGCCGAGATTATGCAACATTTGCGAGTTTCTCAATTCTTCCAAACACCGCAACGTCGTTGGGCTGTGCTCGTCCAAAAGAAAGTCCACCACTTCACTTCACTTCTCCAAGCCTCTTTCCACTCTAAAAAATCCATCTGGACTGCTTGAAGGGCCGTCATGCTGGCCTGCCCACGCATATTTGTAACCAACCCTCCGCTTTTGTTCCAAATGAAGCCCCGTGGATGCTTTCCAGATTGGAATTTCTTCTCTTTGGAATCCCAATATCCGTCCATAGTTTGGTAGAAGAAATGTTGCTTCCCTTCGTCACTTGGAGCAGATCCAATGACCTTGTGACACACCTTGACAATCTCACTGTGGTCGTGCTCCCATCCAAACGTCGGTTTCGACCAATGAGATTGCGAGAATGGCCAAAGTTTGGCCTTTGGGCCTTCACACCGGCGCCCCAAGTCCAAAGGCCGTCGGCCTCCATTGTGCCTACACAGCAGCACATTCGAAGAGTTTTGGCGCCATAGAGGCGGCCTCTCAAGTGCAAACATGGGTCGTCGGTTTTAGCCCACCCAAACTTCCTTGGGGATGGCGTGAACTTCCTTCAATCGATACTGTTTAATGTATTTCTTTAGCCCAAAAGTTTGGCCTCTCTGGGGTTTGGGCAGAAATTTTGACGGACGGACGGTCCCTCGACTCCACCCGGTGTGAAGCGGCCCTAAGTTTCCCATCAGAGTAGACACGCGAGCTGCTTTGGTCTACACTATACAAAGCGAAGAGTAGTGGCTTATGAAAAACAGGAGAAAGTCCACGCGAAAGAATAGAGTTTGCAGCAGACCAAAATCCAAAAGGCGTTGACCTTGCTGCCCGGCGTTCCGGTTCGCGATCCACGTGGGGTTTCATCCGCCAGCGCGATGACTTCATCGCAGCAAGGAAGGAAGCACTGCCACCCATCATCGTCCATCCATGCACCAACGATCAGGTGTATATAACCCCCATGCATCCAGCACCCATGCAACTAACCAGCAGCCGTGTCTCTCTCCCTCTCTCTCTCTCTCTTCTCCCGTGTGCGCAATCGCTAGGTCGACCATCTCCTCCAGCTCGGAATGGCGGTGAAGCAATCCTCTGCAGGGGGTGCCATGAGGGCGTCCCTGGTGCTGGTGCTGCTGCTGGCGTGCGTGGCGTCGGCGCAGGCCGGGCGGAGCGTGTCGTGCGAGAACAAGTGCGGCAAGCCCGTGTGGATGAACGGGAAGGAGTGCCCAGCGGGCAAGACGGTGGTGTTGCTCGACGTGGACGTGGACGTGTTGCTGGTGGTGAAGGACAAGTACGGCAAGGACCACTCGCAGAAGTTCGTGCTGGCGTTGGACGTGACGGCGGTGGTGGTGGTGTACGACGGCGTGTTGTTGAAGGTGAAGGTGAAGGCCGTGAGCCTGCTCTTCGGGCTGCTGCACACCGTGATTGGCTTGGTCTGCGCGACCTTGAGTGTGAGCTTGTACTAGGCGCTCGCTCGGGTAGGACCGAAGCTGGTCCCGTCGACGACGTACCGGTGCTGGAATTCTCAGTCGGGATGCATGTGCATGTGCATGTCCGGATCGTTGAGGAGAGGAGTGGCGGGAGTGGATCGATGAAGTGCAGTGGTGTCTGATTTTTCCCAGGTGTTGTTATAATCCGTGGAGTCCTGTAGCAGTGAGTCCGTTGGAAGCTCGGGTGACAGAGTGGTTGCGACGAGCTGGTAGCCGGGTTGGAAGTGTTGTGAGAGGACGAAGTGGGTTGGCAGTTAGTTTGTAAGTTTTCCAGGCCAAGTGCGGATCTTGGCTTGATGATGTGGCTGGTTTTCCGTGCTGCGTGGGTGTGTGGAGGTGTACATAACTTTTCTGCAGCGCCTGGCACGTTGTATATGGTCAAATGATGAACTCAATTTTGAGAGTAATGCTTTGAACCTGATCATGCGTTATTTGTAGCGGTTGCATGTTTCTGTATAAGACGGGATGGTTTGGCTGGCCGGGTTGATGGCGACTTGGTTACTGTGATGAGGTATTTGCATTTTCAAGAGCACTAGGTTTCGCAATCATTTGCTGACAAGTAATGTCCGAAGGTGCCTTGGGATTGGTAACCATCTCCCGTGCATGCCGATATCTCGTACTTCTGTAACCACTGTCGTATCATACATGTGCGCAAGTGGACGTCCAGGACATATATTCCGCCATGCCGCTCACTTATATCATTCAGCCAGGTAATTCGTTGATTGGATAGTTTATATGAATATGCCCATTTAGTGGCACGTCCGCAGTTATGCATTGATAATCCACTCACGGCCCCGGTGATTGTATCTGAAATTGCCGCATGTGATCTGTCTGCTGGGATATTAATGACGGAATTTATCACAGCATAGGATGGATGGCAAGGGCTCGGCAGGTAGCAGAGACTGTCAACTCTCTGCACACCTGTCGATATCATACTACAGGTAGGAGAGATCTGCACACCTGTTTCCGTAAACCATAGTCCCCGTCAGCGTCTGCTTCGCGGGACAGCTCCCTAAGTTCCAGATTACACAGCACGATGGGTGCAGATTCGAAGTAGGGGGGAATGATCTCCGGTGGCCTCTCAGTTCATGTGTATCGTCTAGTTCTACCAGAACTTCCAAGAGTTCCCCTGGACTTGCTGGTTTAGGGGACTCTACATTTTTTCTCCGTTTGCAAAGGTCCACACCCACTTACCAGGCTCTCTCATTATGGCACAATTATCCCACAAGACGGCGTGAAATTCTGCGTCCAACCCTGGAACGACTGAGCCTATCAATAGATCCCAATTTCCATTCTATCATGCGCTCTAATTTTTATCATCAAATCAAAGTGGAAATTTCTTAATTCAATTGTTAGAGATGAAATTACATGTTCGGTTGTGAATATTGTGAAGTTTATGTGATTTTCTGAAGAAGAAATGAAGAGAATTCATGTGAATTACAAGTTTTCT
>CADCWO010000053.1 GCA_902806435.1 uncultured Synechococcales cyanobacterium | reverse complement strand
GGCGTTTGAGCATCATAGCGACCTTGGAGAATCAGGGTAGGAATGCTGCTTTTTACGCTTTCGCTATCGCGCTGGGGAGCAGGCTTGACAGACCAGGCTTGACAGATGGCATAGGCTTGCCGAGTAACCCGCAAATTATATAGTCCTAAACCAGGCATCTCCATCGCTTTAAACGTTGCGACCGCTTGATCCAGATTGCTAGGAGGGACTGAATCTTGACAATCGATGCCTTTAAACGCACCCTGAGTTATTTCGGCATCCACGGCCAAAGCAGAGCTTTTGGTATCGCGGAAAATAGCCCCAATCGATTCATAAATATGACGGATTTCTGGATCTGGCATCGTTTGCAAAGCTGGAATCAGCGGCTGTCTCTTCTTCTCTGGGAAGATTTCAGCGATTGAGGTGATTAAAACATTACGATCTCGAGGTTTTTTAGCTTGAAAGCCCACTCCATAAAGACTAGCTCTCGCAGTGGGGCGGTCTTTTTCGGGCAGGGTTTCGATCGTCTTCAGTACCTGCTGTACCCATTTCTGAGAGGGACGATTGACTTCAGCTAACTCTGCAGTTTCGGTTAAAAGTTTGCGAGCTTGTTCTCGCAACTCATCCGCTCTGGCAAGAAGTTCTGCTGGACGGCCAATCGGAATCGGCTTGGGTGGGGCAGTTGGGAAAATCTTGTCTGATACAACACCTGTATACGTCGTGGTGATGCCTCGTTCTAATTCCGACACAATCAAATCAATGGAATGTAAGGAGCTCTCCGTGCATAAGGAACCTGATTTACTGATTCAACTAACTTAGCAAATTTTTCCACGGATACTGCATCTTTAGTTCCTGGTATCGAAATGGGCTTCTTCTCAAGTGTTTTTAGAAGCGCGATTGTGCGTGCTTTTGGGCAAGCTGAATAGCTTTCTCTGAAATCTGATGCATGTCCCTAATAAGCTGTCTATCTGTCCATCTATGCTTAATTTCACTTTTCGCTTAGCTTGATGCGCCTATCTGAAGTTGTACTTCTGCTGTCGTCACAAACTTTCTCATTGCTTAGTGCATCTGTCTGCGCCCTACCTTAGTAGTTTGAGTGTAGACTTCAACACTCAACAAGCAATGAAAACTAGAATTAGTAGGTTTGTAGCAGCTACCGTACTGTTGGGCACTCTTAGCTTTGGTACAGCGACACAAGCTCAGTACGGCGGGGGTGGCGACAGTCGAAGCGGAGACTATAACAAAAAATATGGACAGTATGGTGGAGGCAGAAATTTTGTTGCCTTGACTAGTAACAACGTCCTCGTCAGAGGAAACAAATCTGGGCAAAGTCCTATTAATGTGACGGGGACAAACGAGAATCTTCTAGGCATTGATTACAGACCAGCTAACGGAATGCTCTATGGGATTACCTCAACCAAAGTTTACACGATTAATGTAGGGACAGGAGTCGCTACGGAAGTGAGCACTCTGTCACTCAATAACCAACCCATCGCTTTGAAGGTGGGGCAAGAATCAGGAGTAGATTTTAACCCAGTTGTAGATCGGCTTCGCGTTGTGGGCAGTAATGACCAGAATTTCAGAATCAATGTTGACACTGGCGTAGTGCTTATGGACGGAAACATCAACTATGCGGCTGGTGATCGCCACGCTGGACAAAACCCTAGTCTTACAGCCGCAGCTTATACGAATAGCTTCGCAGGCGGTCCTGACCCCAAGAGAACAACTAGCCTCTATGACATTGACTTTGATCGCGATGTTTTGACGCTCCAGAATCCTCCCAACAACGGGACACTACAGACCATCGGCTCTCTCAATGTCGACTTCGAGCGGACGGCTGGATTTAACATCTCAGGCAGGAATGATGCCTTGGCTGTTTCTAATTCAACCCTCTACGAAATTGATTTGAGAAGTGGTAGTGCTAGAGCAGTCGCAAAATTACCCTCAGATCAATACATTGGTTTATCTGTTTCGATCAGCGCTGATCGAAACAGATAAACGGTATAGAGTCCTTTGGAGCCATATACCCATAGCCAGACTGATTCTCGCCCCAAAGTGAGACAAACTTTGCCATTGCCTCGTCTAACTCGACCCTGGACAGCATTGACTTGACAACGGGCAAAGCGACAACGATCGACTCCCTTGACTTGATTGGTCTGGCAGCGGGGGCAGTCACCGATCCTATCACCAGCGGTAATGACACTCTTAACGGCGGTTTGGGCAACCTGCAACAAGCTACTGGGGGTAGCGCTAATCTGGGCAATATTCTGTTTAACGTACAGGCATCAGTGCAGGATAGCTTCGATGTCCTCAATGCTGACTCGACGATGACCAATCTGTTTAACCGCAATACGGTGCAGCATCGTCTAGCAGTACAATTGCCCTCTTACCTTTGACTGCCATCTACCGTCGATATTCGAGTTATTTGATGGATCACTCGCCTCCGCCCTCTAGCTTTGACCATAAGTCTGCCCTGTTAGCCTGTGCCCAGGGCGATCGGGCAGCACTCCAGCAAATTTATGCACAGGAAGCAAGTCAATTGCTTGGGGTTGCTCTACGCATCGTGCGACGGCATGATCTCGCTGATGAGGTGCTGCAAGATGCCTTTCTGCAAATCTGGCAAAAGGCAACCATGTTTGACCCTAAGCGTGGCTCTGCGCGTGGCTGGATCTTTAGCATTGTGCGGTATCGAGCATTGGATGCCTTAAGGAAAGCTTCCCGCGAGATCGCTGTGGATGAAACGCTCATTGCCAATCGATCGCCCGCCACGCCTGATCTCCTAGACAATCTCTCGCGGCTGGCAGAAACCAAAAAGCTGCAAACCTGCCTTGAGCAATTGAAACAAGCAAAACGACAAAGTATTCTACTGGCTTATGTGGATGGGTACACTCACATCCAAATCGCGGCGCAGCTTGAGGTGCCACTGGGCACCGTGAAGTCATGGATTCGGCGGGGGCTATTGACGCTGCGGGAGTGTTTGCAATGAACATACAAGATTGGGACTTACAGGATCGCGATGAACTCTGGGGCTTAGCGGGTGAGTATGTCCTGGGTGTGCTCACGACTGAAGAGGCTGCCGAGATCGAACGTCTCATGGCAACCAACGAAGAACTTCGGGCAGCCGTGGACTACTGGGAAGATCGACTGTTGGGCATGACGGCGATGATAGAACCCGTCGCACCCTCGTCGGAGCTGTGGAGCCAGATTGAACGCCGTCTACCTGCTCCGGGTGTTGCTCCAGCACGGGCTGTCCCGCTGCGCCGTCCGCCGCTCTGGGAAACGCTCAACTTCTGGCGGTTCACGACTGCGATAGGCGCTGCTGCCTCTATCATCCTTGGCGCGACAGCCTTCTCCAGATTAGTCAATCAAGCGCCTACCTACGCCGTTGTACTACAGTCGCCCAATGATAAAAGCCCTGGCTGGATCGTGCAGGGCGACCGCACAGGCAAACTGCAACTCATTCCCCTGGCAAAGCCTGTCGTTGCCCCCGATCGGGCACTCCAGCTTTGGACAAAGCCCCTACAGGCAAAGAAACCAACCTCCCTGGGTCTAGTGCCGAGCGATCGCAGCGTCCAAATTCCCGCCGCTCGACTGCCCGGTCTTGCCGCAGGACAACTCTTTGAAATCACGCTAGAACCAGCAAGCGGTTCACCGCTCGATCGCCCTACCGGAAAAATTCTCTTCATTGGGCGCATTGCAGCGGTGCAGTAGCTTCGGCGATTGAATACTCGGGGTCTAAGTAGTGTGCGAACAAAAACTCCCGTTAAAGAGTGTACCAGTTGAACCTGCTGGCATGGCAGTCGAGACATCGCTAGAGGCAAAGGCACAGGAGGTTGCACCTCAATCCGAACATGGCGACATTGCCCAGAAAACTAGAGACGATTCTGGCAAGTTTCTTCCTAGCGAGTCCAGAGTTGATAACATGAACTCTGGCAAAACCAAAGGTGGCACTTCCCAAGAATACCTCCTTGGCCGCATCAAGCGAGATCCCCAGACTGTTGCCGCGATCGCTGGGGCATGGCAAGAAGGACAGCATACCAGTTCATTGAAGCGGCTGAAGTCTTTGAAAATGTGCGCTATGGCGCACAAACTCTCCCCGAGAATGAAAGGCAAACTAGACCTCTTGCCAAACTATCCCCAGAACATCAGCAAGCGTTTGACCTTCTGCTGAAGTGGCAATGAGTTTATGTAAGCATCAGCGGGGACAACTAGTATGAGTAGCTTGAACACCTACTGCAGAATACAAAACGCTAGTTATACAATTGTTAGCTTGCTGCGCGCGACTTGACGAAGATTGCAGCATTTTATTACAACTGAATGCACGAATGAAAACTCAGTATTACACTGCCTCTAGTCTCGACGGATTCATCGCTGATTCAAACAATTCCTTGGATTGGCTGTCAACACCTTGCGGTAAACAATCTTGTCATCACCTGCCGCGTAGAAGTCGCGGATTCGTGCTTCCTCGTCGTAACCGCACCAGCAGCACGCGCCCGCCGCGCGCCATCAATGTTTTTTCAACGTCGCGCAACAGTATTGCGCCGCGTCCTTGTCTTTGGTGATCAGGTCGGATGGCGATCAATTGTAGGTTCCACGTCTGATCGGTCATCGGTTCCGCCTCGCAGTAGGCGACCCCCACCGGCCCATCGTCGTCGTCGGTGATCCAGAAGTGATCGCCGTCACCGTTATTACTGAAGTAATCAGCCAACATTTCGCCAACTTCTTCAAGTTGGTTCGGCTGGAACAAGCCAGTCGCGCTGGCCAGGGCGATCAGCGCTTCCTTGTCATCGGGTGTGGTCGGTCGAATCATAGCAAACTCCAGCGCACTAGTCCCTGTAGGAAGCCGCCTAACAACCCAAATCAACGGTTGCAGATGATGTTCAACTTAGCACAAGGGGG
>CADCWO010000052.1 GCA_902806435.1 uncultured Synechococcales cyanobacterium | reverse complement strand
CAACAGGGTTGGGATCATCAGTACCCCGAACCAGCCGACGTACAGCCGGTTGTCGGTGCTGGTGACCCAGTTGCAGAACCGCTCCCACACATTGGCGCTTTCGCGTCTCTGTAAGGTTGTTGTCATGGTTGATAATTACGCTTTTAGTTCAGTATGAATAATTTCGTAAGACCAGTAAAGACTAATCGTCTTTTTCAATCTTAAACCCAGATTAGCAGGTATGTTGAGATTTGTAAAGTTTGTTTACGTTTAAAAAGTTTTTTGCTCAGAAGTAGTTCGAGCTTTATGGGGTACAAGCATGAAGAATTTGCCCAAGCACAAACCCTAGACCAACAAAACGGATGACTTGCCAAAAAACTTCCTTTTGACTGCTCCACGAGAATAGTCGGCTTTCTAGGTCAACCTCTAGTGCTTCTAACTCCGCTGTGACACGACCCAACTCTATTTTGAGTTGGTCCCGCTGTTGATGTAGTTCAGCCTGATGTTGTTGGGCTGTCCGTATCTGAAGGTAACGCTCTCTAATATCTTGCAGCAGACGCTCAGCTTCATTAAATGAGCGCTCAAACTCAGTGTTACCTGCCTGAGCTGGGTCTAATTTCTGAGAAGGTTGATCGGAGGAGTGCATGTAGGTTCTTAATGCTGCTACGACGAGTTCAGGTAGATTAGGTTGGACTGACAGACCAACACAGTAGGCTGAGAATATAAATCTTGATCAAACCAAGGCTCGAAGCGTTCTCGATGCCTAACTTACGGCTTGGCAGCACTTAAATAGCTAAAAAGTGCCAGCTTGGGGAAATCAAACAAAGCTATCCGGGATGCTAGCTAAACTAAAATAGCCTTATCAATAGCTACTGCCAACATGTTGCTGGCGTACTCTCAGGGTGATAAAACCAAAGGCAAGCTGATGCACAACCCGATTGATTCTGGAAAAAAATCTGTTGATGAGATAAGTACCACTGAGCTAGCTCAGGTGCTGGCCCAACGGCTAATGATTACTTCTGGTAGGTGGCATCGTTTGAAGTCAAATCGCAAAGCTCGCGCTCTTGAGCAAGCCGCTGTTTCCCTTGTTTTATTGCTGAAGGACCAACCCCAAGAAGCCCTCGTTAGATTACAACAGGCTAGTGGTTGGCTAGACAAATCAATCAACCCACTGCCTTGTCCTAGCCACGGTGATCAACAAACTTCAAACTCTGAGAAGCTGCTTGAAGAAATCAAATAAACTGAAAGATTCATGTTTCTTAACGAAGTTCCCACTTTCGTTGGGTTACGAAGAGTCGTTAAACTACAAGTAGCTATCTTAAAGGTATCTAAAAGATTATGAGCGTAGTGACTCAGCTTTTAATAAAAGCAGATGATGAGGTTCGCTATCCCAGCGCTGGAGAGCTAAACGATCTCAAAGACTTTTTTCGAACAGGTGATCAGCGGATGCGGATTGCCGCCACACTTGCCAACAGTGAGAAGCGGATTGTTGAGCAAGCTAGCAAAAAACTCTGGCAGCGGCGGCCTGATTTTATTTCTCCCGGTGGGAATGCCTATGGCGATCGCCAACGAGCTCTCTGCCTACGAGACTACGGTTGGTATATGCGATTGATTACTTACGGTATCTTGGCTGGAGATAAGGGACCGATTGAGAAGATTGGCTTGATTGGGGTGCGGGAAATGTACAACTCTTTAGGTGTGCCGGTTCCAGGCATGGCTGAAGCAGTGCGTTGCCTCAAACAAGCTTCTTTGGCCTTACTCAGCGAAGAAGATGCTACTGAAGCTGCTCCTTATTTCGACTACATTATTCAGGCTATGTCTTAGGCTGCTTGTTATCAGGATGGGCAAACCATAGCTTTTCATAAATTATTTGCTCATCCTCCTTAGGAAAAATAATTTCCAAAGAGCGTTAGAACTTTACCGTAAAGCTCTAATCCAAGTTTGGCTAGATGGGCTTGCAGGATAAAGGAGAACCAAAGTGCAACTGGGTAAAGTTGTAAAGTCTAACTCCCACTGTGACTATGTAGTCCAGTTAGCTGACGAGATGGAAGTTCTAACACCTCCAAAACCAGAAGATTATGGTTTTGGCTGCTTTGTCAAGCTCGAGACGGAGGCCCGTCACTGGGCAGTTGGGTTGGTTTACAACTCTCAACTTGCTAACCCGATGTTTTTGAATAGTGGGCCTCGCTTATTGAATGAACCAGACCCACTGTTCACACCCGATCTAATTCGGGAGACTCGCACATTACTCTGGACGGTACTGATTGGGACCTTAGAAAAGGTTGACGATCTGATTTATGGTCAGCAAGGTATTCCGCGGCTAGTAGTACCTGTAAATACACCAGTCTGTACTATGAGTCAGGCGGAGATTTATTCCTTCCACCGCAACCGTGAACAACAACCCCAATTTTGTTACTACAGTCATTTACTAAAGTCTGGTGGCAGTTTTGCTGGGCAATTGATTGAACAAGTGCTGCAAGAAGTTGGCCCCATGTTTACTGGCATTGATCGGCGAGCCTTAGAGATTTTGGGTAAAGAGCTGGCCTGGAAGCACACGGTAGGCATCATGCGTTAAGCCAAATTGATGATCACCTAAGCAAAATGCTTGAAGCTTATGGAACTTCAAGCATTTTCTGTCTTCAGCTTGAATACTGGGCTACGTAATTGTTGTTCCATGAAATCTAAATCTATTTCTTTTAAGAAACATGTTGAGCGAACAGCAGCAAGACGGACACTTGGTTTATTACCCAGCGGCCCAGCCAATAGGGCGCGCAAAATTGCTGCTGCATGTCAACGGCGTTAACAGTTCCTCCGCAACTCAGTTGCGAGATTTGGAGGCTTTGGTCTGGTTGACAATCGATCATCCCTTTGATGTGATCGGCATTCATAACAGCACAGCCGGATTCCAGGCGGACATCCTGGAAAGCCTATTGGGCAAAGCAGAGTTGTTCCGCTTTTGGCCAGCGCAAAAAACAAGTGAGAGTCAAGCTCGTTTGCGCAGCTATGCTGATATGTTGGCCGCCCTGAGTACTCAGAACTTGGAAGTTGATGCTGATATCCTGCAAGAAGTTCAACGCCTGCGGCCTCAATCAGCTAGGGGTAGCTTGCCATTGCTTGATTTAGAGCTAATGCGCAAGTTGCCTTTTGTGCAGAAAATGGGTTTTAGCGAATTTGAGTCGTACTTTTATGGGCCTTACCCAACGGGGGCGCCTCGACCAACGCTCCGTTTAGCCTATGAGATTCTCCGGGGTGTTAAAGCCGGAGCGGAAGTCTTTGTGGTGGCCCACAGCCAGGGAATGATCATTGCTGCGATCGCCTTTCATATCCTGCAACAGTTTTTTGGCAGCTATGGTAAGTGGACTGAGATGATTCGCTTTATTGGCTATGGCCCGGCTGTAATGTTTGAAGACTTACCGCCTAGGCTTGGCAGGCAGACCGTGATGATCCAGCATCGTCAAGACTTGGTTGCAGAGTCGTTTAGCAATGTCAGGAACATTAATCTTTGGAGCAATATCCAGACGCAACTTAGAAATGCTTTAGAGCGGGCAGAGGAGTTGGCTGGCTTGATCAATACCAATAGCCACCATAGTGCCAGTCTTTACCTGGGGATTAATGGTGGCCAACCGAGCGATCGCAGTGCCCAACTGATCAAACTCCTGCTGAGTGGAAATTGGGATGATCCCGTAATTCAAGCTCTGCGAGCTAGCCGAATCATTATTGAAGCGACTTATACAGAGCCTTTGGAGTCGTAAACAGTCATCAAGGGAGTATTAAGAAGTCAGGGGGCACAAGAGGGTGAACCTCCCAACGTAGTGAACTGAAATCGCCGAACATCTTTTCTAGGCTTCTACTTAGGCTTCTACTACAGCTAAGAGTTCATTTTCTACTTGCGGAAAGACAGCGGCCCAACCTGGCCAGATCTCGCTAATCATTTGTAGCTCCTCACCCGTCAGAAGCTTGGCAGCTTGCTCTGCTTTATGGGGATCTACCCCAACTCTGACTAGTTGCTCCTTGTAAGACTGCTTTAACTTTTCAGTCGTCATGCTAGGTGTTCCTTTGCCAGGTAAAGAGTGACGTTCCGTTCATCCTTTGTAGTTCCTACTTCCCTCTACTGTCTATAAACTACGTAACATTTTAGAAACTTTAAACTTCGTAACATTTTGAAACTTTCCGAATCTGCATAGAAGACCAATTAGACGATTAAGATCTAAATTGCGATCGCAGTGGTTTCTGCTGCCCTTAGCTTGGAGCTATCTCCAAGCTCGCCTTGCTTCTTTAGCGCAGATGGGTTAGGGCATAAATAGGTAACCATTGGCAACCAAACTATCAAGGACAGATTTTGTAGCAACCATACCCCCCTCTGGATGAGACACAAAGTCTTTACCTGCTTCAAAACCTTGCTTAACTAACTGTTCTGATGCTTTTTGGGTCGCAGACTCACCGAGCCTCATTAAAGTCTCTGTTGAGACAGTAGCTTGAGTCAGCCAGATAAAGGTGTCAGGATCTTCGCTAGCCATTTGGGCAACTGCCTCACTGATCACCGCTTCTACTTGCTGATCAGGTAGGCATTGGTGCAACCCTTGAATGGACCCAGTGACCATGTCTAAGTCATGGCTCTGAAAAATCTTCTTGAGCAAAACTGTAAAGTTCATACCGGGGGATCTTCCTTTGACTTTGTAAAAAGACCCCCCATAACTTGTTAAGGTTGAAAGCCGCAAAGCTTTAGTTTGGTGCCTTGCACTACACCTGTTCTATGAAACTAAATTCTTGAAGATAGTTCCCACGATAGGTAAGAACATATTAAACCTGTACTAAGGTCAAGGCATTTTCTGGCTTAAATTCCCTGAGCGAATCAACCTTTACGCTAATCACTGGGGGAATCAAGGCGCTTCTCGATTGCCTCGCAGGCACTCTGCACCCCGTCTTCCCCCGCTATGCGCTGAGCAACTTCGGCGGCTGAGGTGGCATACTCAGGCTGCAGCAATTGGCGCAACTCCGCCGCAACACGATCGCACCTGTAATGATTGCGGGAGATCACCCGTCCTACCCCTAATCGGACTATCCGCGCTGCATTGTCCGGCTGATCATGACTGTAAGGCATCACCAACATTGGCCGACCCGCATGCAGGACTTGAGCGGTAGTGCCAATACCTCCTTGATGCACTACAGCTGCAGCACGAGGGAAAAGCTGGGTGTAGGGAGCATAGTCAAAGGCTGCCACGCCTTGCGGCAGTTCCGGTAGCTGCCGCGGCTCCTTGCCAACTAGCAAAACAGCACGACAACCTAGCTGGTGAGCCGCGGCAACGCTCTCAATGTAAAAGTTGCCTGGGTCCATGACAGCGGCAGAACCCAGGGTAAATACAATGGGTGGTGGTCCTGCCGCTAAAAACTGCTGAAGTTGCGGTGCTAGACCTTCGTTGTGTTGAACGCGATCATAGAGTGCAAAGCCAGTTGCAACAGTCTGGGGCGGCCAGTCCGGTTGCGGCTGAGCTAGCAGAGGGGAAAACAGCGCCAGTACCAGTTTTGGAGAATGCTTGCCCTCAAAAAGAGGATTTTCAGCCAGCGGTAAGCCAAGCTCTAAGCGCAATTGCCTGACTGGTTTAAGCCAGTTACGAGTCGTCAACTTGCCCAGGCGTAATATTGCTCCGTTAATCACTGGACCCAAGGCCCGTAACTTAGACAAGGCAGGGTAGGGCGGTAGCACTGGGGGATCATAGGCCGAGAAAAACGCGATGGGAGAGAGGACACAGGACACCCAACGGATACCTGTTTTTTGGGCTACTAGGGGTCCGGCATAGATCACTTCATGGGTAACCAGCAGATCAGCCCCCTGGACAGCCGTCATTAAGTCGTCGTAGCTATCCCGCAGGTGGGGCATCATGATCTGCCGGATTATCCGCTCTGTGCCTTTGCGGGCATCCATCAGCAGGCTAATTACCTCCTGGTCGTCTGGAGGGAGGTCAGGGCGAATGGCATGGAAGCCAATACCCGCTGCTATTATCTTGGCGCGGTAATATTCACTCGTCGCGATCGTCACCTGATGTCCTCGCGCCTGTAAGCCGAGGGCCAGAGCCATAAAGGGATGAATATCGCCTAGCGAACCAAAAGTCGCTAGAATAATGCGCTGGCCCATGGAGTACCCTGTTTACTCAACTAATCTATGCTTCTTGTATCCTTATCACTCTTGCGTCATCAACGAAAGACTTAATATTGTGATGTAGCTTACTTTAGTTAACTTCTGTCTATGGGCAAGCTAAACGTAAGGATCCTATAGCTGTATTACAACAAGCATGGTGAAAGCTTCCCGGTTGCGCGATCGCTTAGATTACTACTACCACCAAGTTAAGGTGATCATCCTCTCGCGGCAACATCCCGTAACGGGTCTGTTGCCTGCCAGTACCGCGATTACCGCTCATGGTGACTATACTGATGCCTGGGTGCGCGACAACGTCTACAGCATCTTGGCTGTCTGGGGGCTAGCTTTGGCCTATCGCAAGACCGACGAAGACCAAGGACGCACCTTTGAACTGGAGCACAGCGTCGTCAAGTTAATGCGGGGACTGCTGGCGGCAATGATGAAGCAGGCCCACAAGGTGGAGCGGTTCAAAGAAACCCAATCACTGTCTGACGCTATGCATGCCAAGTACGAAACGCATACAGGTGATGTTGTTGTCGGTGATACGGAGTGGGGACACTTACAGCTCGATGCAACTTCCCTGTTTCTATTGATGCTGGCTCAGATGACTGCTTCTGGCTTGTCAATCATCTTCACGATTGACGAAGTGAATTTTGTCCAAAACCTGGTTTATTATATTGGCCGCGCCTACCGTGCCCCAGATTATGGGATTTGGGAGCGCGGCAATAAAATTAACCACGGCCAAGCGGAGCTGAACGCCAGTTCCGTTGGGATGGCGAAAGCTGCCCTAGAAGCGATTAGTGGCCTAGATTTATTTGGAATTCGCGGCTCTCAAGCATCGGTGATACATGTATTACCCGACGAGATTGCCCGCAGCCGCATCACCCTGGAGTCACTACTGCCGCGGGAATCGAACTCCAAAGAAACCGATGCCGCTCTATTGAGTGTGATCAGCTTCCCTGGCTTCGCCGTGGAAAATGTTGCACTTCTGGAGCGTACTCGTGCCAACATCCTAGAGAAACTTCAGGGCCGCTACGGCTGTAAGCGGTTTTTGCGTGATGGCCACCAGTCCGTGCTAGAAGATCTTAGCCGGTTGCACTATGAACCATTTGAGCTGAAGCAGTTTGAACATATCGAGTGTGAGTGGCCGTTATTTTTTACCTACTTGATCTTGGATGGGCTATTTCGGGGGGACGCCGCCCAAGTAGAGGAGTATCGCGATCGCTTAGCTCCCTTACTGGTGGAACGCAATGGCTGGTTACTACTGCCAGAACTATATTATGTTGCAGCAGAAAATATCGCAGCTGAAAAAGCTACCCCCTATAGCCAAGAGCGTCTACCGAATGAGAATGTGCCCTTAGTTTGGGCACAGAGCTTGTACATCCTGGGAGAGCTGCTGGCGGAAAACTTACTCAGAATTGGAGACATTGATCCGCTGGGACGCCATCTACGGATTAGTCAACCCCGTGAGCCCCTGGTTCAAATTGCGCTGCTAGCCGAAGATGAACAATTGCAGGCGGAGCTGGCAGCCCGCTGTATTGCGACAGAAACCCCGCAGCAAGTGTCACCAATTCAGGTGTGTAATGCAGCAGAGCTGACCCGGGCCTATACGCAAATTGGGCGTAATGACCAGTTGCAATTGACGGGCCGACCTGTTCGGCGCCTACGCAGCCTCACAACTTCAAGAATTTTTCATATTTGTGGCGAAATCATTGTCTTCCTGCCCACGTTTGTGGATCAGGAGCAGTTTTACTTAACTCTTGACTATCACCTGCTGGTTGATCGCCTCAAAGGTGAACTTGCCTATCTCCAACGCCACTGGAATGAATTAGGTAGGCCCACGCTGACGCTTCTAATTACCAGGGCAATGCTGGAAACGGGTAGTAAAGCTCTGCTAGAGCTAATGCAAGAATTAAAGAATGGGTCCTGCCATGGGGTGCAGGTGAAGCTGGGCAAGCTGAACCAACTGATGTTGACCGCTGGTACGGAGCGGATTGATTTTTTGCATGATTTTCAGTTTTCGACCTCACCCCTACCAGCAGCAATAGCTTCTCATACCTACTTAAGGGCAAACCGGGAAAGTTGGCCGTTGAGCCACACCCAGGAGTTCACCCTGGAGTGTGAAATGAATACAGATTTATTGCTGTCAAGTTTACGTGCCTCCGACAATCTTTATGAACAGATTGAATTGTTGCAACGGCTTTTTCACTTGGTCGGTGCTGGTTTTGATACCGGCTTTGGGGAGACGCAGCAACCTGTAACCGTTGGCGACCTGTTAGATGAAATTTATGACAGAGCCGGCAAATTTCAACTTTGGGCAATTGTGCGTCGTGCCGCCGGACTACGCAATAAAGTCGATATTGGCCTATCCGATGCAGTAACTGATATTATCGTGCGTCAGAAACAAATTGCCGTGGGTAAGTCCTATAGTGAGGCGGCGTTGATCACTCAGCCTATGCCCCACTTTGAAGTGATGGAGAAAATCTGTAACTTCTGTGGTGAAGATATCCGCGATCGCGTTCTCAGCCAGGAAATTCTGATCTATTTTGGCTACTTACTGAAAGCGGAACCCCATTTATTTGAGGGACTACTCACCCTGCGTGTTGGTTATTTCATTTTGCTTATTACTAGTGAATTGGCAGCTGAACTCAAAGTTACCCCCGATGAAGCTTATGAGCGGCTGATGCAACTGAGCCCTTACGACACGAAGCAGCGACTGCGCCAAGCACTCATCGGCTACGAATCGCTCAACCAAGGGTTACGCCAGCAAGAAACCCTACACTTGAACAAGTTAGAGGCCCGGATTGATTGGATTGTCCAGCCAGACAGTAACGAAGCTGACCACGAACCCGGTAGCTGGCACCGGAAGCGTCAACAACAGGGTAGCGTCAACCGCGTTCCCAAAAACTTCTACCCCCGCGTCTGGAAAGTGTTGCAACACTGCAAAGGGTTAGTGATTGGAGATAAACTAGAGCGTCGTAATCGCTTAGACAGCGAGCTAATTTTGGCTGAGATGACGCCAGATGAAAAGAACTTTGCCCTTCAGGTAGAACACCTGCTCAACAAAATTGCGGCTCCCGCCTACCGGCAAGTGAATATCGAAACCCTGATCGAGTTGGCGGCAATTGTGGAGGCCAATCCAGACCTGCAAGTTGAAGATTATCTTGTTCTAGATATATTGATTGGCCACGCGGTGCGCATAGCCTACCTGGAGCAATTTCCCCAACTAGCTGCCGAGTACGATCAACACAAGGCAGTAGCCTGGCAATCTTTTTACGACAGCTCCCCCTACGTATGTGCCAGTTATGCGATGAAGGCGCTACGATTTCTAACGATGGCGGAAGCGGATACAGCAGATGAGTCGACCAGTGAAGTCGTTTATTCTTAGGCTGCAAGTGGCGACAGCGATCGCAGGACTGCTTGGCGACAAACACTCCAGAAATAAAGGGCAATGTTCAGCAGACCCAGTAATTTGGTGCCATCCTCTAGCATTGCTGGGGCTCCGTAACCGCTGAGGGGCGTTATGTCTACCAAGCTTGAAAAGATGAATAACCCACTGGCAATTAGCAGCAGCACGTAAGGGCTTGACAGAATTCTGCGCCAAAAACAGCAACTATAGGCGATCGCACCCGTAGCGTAAATCAGGTATATCAGTATCTTCGGTACTCCTGCCAGGCCATTCAGAATTAAAGTCAGTCGAAATAGATCATCAACCAGTAAAATCCCAATTCCCAAGGCAGAGCAGAAAATAAACCGATCAGGCCTGCGATAAATGCTTTTGAGCAAACTAAAGCTGAAGGCGCAGATGGCTGCGGTCAGACACCATAGAACTTCTGAGATTCCAGTCAAAAATCCCGCGTAGGGTTTTTGTGGCGAAAAAGGATCATCAAATAGCAGTTCTATCCCCCGACCTTTACCCCAAACTTTGGCATAGATACTTAAAGCCAGAAGCAATAGTAGAGTTACACCATTCACCCAGGAAATTGAACGGTTGGTTGCTAGTTGGCTTCTGCTAGCAGCTAAGAATCCTTTGAGTTTGGGCATTTGGAAGGATTTGTTCAACTATGTTTATCCAAGTTGGAACGAAACAATTGTCTGGAGCCCCGATTAGCGATTTAAGGCATGACCTTTTACGGCCTATCTAATGCGACTAAGTAAAATGAGAGACTTGTTGATTGACGCGCGGCCGGCCAAAGCGTTCCCAGGCATTACCTCCCCGTAGAAATAGCTCCATCCAGCGCAGTGGCTGACTATCACTAGCAGCAGGCCAGCCGGAACTCCCTGGTGCAAAGGCCAGGGTTCCCTGGGGTACCCGAAAACTGCCATCTGAGTACACAGCATCACTGACCACATCCCCAACTCGGATCGCGATCTTGGTTTCTGGATCCAGTTTGACCGTGTGGGCAGGAATCGTGGTCTTGATGTTACCGTAGCCATCAATCCAGGCCACTCGGTCCGATGGTGGATCAGGAATGTCCTTGGGGTCTAGCCTTTCGCCCAGCAAGCTAAAGTCACCCTTGGCAATGGCCGCCGCCGCGGGGGGAAACACATCGCGTGAACGGAACTGTGACCCGCCACGGGAGACATTGATCATGTGCAAAGCTTTGGCATGGTGCTTGATAAAGGAGAAGGTGTATCCTGCATTCACCCCCACGACTTTTACCCCATTAAATAGCAGGGCGTAGGTCAGACCCTCACCTTCATTATCTCGCCGCGATTCTGGGTTGTCTTGGCGGGGAGCGCAGTTGTGATAAACTAGCCGCTCTGCCGGACCAGGATTCAACCCTAGTTGGGCTACCCAAAAGCCTGTTGCCAGCGTGCTAAAGGGTGGTACCGAAACCAGGTTCAGCTGGGCCTGAGGTAAGGCCATCAGGAGGCGCTGGGCAACCTCAGCAAAGGCTGGGTCACCTGTACCGTAGTCCGCAATCAGGCAGGTAAACATAACATCGTGCCTCTCCTCGGGGGTAGGTAAAACAGTCCAATCCTATCGTGGATCAGTTCTATTGCTATTTTGTTTCGACCTTTATGCCCAAGTGCTATCTCGGCAAGTCAAGGGTTGGAGCACGGTTGAAGAAGTTGAATGGCCTCAGTTCAAAGGATACCCACTCCGTTGTTAAAACTGGCCATTCTTCGGGACGGACGACATGGGTGTTTCCGAACGTGTACCAGACAACAATGTCAGTATTCTTGATCGAGCGGTTGGCTTTGGTCCAGCTTGGTAAGCCATCACCCCCCTTGCTTTGATTGGGGTAGTCTCCTGCTGCGTAAAGCTCCCGAGAATTGTAGGGGGTTACCCAGAGATGGTAGTCGATGAAGCCAGCTCGCTTACGAGGCCAGTCATTAGGTGTGAGCAACGGATTTGTATTCCACCCCTTCTGGAGTACGTAGCTGCTGTGGTAGCCATTGGCGTTTTGCACGTTAGGATTTACAACATGCCAATTTGACATTAAGTCATAGGAGCGCCGTGCCTCTAACTCATGACGCAATGTTTTTGTCTCCAGCATCATGGCACTCGTTCTGGGACTGTTTTGAACAGGTATCGCTTTGGGGATAACCTCCACAAAGCTATTCTGGGTACCATCAACGTCCAGATCAAGCCTGAAGTTGTAGATATGCTGGTGAGTGGGTGCCACTGTGTTTGCATCTACCAACGTGCCGTAACGGGTATCATGTCCATGCTTGTCATCTTTGACAGTACGGCTGTTCACCCCTTTGACCGCCTCAATCCCACTGGCACCAACAGAGACTCTAATTGACCCATTTTGTAGGAAAGTCCAATCAAAGAGGTAATCGTAGTTGCCGATTGCTGAGATGAAACGCAAAACGAGTTCCCGTCGAGAGCGGCTCTGATTTGACTCGTTGAAATATTCATAATGTCGCCATTCCACGCCACCCTGCCCCTGTTGCTCGAATAGACAAGCCACTTTTGGCTGTGGATAGGGGCTGCCTTGATCGTCGGCGAAGACGGTATCAAAGTAGGCGGCAACGGGCGGACAGTCTCGATTCGCTACCAGCGGTACTGCCAGCTTGCCTAGATAGAATTCGCCTGCATCCATAAAGGTTTTGTTGTACCACCCTGGGTCGGGATCGCCATAAGGGACAAAGATCTCGCTAACGGAACCCGCGTACATTACCTTACGAACCTTTCCCTGATCGGTATAGGTAATGGTAGATAGGATCGGCCCAAGACGAGGATCGATGCGGAAGTGGAACTGCCAGTTTTGCCAGCTAACGCTCTGGCCATTGAGCTCGAAGGTTCCACCTTCAACCTGAGGGGTTTTCAACCGTTTTGGGGTTTGCCGCGTGTTCCTCGCTCCAGCCTGAGCAGGCTGCTCACTCAGACCAGCGGCTCGCCGGGGAATGGGCACTACACCCCGATCGACAACCTCGACGACCTGCTTTGCATTTAAATCCACCAGGGCTTGCACCCCTCCGATCGGATGAGCCCAAAAGTTTTTATCTCCAGTTTCCAGACCGCAAATGACAACTAATAACCGCCGCTCCGCCAAGGGAGATGGACCGAAGTATCCTGGTGGATACATCATCGGATTGCAGACAACCTGATTTAAGTCTTTGATGCCCCGCTTGCGCATTGCCGCCTGCCACTTCGGGTCAGCACCAACCAGGTTTCGTGCCAGTTCGTATTCTTCGTTCAGGATACCGGGTTGAACACCCTTAACCGCCTGCCAGAACGCTACTTTTCTTGCCGTTACGTCCACAATTCCTTCAAAGCCTGTGGGCCCTGCTTGACGACGACAAAAGCTGCTCTATTCGGTAGGGATACTCCTGGTTTCCAGTTCCAGATGACTGGCTTAGGCGGTTCATGGAGACTCATCGTAGCAAATCGGCTGTCCTGATTGATCAGTTGCTTTGTCTTCAGGATTGCAACCACAGCTTTCATCTCTGCCGCACTGAGAGAATTAAGGGGATGTTTCGATGCTTGGCCCAGGGCTGCTTGCTGCCCCAAGGAAAGCAAAATTGTCCCCAACGCTACCCAGTAAATTCTCAACTTGGTAAGCATTTTCTGATCTCCTTGGTACAGATGTCTGCAATCAGGATAGGGGCTACTGACCGACAATTAGCACCCAAAGCACAGCGCCTAACGCGATCGCGCTGAGGTGTTGCGGCAGCAGCAACTTGAACGGTTGGCGGGCGATCTTCTGGGTTAATAGGATAGTTAACAGCACCCCAAAAATTAAAGTCGTCCCTTGTAAAAAAGCAATCACCGCCGGATGCGCCACCAGTATGGGTAAGTTCTGGCCGCTGTAGCCAAACGTTGCCCAGGTTACTGGGAGGATACGGCCGGCTTCCCCCAATCCAAGCCGCAGAAAGTGGGCTAGATTACCACCCAAAACCAGGGGTAAGTAACCATAGGCCAGCTCAACAAAGGCACGAGGCTTGCATTGTAATAGTTGCATTCCCTTGTAGAACGCCAGTGGCACTAGGGCCGGGAGTATTAAAACGGCTAAAGAGAGAACCAGATGAGGCCAGAATTGGGTCAAGTCAACGTGCAGGCCCAACCAACCTTGAACCTCTGGCAAGCGATGCAGGAATACTCCGCCCAACAACAGCAGCAATAGAGCAACTTCATAGCTGCGGGGGCTGTGAGTCGTCCACAGTTCAATTCCCGGTGGTCGCAAATTCAACTCAACAGAACGGTGCGGGCAAGCCTTGAGGCAGGTCATACACAGCACGCAGTCCCGGTTATCTTGCAGTTGTGCTGGGTGAGAGTAGACTGGGCATCCCCCTGTGTCCATGCCCTCTCCCTTTTGCGGCCCACCTTTATAACACTGGTAGGTCGTACAAGTTGCAGAACAGGTTCCCTGCTGGGCCCGCAACTCGATCATCGATAGCTTGGCAAACAGCCCGTTCATACCGCCAATCGGGCAGAGGTAGCGGCACCAGAAGCGGCGCTCGAAAATTGCCGAGCAGATCATTGCCCCGGCAGTAATCAGCAGCAGCAAGCAACTGGAGAGCCAGGCAGAATCCTCCAGATGCCATAGTTCCTCCCACAGAAAAATCAAAGCGAATAAACCAAATAGGAACCAACCGCCCCACTGCTCAGCTTCCTCCCGCGGCCACCGCTGCAGCTGGCGAGGGAATAACCAGAGGGAAAGCTTCTGTGTTACTTCGCCGTAGATCATAAAGGGACAGTAAGCACACCAAAGTCGCCCGACGAAGGGGAACCCCAACAGCATTAAAGGCCACCACCAGGCCCAAAACATATTTAAGGCAAAATTCTCGTTCCGGTGCTGGGGACCCATGAATAGAACTACGACAACCAAGGCAAAAAACCAGAGTGTGAAGCCGTAGTTAATCCGATCCGGCCACCAAGGACTGCGCAAAAAGCGACGCAAGTCTGGATAAGCATTCAACAGGTTAAGCCGGAATTGCTTTTTCTTCGGCTGGGCAGACCAAAAAATCTCCTCAGTTAGGACGGGTGCTCCGGCAGACTGAGCGATCGCGCGGTTTACTAAGCTCTGAATTTCCTTGAGATTACCCGGGAAATCGTATCCCTGCAGACGTCGTAACGCTTCCGGTGCCAGTTTTGGCTTGGGCAGACCCTTAGCCCGGCAGGCCAGACTGATGTAGTACTCCACTTGGTCTTCAATATCTGCCTTGCGGACCCGAACTGGCGGAACTTTAATCTGGTAATCTACCCAGCGCTCAAGCGTGGGCAAGGTTTTTTCCGAGGTCATCATGACTCGGGCGCGGCAGGGGCGGGACTCCCCAGGCGCTTCTCCGGCACGGCTGACAGGAATATATCGACCCGTTTCTAATAGGTGTGCGACTTTGGCCGCTAAATCAGCGGTGAGTTCTTGCCCATTGTTGAGTACTAATGTGCCTTCTCCCAGCCATTCAATCAGGCCCGTCTTGCCCCCAGATCGGCCAAATAACTCTGCGCCACTGGCTTGCAAGGTACTACAGTCAACTTGGATAATCGGCTGCCGTCGCGAGGCGGAACCAAAGTGAATTAAGGCAGTAATATTATCTTTTTCTAAACCGGGTTCCCCAAAAATTAGCACGGACCGACGGTCTTTGGTCGCTTCTTTAATTTGCTGGCGTAAGCGGACAGCGTAGCGGCTTTTCCCGACAACTCCCCGTTTTGCTTTAGAGACAATATAGGGTCGCAGGGCAGCTTGCCGCTCTTGCTCGTAGTTAAGCTGAGAAGACACCTGCGCCAGTTCCTGCGCCAGTTGGCGCGAAAAAGTCTGGCTGATCTCCGGATACTGTGCCACTAATTGCTGGAACTGAGGCGCACTGATCACGGCTAAGTGACATTCTGTGAGTGTGACAATCGTCTCACGGGCGGGTTGCTCTAACAGCAACTCCTGCAACTGAATCACCGCTCCTGGCAATAGACTGCTGGCATTAACTTTACTCTCCTGCTCAGTCTGATAGCTCTCCAGTCGCCCTTGCTTGAGGATGTAGAGGGCTTCTGGGGTTGTGCCTTCCAGCACAAGTTGCTGGTTAGCTGGAATAACCTGTTCTTCCAGCACTTGAGCGATCGCCGCCAACACTTCTGCAGAGAGGCTCCCCAGAGCTGTTCGTTCTTGCAACCAGATTGCCCCTGAATCTGTCATCTTCTTTTCGCCGTATTGACATATCCGTGAGTGGTGAACCATTCTACAGCATCTTTTAAAGCTGTTTGGATTGGCGTTTGCGGGAGGCCCAACTCTCGCACGGCTTTAGCAGCATCGTAGTACATCCGCTGCTTTGCCATTTGTACACCGGCTAGCGGCAGGGATGGCGGTTTACCCAGCGGCGCGAGCAGGCACTCATCAACCCAGGCAGCGGTCAGCGGGATCCAGGTCGGCACCGTTATTTTGGGCGCAGGCAAATTCGTTAAGCCGGCCAGTTGCTCCAGCATTGCTTTCAAGGTCCAGTTTTGATGGCCGAGAATGTAGCGATCGCCAGTTCGCCCCCGGTTCAAAGCCAGCAGGTGTCCCTGCGCCACGTCCTGGACGTGAATTAAATTGAGGCCCGTGTCTAAGTAAGCAGGCATCTGCCGCCGTAAAAATCGCAAAATTATATCCCCGGTTGGCGTCGGCTTAGCGTCCCAGGCCCCAATTGGGGTGCTGGGGTTGACAATCACGACATCTTGACCTGCTTGCGCCGCCCGCTGTGCTTCTTGCTCCGCCAGGAACTTCGATTTTTTGTAGTCACCCACCAGTTTTCCCAGGGGGCTTTGATAGGTCTCATCCGCTGGATTGCCAGCAGGCGAAACCCCAATCGCCGCTACGGAACTGGTATAAACTGTGCGCTCAATGCCCGCTTGCTGGGCTGCCGCCAGGATATTCCGGGTGCCCAACACATTACTACGGTAGAGAGCATCGCGATCTCGGCGCCAAAGGGTGTAGTGAGCAGCAACATGGAACAGGACTTGGCATCCCCGTAAGTATTTTTCCAGGTCTGGATCGCCCAGGTCTCCCCTCACGATTTCCACCGCCAACCCTTGCAGGTTGGCCAGAGAGCTGCTGGGTCGGACTAAAGCCCGCACAGCATACCCTTGCTCCAACAGCAACCGTACCAGATTGGCCCCGACAAATCCGGTGCCACCTGTCACA
>CADCWO010000051.1 GCA_902806435.1 uncultured Synechococcales cyanobacterium | reverse complement strand
GCCAAGTCTTGGCGCCAAAACTCCCCAAATAGAGGACGAAGGTCTTTGGACTTTGGGCCCAAGTGTGTAGGCTCATGCAGGGTTGTCAAAAAGGACGGACATGGCCTAAATTTGCCGGACCGGACGGACGGACGGACGACCGGACCAGTCGGTCCTCAGGGAATATCGGACATAGCGGGGAGGTGAAAAAATTACTGAGTTCATTTTTTTTCTTACGATTTACCAAAGGTTAAAATGATATGATGACATGGAAATGTGCTTCATGACGTGGAAATCCACATGTGCAAGGGGGCGCGGACGTCTGGGCGCGCACGTCTGGGGCGCGCGCGGTTGGAGGTTGGGGTGCTTAAATGAAAACTTGGGCGCATGAGTTTTAAAATATTGTTTACGTGTGATTAAAAGGCTAGAGCCCACTGCGATGACAAATGTGTGAAATTGGCATTCATTGTGTGAAACACTCATTATGAACTGAACAATAATTTGGATAATTTGGAAGCAAAAAATATGTCATTTAATTTGAAACCAAATATGTACAAAGATCGTGTTCGTAATTATCCATCTACTACTATACTATCAACTATGCCTACTCATCCTCGTCCACTCCCGCTGTGCCGCTTGGTCCAGCTCCATCGTCCAGAAGAATGCTACGTCTTGCCCTCGTTCGAGTCCTCTGAAATGGACCATCCACTATAGTCAAATTACGCAACATTTGCGAGTTTCTCAACTCTTCCAATATGCGCAATGTGCCTGGACTGTGCTCATCCAAAAGATAATCGACAGCATCTTTCTTCCATTGCTCTTTCCATTCTGAAAGATCCATCTGGACTGCAATTCGGCTGTCCATGTCGGCATTGCCACGATGATCTGTAATCAATCGCCCCTCTTTATTCCATATAAGACCTTGAGGGTGCTGACCAAATTGGAATCGATTGTTCTGAGAATCCCAATATCCATCCAATGTTTGGTAGAAGAAATTCCTCTTCCCTTGGTCAGTTGGAGCCGATCCAATTATCTTTTCACACACCCGCACAATCTCTTCGTGGTTGTGCTCCCATCCAAACATCGCACTGATGTCATTTTTGAACACCGAATGCGTATTGGCACGCCAACTCCAGATTAAATCCTCGCCCCATTGGTTGCGGTAACCTTCACCGGGCGTGTTTTCTGGATTTCTCTCATGGCTTGGAGGCATATATGGAGTCAGTCCAAACACCTCGTATAGGCGTTCATGGAATGGAGATTTGCAGCATGGACAAAATCGTCTGACCAAAAACATGCTGATTAAGCACATCGGATGAAACATGCATTGACATGATCCAAGTGCCCATCCACCCTCGGGGCCAAATGGATTGTAACACACCGCGCATTTTGTTCCATCCAAAATCCATGGTGCGGGATTTGGCCACAGTTTTCTGCCCTTGATCCCAGGCTTCATTTGGAGATCATGGCAAGACGACGCGTTGGCATGGTCAAAATCCAACTTCGCCCAATCAATGAGAGTTGGATTCATGGATTGAGTTGGCAAGTCAGATGGAAACAAATCATCTGAATTTGCCCAAGAAGTAAGGCCAAAATCTCTCCGCACGTTGTGCTGCAAGTACTCATTGTCGACCTTCTTGAATTCCATTGCCATTTGGCGGCCGCGATCAATAGAGAGGATGGTTGCCACCTTCCATTGATAGTATGTTTCAGACAAGGCTGAAACACGAAGGCGCAATGTATCATTTGCATTCCTCAATGCATTCACCTCCTCCGATTCTGCGCTGGTCGGAAATGACAATGAGTCTTGGCTTAGTGGACCATCAATGTCCACATATGGTCGCGCAAATGGCCCCATGGGAGGCAAAACGAGTGCAACACGTCGTCGTTTTGCTGGTGTGCGAATATCTTCTAACACACCAATTGTTGCCGTATCAATTACATTGTTGATGATGGTGTCATCCACCTCCATGGCATCATCAACCACCGTTGGTTCGCTTGATCGGACTTGGCGCACTTGTTGCCCTTGTTGCAACGCATTACGCAAATTCAAAATTTCGGTGTCTTTTGTGGCCGATTCCAACATGAGATTTTGGATGGTCTCTTGCAATTGTGCTATGAGACCATCTTTCTCTGCGAGTTGATTACGCAACTCATCTATCTCATTCAGCCGGTCACCTCGCTCGGCAAATGGCACACCCTCAACTATGGTTGGAATAATTTCAACCACCACTGGTTGACCCTCCACCATATCTTCTTCCGCTACCGCGACGGCTTCCATTGCCACTTGAACCCCTATAATGTTGTCCACTGGTTCCACGTGTTCATCAACACGTTGTGGTGCATTGTTCACCGGCAACTGATTTGGTTCCATGACCATCATAGTGGCCTGTGTTGCAGCTCTACGTGGCGCTCTTCGCCCGCGGGCACCATCAGAATCAGAGTCTGGCTCTGATTCATCCGTCCTATATTCCCTATCATTGGGCTTTAACTTCAATGCTCTTCCCAAGCCACCATCAGGAAATATTCTCCGCCTTGGAATGTCGCGTTCCGTCGGCATCGTTATGCTCTTCACAAATTTTATGGTAGTCCAATCTACCACTTTGTGAAGAACCACCTCCGCATACACCATTCTGCAAATGAAGAGAGGTGCTTCATTGCGTTCCACATGCGGTAGTTTATATAGAAATTGATATACTTCTATACAACGTTCAACAAACGCTGCATTCAGACAATGGGTCAAATTCGCCTTGTCTGAATGGCGATGGTATCTGTGACGCTCATGCGGAAATTGCTTGGTGATGTGGCACCACTCAATGTATTCCTCGCATGTGGAATACTTCCATGGCTCCGGCTCGTCCTCCCAGCCTCTGAACGCCAACTTCGCCGGGTTATTCAACACATGAAGCCGCTTCTTCATCATCTTCCCCCCTCGCTTCCGCGTCAAATCTTTCAATCTCTTCCGATCAGTCCCAGTAAGTGGCGCTGGTGGAGCTTGATTTGCCTCCATTATAGCCCGCTGGCAAATCCTAGAGTGTTTAAAAACACACTAAAAAGACCAGCAACTGTAAGGAGACTTGGTACGTAACGTCGTAAAAACAATCTGTAGCCCACCCAAGTACTCAGCAATAAGCCACCAAATGGTAGTTTAAGGCCCGAGTTCGTAGGTGAGGGTAAAAAGTGAGGAGGGGGGCGCGCGAACTTCTTTTATATAGTGAAGGATGGGGCGCGAACGACTTCAGGGGGCGCGGACGTCTCCCAGTGGGGCGCGGACGTCTCGAGATGGGGCGCGGACGTCTCCGAATGGG
Organism: uncultured Synechococcales cyanobacterium; assembly: GCA_902806435.1. GTDB lineage: Bacteria > Cyanobacteriota > Cyanobacteriia > Thermosynechococcales > Thermosynechococcaceae > CADCWO01. Next base: position 1,619 of record CADCWO010000051.1, on the reverse strand, counting down.
GCGCGGACTTCTCCGAATGGGGCGCGGACGTCTCCTGATAGGGCGCGGACGTCTCCAAATGGGGCGCGGACGTCTCCAAATGGGGCGCGAACTCCATGGGCGGGAACGGGAATTGTGGGCGCGAACGTGTTGCGGAGACTTGTCCCTAAAAATTTTTAATTGTGGCGGATTCAGCAAGAACGGACTCTAAAATTTTCACCTTTATTTTGTACTATAGGATCTCAATCAAAACTTTTTAACACTCACAAATCTACAAGAACATGGACCACACACGTTAAAGAATTAGTGTGTGTGGAAGACCGAGATTTGTACATTTACTTCTTTCCGTCTTCATTGATGGATTGAGTTTGACTTCCCTTAGTGTCAAATTGTTGTATTACTCAAAGTCAAAATGCATTACCACCACGTCATACATGAGTTTAGTTCATTGTACATCAAATTTCATGGGTAGATAAAAAAAGAATATCACAAATATTGTAAAACATGTGCAACGAGTAATGGTTCAAGAAGTGACAATTCACAATTATCTTTTTTTAATCTATATATGTTATAGAATGTGAATCCAAAAATTCTACACCACATTGTCAAAAAATATACAAAAATCAGACAATGATATAAATCTCTAAGGGCTTTTTCACACCTCAAGGCCAAGTTGAGAATTCATCGGTTTCCAGCAATGAGATTGCTAGAATGTCCAAAGTCTGGCCTTTGAGCCTTCACACTTGTGCCCAAAGTCCAAAGACCTTCGTCCTCTATTGTGCCTACATGGCAGCAATTTGAGGAGTTTTGGCGCCAAAACTTGGCCTCTGTAGTGCAAACTTGGATTGTCATTTCTAGCCTACCAAACTTCCTTCGAGAGTGCGTCAACTTCCTTTCATCTATATTATTTAATGAATTCCTTTAGCACATAGTTTGGCCTCTTGCCATTGTTCGGGCAGATTTTTTTATGGACGGCCCCTCGACTCAGCCCAAGTGTGAAGCAGCCCTAAGTTATACGTGGAAAAGATAAATTCTTCTACTCTCTTTTCCAAAATTGGGCGACAATATGTGATGATGTTTTACTTGGGTTGAAATATCATATTCCAGTACAAACAATAGATATTTTTTTAATGTAATTTGCTTGTAGTTAAATAGGTCTGCATTTTTTGATAAAAGTTTGTAGAATCTTGTATGATTTTATTTAAATGGGCCATGAATGCTCCTGTTGGTTTATGCATGGATGATAGGACAGAAAACCCAAATCATAAAACATTAGAAACATTGTGTATATATATATTTATATATGTATACATGCGTATATGTATATATGTATATATGTTGATGTGTTGCCTACCCGTGTCTTCCAAACACCACATTGGAACACATTGGTAAAATTCCTAACTAAATCACATGAAACCACTTACTTATATTAACTTGGTTGAATATTTCTCCAAAGAGAAGAGAATTTCATATTGTTACTTTTGTAGACTACAAAGTGCATCAAATAATAGTACATTTCACTATCTCGATATATTTATTCTTTTAGACTCTAAAGACGTATGATTAGCTAAACATGTAATTAGTATGTTTTGTTTATTATTATAGACTCTAATGTGTTCCAATGTGGTGTTTGGAAAGAC
>CADCWO010000050.1 GCA_902806435.1 uncultured Synechococcales cyanobacterium | reverse complement strand
GGCCGTGGCTTTTTGCTCAGTGGTAAACTTCCTGCGTTTTCTCGGTGGCATGGGGACATCCTCCTTCTGTTTTCATCTTTACGGAAGTGTCCACTTTGTTGGGGGAAGCCCAGAGCGAAGTTGCTTCCCAGCTTTGAACATAGCCTTACAGAAGTATTTAATGGTCTACGCTATTCATCCCCATCTCTGGGCGATCGCATAAAGGTGGACATCCAGCCAGTACACATTTCAGCCTGTGTTAAGTTACGCTTGGACTTCTTCCACCTCAGCTCCAAGAGCAGAGATGGTGTATTGGCCTTTATCGCTGCGCTGCCACTGATTCTCCTTGACCCCGTGAGACAGAGCTGACAACAGCCGCTGATGGACTTTCTTGCGCGCCTCTTTGGGAATCTCACCCACGAAGATGGCATTCATAATCTCAGGCACTGTCAGCACACGATCAGGAAGGCGTTGCAGGACTTGTGAAACTATTTTAGGTAGCGCAGCAGACGCCTCGAATCCTTCTCGAACATAAGAGCGCCAACTCTCAGATTTTCTGCTGGAGGCTGGAGTCGAAGTTGATCTTCTTGTCCCTTTGGGTTGTCTTGCAGCGGCTTGAGTTCTTTCAGCTTTGCGCGGCTGAACCCTTTGCTGTTGCCTCCCTTGCTCACTGCTTAGAGCAGGTGTCGTGGAGGCCTCTGGCAGCGGGGCCACCAAACCTGTTTCGTCAACGGCCACTTGCTGTGTGGGTAAGCCTTCCGCAGTCTTAGTAGCAGGTGCAGCCTGAGCATCATCTACACTGAAGAGGCTAATGACAATCTCAAGGCTCCTGCGCTTTGCTTGAATATCTTGTAGTTGAATGATCAGCTGGGCTTCTTGTGCCGCCAAGTCTGAATCTACTGCGAGAAGTTTAGTAAGGGTTGGGTCAGATACAGGCTCAATGTTTTTAGTTTGCACAATCAAAGGTTTTATGGGTTCAACAACTAGGCCAGCTCTGGTACTGGACGGACACGGGTAAAGTTTTCAAGAGCTTGACTATCAAACTTGAAAATTTTGACACCGAGACAATCAAGTTTTTAGCATTGGCTCAAAGAAGAGTTTCTGCATAGTTGCGTTGTCAAAGATGTGAGACGCACTCTCACATCTTGAAATATGAGTAAAATAGCTCTGTTATTCGTGTCGCAGAACGATTTTGCAATATAACTGTTTAGAGAGTCTAGCAATCTAGTTCTTTGGCAGATTTGCTACCCAGCAGTATGTTGAATGAGACTATCTAACTATGACTAGAAGGGATGATACTCCCTTATCTGGGGACGTGTTGGTAAAAGAGGTTTGCCGCCGAATTCGGGTGGCCAGAAGCTATTGGGATGCTCATAACAATGCAGCCTGTCGTCACGAGCGTGAACGCGCACTCGCGCTCTACAACACTTTGACGCAGGAGCAGAAGGAGAAAATCCCCCAGGTTCTGAGGGTTTGGCTGCGTTACCGGAGTGAAAAGTACTTTGGCCCTGATCGGACTCCGCCTCAAGGCAAGTCAAAACGGCAAAGAAAGAGAAATTGACACCCCTGTTCTCAGACCTGAGATATTGAGCTTTTATACTTCAGATAAAGCCCATCGGGATCATAAAAGTCTCCCTGCTGCTCCCACTCATACTGCTGCTGGGAAAGGAGAAGCCCCAACGACACCTCTACTAACGGCATCCCCACTCCCTGCTGCAACTGAATCAAGGATATCGGCTCAGCACTCTGCCTGAGCTCCAGCCACAAAGAGATTATACTTGCCCACCCCACCACATCCTCATCATGAGCCACAGCCATTGCCGCAGACTGAGCTTGTGCTTGGGCCTCTACCAGTTCAATCTCAGACTCAAATGCTTCGAGCAGTGCTGCCTTATCTACTGGACCTACAACAGAATCAGTAAACAGAGCAGGAGGTTGGCGCTGCCGCTGTTCTGCGACTGGCTCCTCCATCAACTCTGAGAGGTCGAGGCTCATCGTCTGCCGGACTAACCCTGAGAGTGCCTCCTCATCAACTGCTGGACCTTGATCGTTATGCACCTCTTCCCAGGCTGAGAGGATCAAGTCTGAGCGTAAGGCAAAGACTTCCACGATTTGAGCGATCGCCTTGCCTGCTGTTTGCAGTCTCTGCTCATGGGGCAGTGGAACTATTGCCGCTTCTAACTCCTGCCATAGGTGAGACAGATCCGCTGTTTCAGGAGTGGTGGATGCTTGCTCCAGGTTGTTCCATAAGCTTAGCTCTAGTTGAGTTGTTTGCATCTGTGCAAAGGATGATATGAGCATTCGTGCAGACGTTACTTCAGCTGTAAGCCAATACAGCCACTATTCTTGCCATTCATTCAACTTCCACTGGGTTGTTCACCGGATTTTTCCTGCTGCTGAAGTTGTGCCAATTCCTCTTCCAGCCTCCTCTCCAGAGTATTCACCACCATGTGGGGGTCAGTAGCTTGCTTGAGGACCTCCGCTTCAGCATCGAGGCGGTCTTGGACCATGGGAAGATCAACGCGTAGTTCTTCTAGCAGGGCAATCAGTTTCGCAATTTTCTGCTCAGACAAGAGGTTCATTTGTAGACCTAGCTGAGCTCGTTGCTCTGCTAGTTGTTCTTGACGATTTTGCTTGATCAAAATCGCGATGGTCATGAGCAAAGAACCAAAGCCGAGGGAAAACTGAAGCCACTCAAAGGGAAAAGGGTCAAACCGCATTAGCTCCCACTGTTCAGGCAAGACATTAGGAAGTACCCACAGCACAGTGGAGAGCATGATCCCGTACAGAAACATGGGGCGACCAAAGAAGCCAGTCGCAGCTTCTACAAAGCGCTGATGTTGGGGTAGGTCTCGGTGTGATTTCGTCTGTAGTGCTACTATCGCATCGATATTTTTGCCAATTGGGTCTGGCAGCGGGGCAGTTGGGAGCCCTATTGTGCCTGGGTAGTCTTCTGCTGAGCTTTCACCCTCTGGTGTGCTGCTGGTTTTCAATGGTCATCTGCTCTGTTTGGATAACTTCTTCAATCTAACCATGCTGCCGCACCACCACCCCAGCCCAAAGAAATGATCAGTGTGACTGCTGATTGTACCTCTTGAATAAGCTTCAGTGGAAGTGCAATGGGCAAGGCGCGATAGGGCATCTAGAGGGGTCCAGCTCTACTTGAGCCGCAAACTTAGCGATAGCTACCTCATACTTGTGGGAAAACACCTGTAAGACTTCCTGGAGATAGGTAGCAACCTGACGAGAAGTTAGGCCCAAGCAATGCACCGGCTCAATGGCTGCTACCTTATCTTGTCCCATCCATAACTCAGCGCCAATCGCGTGAAGGGGCGCATCTACCCGTTCTCGGTACAGGTGCAACACGGCTGCTGGGGCTGGTGTAATCGGCACCTCTAGAGGGATATTTTCTGGAGATTGACGCTTGAGGCGACGGCTTTTGTTGTAGAGCTCTCGAGAACGATAGTAACTACGCCGTTGGTGACAGTGAGCATCGTTCCAACAGCCAGTTGCTTCAGAGCCGTGACGCTCTTGTGCCTGGGTAATCGACAGCTTTGAGCAGAGACGGCACTTTTCGGAACTAGGGCGGGCCATCGGTTGAACTTAAGCCAGTTGTAGTGTTTGAGGCTGAGGTAGGGGCCATCCTTCCGCCTGGTAGAAATCAATCAGGGAGTCAAGTGCCTCCTGGCCTTGTTTGGCTGCCTCCTCATAGGTCTGGCCGTCTGTCACTGGCTGCATGGTCTGGATAAATTCCGGCAAAGAAACCACATAGCACTGGTCCTCTTCCGACCACTCAATCACCATGCTGTATTTAACTTTGTCCATCTTCCACTTCCTTGAGGTTTGCCAGCGCTGCTTCTACTTTACGCTCCAAATAACGAGGAGCATCTTCTCCATCTTTACGAGCAATTGTAATCACAAGCGGTAGCAGTGGGTGCTTCCAGTTGCTATGACTACCCTTACCGGAGCGTGCTACAAACCCTGCTGCTGTGAGCATTGCCTTGATTTCCCGAATCTTCTTGGGCATGGGTTTTCCAGCACCGCCAGCGTCGTTCTTTACTCTACCACTTTACTTAGTCGTAGTATAGTCATAGTCAATATAAAGGTAATTATTTGGAGTAAAATAGACCTCTATATAGTAGAGGAACATAAAGTTGGGCGTTACGGGGACTCAACATCCTAAAGGAGGCAGAAGATGGCGGAATCGATGCCAGTACCAAAGCTGATTGTGCTGGAGCCGCAGCGCTCTCGCTCACAGCCAGGGCCAGCCAAATCCGCAGACCTGCGCTGGGCAAGGGTGGAGGAGTTCTTCCGCAGTCGGGAGCTGGCATCAAACACCCACAAAGTTTATGCGCGAGAGCTGCGCCGCTTCTTAAGCTGGACGGAGAAATCTTGGCCGGAGGTGACCCACCGGGACATCGACCACTACAAGGAGTATTTGCAGTCTTCCCCTTCGGCTCGTGGAGGCAAGCCCAGTGCCGCGACCATCAACCGAGCTCTTTCCGCCCTCCAGAGCTTCTTCAAGTGGCTGACTGCCAAAGACTACATTCCCCGGAATCCTACCCTGACGCTGGAGAAGCCTAAAGCTGACCCGCTACTACCCCAAGAACTGAAAGCTGTAGAGATAGAAGCGCTGTACGGAGCGCTAGCGTATCGAGGGGAAACTGAGGCGAGAGATACTGCGCTACTGCGGGTACTGGAGCATGGGCTGAGGGCCTCAGAAGTAGCCGCGCTCAACGTGGGAGACTATGAGGGCAACTGCCTACACATCAAGCAGGCTAAGGCAGGGAGTGTCGGCAGCGTCCCACTGTTCAAGCAGGCAAGACAAGCCCTGGATGCTTACCTGGGGTGGCGGCTACGGCAGGGGCTGCCCACAGAGCGAGACTCACCCCTGTTTCTGTCTTGCTCGAACAACAGCAAAGGGCAGCGATTGAGCTACTGGGGCATCTACAAGTTCATTGAGAAGCTAGCAGCACTGGCAGGGGTAGAGAACTGTCATCCGCACCGGCTACGGCATACCTTTGCTACCAAGCTGGTGATGAAGGGGATGGACACGATGTTGGCGCGCCAGCTGACCCGGCACAAGTCTGAATCAAGCTTTACCCGCTACAGCAAAAGGGCGCTAGAGCTGCAGGCACACCAGCAATTCTATGCACTATTTGGGGAGGAGGAACGCGAGGGCGAAAAGGAGTGAGGAGCAGATTTCCCTGTGCAACCTAGTTTGAGCAATAGTTCTGCCACGCCTTGAGATTACAGCCAGCCACTTGTTGAACTGTTTACTTTGCTAGGCTAAGCCCAGCGCAGGTGAGAGTCATGGAAGAAGCTACTATCACAATTGTTGGGTTTCACGCTCATATCTACTTTGATAGCGTCAGTCGTGAGGCGGCTACGCGTATCCGTGAAGGGTTGAGCGCTCAGTTTCAGGTGCAGCTTGGGCGATGGCATGAGCAACCGATTGGACCGCACCCAAAAGCGATGTATCAAGTTGCATTCTTGCCGGAGCAGTTTGGCAAGGTGGTTCCCTGGTTAATGCTCCATCGTCAGGGGTTGGATATTCTCATCCATCCTGAGACAGGAGACGACGTGGCAGATCATACGGAGCATGCTCTGTGGCTAGGAGAGAAACTGAAGCTGAACATCGAGTTTCTTCGAGGGCTCGCTAGCGGGTCCAATCCAGTACAACAATCAGTTCTTCAGCCTCGAAAGAGTAGTGAGCTAGCAGGTAGTTAATGATGCCAAACCAGACAGGTTGAAGCGTTAGCTGTGGACAAACTAAAAATCACTGAGGCAGCATTTTCAACCATAGGCTTTGTTGTTCACAGCAAGCATATCTTTTTTGATCTTAATGCTTAAAGCCTAAGCCTAGTCTTGCTCTCAAGCACCCTGTCACCCCATCAGCTTACTGCCAAAAATAGACGAAGCCAACTTTGGCTACTTGTTGCTTGAGATAACGATGACTAGTGCGATCAGGCTCAAAAGCGCAAATCCCGCTCGCACTACATGGGAATACTCCCAGCGATTGCGCAACTCCGTCCACTCTGGCGGAGTAGTTTTATCCTCAGACTGAGATTTGCTGGTTCCAAACGAGAAAAAGCCTGAACTAAAACGATCCAGGTTTTCGCCCTCAACCCAAAACTGGTTCACAGGATGAGTAAACAGCCAGTATACCGCCTGCATGCTGAGCAGTCCGAGCAAGGCTACGAGGGTCAGCCAGAAGTTTGAGCTGCCCTTTGGGGTTAGCCATAGAAGGACAATCGTCAACATCACCCCCACAGGCTCACTGATGCCGCCGATAGTGAAGCCGGGATAATAGATAGGCTGCATGGCATAGTATGTTTTTTGATCGAGCCGCATCTTTCCCGGTAACTCAAGAGCGTGGGCGAGCGCCAGGGCCATTGCTACGGCCACCAGCATCACGGTCAAAATCTGCAAAATGCTGAACATAATCTGCAAGTCCTCTACTTTCAAACATGCATCTGTTCTTGCGTATTCAAGTAGAAACAGAAGATCCAAGAGTGTGTGATCACAGCTCTTAGCAGTGAATAACCCTAGGTCAGCTCCAGTCCAATTTCAGGTGGTTTGGTGTCTCAATCGCGATACTGCGATCGCATTAAGAGCGACAAGTAGCACCAGCCAGAACCCAGAATCGATATCCAGCACGATGCCAAAGCAGGCAATCAGGAGAACCCCCCAACCTGCAAATGGCGGTAAAGGAAGATCTAGTCGGTTCTCAATCCAGTGGCACAGACAACCAAATAGCATCAGAAACAATCCAGAAATTAAGAACCAGTAGTACCCCCAAATTTGGAGAGTATCTGCCTTGGCAGCATCAATGACACCTGAATTCGCAATGTCTTGCCAGATACCCTCAAATCCGATCAGCCCTGGTGCGATTAATCCGGTGAGGATGTGAAGCAGAGCAATCGAAACGAGTGCAAGTCCACTAACCTTTTGCATGGCTTTTTCTCCATTTATCTGGCTGGAACTTGATAGTACAATTCTACAAAATCTTGGCCAAAGATTGTCACAGAGGCAATCCGCACCACAATTTCATTCAGCAGCCCACATTCGTAGAACTGACCAGCTAGGTCGCCACTGCTAACAATCCAAATATTTTTATCTCCTGCTGCGAACGCCATTTCTTGGTGAATCGGTCTAACGTCACCGCTAACAAAGCGAGTGTCTGCATCGGGAGCTAAATCCCCAGGTAGGTATCTTGTAGGGACAGGATTGCGAATCCTCTGCCCTGCTAGAAAAGTCGTGGTCGTAGATCCATTCATATGTGGTGGAGCCCATTGCGATCGCGCCAAAGCTTTGCAGCAACATATCAAATGTATTCGGCTCCAGCTCGCCAAACTGAAATAGCCATTCGAGGGAATTAGCCTGCTCGGCAATGAAGCCGTCTAGGCTGTAGCCGCGTAATAAATGGTTGTCATGCTAGACCAACCTCTCTAGCTATAATTGACTTGGTTAGTTTCTTTCCCGAATTAATTCACCAAGCAACCATCTCATCCGAACCCCCGAAGCTGGCTGGAAAAGCTTTGACGTGTGGCAAATCATCCTGGATGGGAAGAACTGCATATTGACACTGGATGTGAAACTCAGGGTTGAACATCCCTTGAGGGAGCAGATTGGCCTTCACACCGTATGCCGGAAGATCCGTAACTTCGACCAGCATATGGGTTCCACAAATGGCACACCGTTGGCGAGGAAGCGTTTTGAACGTTCAGGTTATTAATTCGCCTTGGGTTACTGCAACTGCATCTAATGGATAGATTGAAATCCCTATGTAGGCTCCCCCGCTCATAGCCTGACAGTCATCGCAGTGGCAATAGAACTGAGTGATGGGCTCGCCCATAAGCTGCACCTTGACGGCTCCACACAGGCAACTAATTTCGGTTGTCTTCATGGCTTTCTTTACTCTCTCTGTATTGAATGTCTGAGACAGGAATTTAGTAAGAGAGTACAGTCCCAGTGTTTGCTGCCCTGATGTTTTGCTTGAAAAGGTTGAGGGACTCCCATGTCTATTTCTATTGCACGCTTGCCATGTGAAAGTGCATGGGATTCTGGGCTAGCATTTACTGGAACAACTCCATCATCAACTTTTAAATTTTTCTGTCTCGGCGCGGAGGCGTTCTTCTTGTTCCCTAAGTTCAGGCGTGAAGGCTTCGCCAAAGTCTTCTGCTTCGAAGATGGGACGAAGCTCGATTTCGCCTTCTTGAAAGGGGCTGCGCTTGATCCACTCAATTGCCTCTGCCATTGACTGCACCTGCCACAGCCAGAAACCAGCAATGAGTTCCTTCGTCTCCGTAAACGGCCCGTCAATCACCGTTCGATTTGTACCTGAGAACCTCACCCGCACACCTTTGGAGCTGGGATGGAGTCCCTCCCCAGCAAGCATGACACCCGCCTTGACCAACTCTTCGTTGTATTGGCCCATGGCCGTCAGCAGTTCCTCACTAGGCATGACGCCTGCCTCAGAATCTGAGCTGGCTTTCACTAAAACCATGACTTTCATCGTCCAATCTCCTGGTGAATATTGTTTATGGGTTAGATTGCTGGTCAGAAACCAAGCCTTGGTATTGACGTTGAAGTAGCTTCTGCGAGAACACTGCGGGTCTAGCCAGCAAAATGCTATCCGGTGCAGGCTTGCTGGAGTGCATTGATATTGATCTTCTTCATTTGCAGCATTGCCTGCATTGCCCTTTGAGATTTTTCTGCATTGGCGTCATCCAGCATCATGACGAGAACTCTGGGAACAATCTGCCACGAGACGCCATAGCAGTCCTTAAGCCAGCCACACTGCTGCGCTGTTTCATCCCCACCGGCTGATAGCTTTTCCCAGTAATAGTCCACTTCTTCCTGGGCCTCACAGTTGACCTGGAACGAAATGGCTTCGTTGAATTTGAAGACCGGGCCGCCGTTGAGTGTCGTAAAGGTTTGCCCATCCAGCTCAAAGGCCACGGTCATGACCGTTCCTGCTAGTTTTCCGTGAACCTCATTTCCTGCCTCTCCATAGCGCGTCACGGTGACAACCTTTGAATTACTAAAGATTGAGGTATAAAACTCAGCGGCCTCTTCGGCTTGGTCATCAAACCATAAGCAGGGGGTAATTCTTTGAAGCATTGGCATGGTGTTTCTCCTAGCGGGTCTTATTGCGGATAAAGCCTTATAGGGAGCAATAGCTCGAAAAATCAAGTTAGGCCGCTTTGTCGCAGTTAATCATCCAGGGAATGCCAAACTGATCGACTAGCATGCCAAAGCGAGCAGCCCAAAAGGTTTCCTGGATCGGCATCTTAACGGTCCCGTTTTCTGCCAGGGATTGGAAGACCTGCTCCGCCTTAGCGGAATCTTCCACATAGATTAATACTGAGAAGCCCTTGGGTTGCTCAAATTGTTCGGTTGGGCTGTCGGACCCCATTAACTCCTGGTCACCCACGGTTAACTGAACGTGCATAATTTTGTGCTGCCATTCAAGGGAAACCTGTTCTGCCATCGGCGATTCACCCCATCTCATCATTCCTTCGATTTGGCCGCCCAAACACTGCTCGTAAAACTTAAACGCCGCCTCACACTCCCCATTGAAGCTTAGGTAGGGGTTCAATTTCATGGTTTGTTTACTCCTGGGTTGATTCAAGAATTGTTTCGATGGTTTTAGGCTCTGCAAAGGTGCTTCTAGCTAGGTTGACTGAAGCTCACTGCTTGCTCTATTCACTAGTCGAACGAGGAGATGCGAGATCGACAGGTGAAGCTGATTTTTTCTGAAAAGATCGAAAGGCCCGCAGGAAAGCGTTTATTGAGCATTCACAACAACTATTGCTCGGAGGGTAGGCCCGACAGCTCCAGAATCGGTCGGATTTCGACGGTGCCTTTACGGGCGGCGGGAATACGTCCGGCGATATTGATCGCTTCGTTAAGATCCCGCGCGTTGATCAGGAAGTAGCCGCCGAGTTGTTCGTGGGTTTCCGCAAATGGACCATCGGTCACCAGTTGTTTGCCGCTGCGAACTCGAATACTGGTTGCCGTAGAAACCGGGTGTAGTGGTGACGCGCCCAAGTATTGGCCGTTAGCCTTGAGCTGTTGGGTCAGCTGCACGGACTCGGCGTAGCACACCTCCTGCTCACTCTCGGTCCAGGCATTTTCATCACTGTAAATGAGCAACATGTATTTCATGGTATGTTTCCTGAATTTTTCTAGACTTGATGGCGGACTACTGATTCCGTCGATAATGCGTTGCCATGAACTGATTCCAGTTGCCGTCATCCCCCAGGATCTGTGATGTCATGACCCGGAGGTCATTGCTGACGAACTCAATGATGTCCCTATACTTTGCCATCGAACGCTGAGTGAAGTTAGGGCCCTCTGTATCCAGCGTCAGCATCTTTTCATCTGCATCGAGTGAGCCATTATAAATCCAGAGATGAGTCATCATTGAGCCGATAAATGTTCCCACATAGTGATTGTTCTGGGGATCATAGCCCAATGTCATGATCGTATTTCCTGTACCACCATCCGGCATCTCACCCTCACCTTTAGCCACAATCCAAAGCCCGCCGAGTGACTGGACGGTCTCGGTACCTTTGGTCTTCGAGGGCGGGTGATCCGGACCCATGTTGCATTCAGACTCGCAGGTCCATTCGCCAATGAATCTGTCCAGCCATTGGTGTTCTTTTTGAGGTTCTGTTTGCATTGTCTCTCTCCTAAAGAGTTAAAAAGATTGTTCAAACAAGCCGATCATTTTTTGGCGGACTGCCGGTTAAGATGCTTTAACCTGTCATGGCAAATCGTCTAGCCGTATGTCGGCTGCTGTGGCCAGCCAGGAGGAGAGTCCTCAAAGTCCTCCTGCCGACCGTAGGGTGTCACATCGAGAAGGCTGTATGCGTCGGTCAGTCCTTCACAGCCTCGTGCATAAGTCGAGTAGGTGTGAAAGACATCGTCGTCGATGTGGAAGAATACGCTCAGCCCATGACTTTCACCTTGCGTGAAATACTCCCTCTTCTCCAGTTCCTCCTGGTTGCGATAGTTGTATTGAACCGGTGCAATGGATTCATCTAAGGAGACGTGGAAGTCGTAGTTGAAATCGCTATGAAAGGATGAAAACCACAGCAGGCTCCATCCTTGGTCTGCCTTGTATCGATTGAGTTTTTCTAGCGGCGCTCGAGAAATGAGCACAAAAGTCGTGTCGCGGGCGTTCAGCATCGTCAAGTCACCCAGGGCGTTCACGAAGCCCGTACAACCTGAACAGCCTTTGTCCCACGCTGGGTCGAACATGAAATGGTAGACGATTAGTTGACGACGGCCTTCGAACAGCTCAAGCAGACTTGTCTTGCCATCAAAGCCCTCAAAGATGTACTGTTTATTGATCTTGACCATCGGTAGCCGTCGACGCTTGGCGTTCACACGGTCACGGTGCTTTGTCAGTTCTTTCTCCTCAGCTAAAAGCACTTGCCGCTCAGCGAGCCACGCTTCTGGCGATACAATTGGTGGATGCGCTACGGTGCTACTTCTCATGATAATTTCCCCTTAAAGATCGATGAAATCTTTCTCATAGAACAATTGTTCAGTGTTGGTCTTGCTGGAGGCTCTGGCTACGGCCCGTGGCAAGCGAACTGATTTCCTCATCAACCGGGCGAATTTCGAAGGGTCCACTACGGACGCCCGGATGTAGCGATATTAACTGGATTACGTGGTTTAGGTCTCTGGCCTCAAGCAGTAGGATGCCACCAAGCTGTTCCTTCGTTTCGGCGTAGGGTCCATCCGTGACTGTGACCTTGCCGTTTCGGTATCGCAGCGTCACGGCATTCCGGATACTTTGGAGCGCTTCTCCTCCAATAAAGTGTCCGCTCCTCCGCAGCTCGTCGTCATAGGCAAAGCATTCCTCCATGAGAGCAGTTTGCTCAACTTCGGGCAGCTCATTCCACTGCGTTTCGTCCATGTATCCAAGGCAGATAAATTTCATCATTACCTCCAGAATTTGATCTGAAATCGTCGCCTCTATCTAGTAGTCGTTCGGCAAACCGGTAAATCGACAGTGGGGCAACAATTTTTTAGCCCAATTCGCGCAGGCGTCCTTCGAGAAAACGGCGCTCTGGTTCTTGCTTCACGAGCGCCAGCGCCTGCAGATAGGATTCTCTAGCGTCGGTTGTTCTTCCCAGCCGCCGACATAGATCTGCCCGCGCTGCGTGTGCCAGGTGGTAGTCGGCCAGGTTTCCACGCGCCAAAATGTCATCAACGAGCTGCAATCCCGCTAAGGGACCATCGCGCATCGCTACTGCCACTGCTCGATTCAGGTCAACGACGGGCGAGGGAGCTACCTGCGCGAGCACATCATACCAGGCCACAATTTGAGTCCAAGCCGTTGCTGTGGTGCTGGGTGCTGCGGCATGGATCGCTGCGATAGCAGCCTGAATCGTATAGGTGCCAAACCGCTGTGAAGCTAGTGCCTGCTCAACTAGCGCCCTGCCTTCAGAAATCTGTTCTCGATTCCAAAGTGAGCGGTCTTGGTCCTCTAGCAGGATCAAGTCACCCTCTGGAGAGGTGCGGGCGGTGCGCCGTGACTCCTGTAGCAGCATCAAGGCAAGCAGACCCATTGCCTCTAAGTCGGGTAGTAGCCCAATCAGCAGACGCCCTAGACGAATCGCTTCGCCTGAGAGTTCGGATCGGGTTAGCGACTCACCCGATGAGGCGGAGTACCCCTCGTTGAACACGAGATAAATGACCGACAGCACGGCATCCAACCGCCTAGGCAGATCGGTGATCGATGGTACCTCATAGGGAATTCGCGCATCTCGAATCTTCGCCTTGCCGCGCACAATTCGTTGAGCAATGGTGGCGGGAGCGCTGAGAAACGCGCTGGCAATTTCCTCGGTCTTGAGGCCGCAAATTTCTCGCAGTGTCAGCGCGATTTGCGTGCTCGGCGATAGGGCTGGATGGCAGCAAGTGAAGATCAGTCGCAGCCGGTCGTCCTCGACCTCCACGTCATCCAGCCCTTCGAGGGTAGCTGTGCCTTGATCAAGTTTCTTAGCAAGTTCCGCGAGCGAGTCATTGAAGCGGCTGCGACGGCGGATGGTGTCAATCGCCCTGAAACGACCCACCGAGACGAGCCATGGTCGTGGGTTGGCAGGTACTCCATCACATGGCCATTGCTCCACAGCCGCAGCGAAGGCTTCGTGCATTGCTTCTTCAGCCAGGTCAAAGTCTCCAAGCAAGCGGATCAGAGTGGCGAAGACTCGGCGCGACTCTGAGCGGTAGACAGCATTCACTTGCTCCCGCATCTGATTGGCCTTATTTTCATTCATATTTCCTATTCCCAAGCCCATTATGTTTGAGATAATCAACTACTATCTGATTGGGTCATTGGGTTGTTGAACAGAATCCCGGAAATAACTCGTGGGTGTTTCACTCAGTCCAGAAAGCAGTAATGCACTGAAGCCAGCCAAACTGAAACCAAAGTTAGCGGCATGAGCGTGCGCCGCCGCGGTTCGGTAGTTGCGTCGATCAAATGTAGAGAAACGCGGCATACGAAACTTCTTCTGATGTGCTTTGAGCGGCTAACAACCAAGTTGGGCGGCGACAGGAGAACTATAAACGCAACGAAAAGACTTTGCTCGCCGCTCCAACGTCGTGTTAGCTGACTGTCCGCCTGAATTTCGGTAGTGTTGCAAAAACTTTTCCAAACGCTATCTATAGAGTTATAAGTTACAATTTTGACGCTGCAAATAGTGCTTCCTAGATTTTTTACAACACTACCAGATAACTTTCATGACTTGATAGGAGAATAAGCTACGTTCCGATGCAGTGACCTTTATGCCGTTGCGGCTACTTATCTTGATTACAATGACCTAAGCGGTAGCTTCGAGGGGTTTGTCCAGTCCAGCGTTTAAAGGCCCGATGGAAAGCACTCGGTTCGGAGAATCCCAGGAGAAAGGCGACATCGTGAATAGAAGTTTCTGGATTCTTCAAGGATTGAAAGGCCAGCTCTTTGCGCGTTTCGTCTAGCAGTTGTTGGTAAGTGGTGTTCTCAGTTTGGAGTTCTCGCTGGAGTTGGCGCACGCTCGTCATCAGAGTACGAGCAGTTGCCTCAATCGTGGGCACCTCTGCCTGTACTGCCTGAGCGATCGCCGCCATCACTTTTTGAGAATAGCTCTGGGGCTGGTTCTGAGCAATCACCATCCCATTCGCGTGAGCTTCAAACACCGAAAGTAAGTTGGGATTGGCTGATCGCACTGACCAATCCAGGCAGTGGGCACTCAAAATGATGCGGTTAGCAGGCTGGGAAAATTGCACCTTGGTTTGAAAAATGCGTTTGTGCTCCGATACCTCGGCCGGACAAGGATGTTGAAACCAAACGGCTTGAGTATCAAGTTGATGGCCCGTCAATTGCTGAGTGGCCGTAAATAGCGCTGCAAACGTACTTTCAATCGGGTGGCGGGGCTCATCCAGCAGGTAATTTTTGAAGCCGCCCACGATGTCGCAATCACAGTAAACCCAGCTATCGGCAACTTGGTAATGAAGGGTGACCCCACGGCTAAACAGCTGCGTGTACTGGCAAAGCTTTTCGAGCACCTGCCTGTAGGTTTTGCAGTTGAGCATGACGTAACCGACAATGCCAATCGCGACCAGGTCAAAGGCTTCGCCAATGTGTAAACCGAGGTCGCGATCACCCGTTTGTACGACGGCCTCGCGCCATAGCCTTTGTAGGACTTCACCCACCACCTGGCGATCAGGGTCTTCTAGTCCGGCCGGATCAATGTCTGCGGCTCGATAGAAGGCATTCGCTTCAGCCCCCTGGGCCACCACGTACTGCACGATGTCGCGCACAATCGCAACGGAAAATGTAGCCTCTTGCATTGTCGATTTTAGGTTGGCATCATGAGTCAATTTTTGGGCGTCGGGCGTCAACTGGCTTTCTTGTAGAAAAGCTTACTGTTGAATTGTTAATTCCATCAAGCCAACCTTGCTGCCGCTAGAGGAAACTATGATTTTAACAAAGCCATACAGAATGAACGCTGAAACCATTACTAACCCAGTAACGGGCGATCGCATGACGATTTTGCAGCCCGCCCACGCAAGCCAAGGCCGTTACGCCAAAATATGCTTTGATTTGCCGCCCGGTGCCCAAGGCAGCCCTCTCCATTACCACACCGAAATGGATGAAACCTTCACGGTGCTGAAGGGGTTCTTGGCGATAGAAGTTGGGCAAAAAGGCAATGTCCGCATCTTGCAACCGAGCGAAAGCCTACAAGTTCCAGCGGGGACACACCACAGCTTTTGCAACGCTTCGAGCGATTGGGTGACATTCACCACAGAAAACAATCCGGCGGCTGGCTTTGAGCAGTTTATTCGAGGGCTCTATGGATTGGCGATCGATGGCAAGGTGAATGCCGCAGGCATGCCCACCGATCCCTTGCAGCTAGCAGTGTTACTGAAGTTATCAGACACCATCCCCGTGGGGATGCCTCCGGTTTTCTTTCAAGCCTTGGTCAACACGCTGGTGTGGATCGCTCAACGGCTCCAGGTTGAAACCTCTTTGTTGAAGTACTGGCCCCAAGCGGAAGGTAGGCTGAAATGAATCGACTCTATCCGACCAGCCATATGCCCTTCCCTCACTCACCCCGGAGCAATCCTAGGATGGTAAACCCTCTGCGCCTGCTACGAACTACAGGCATTCTGCTCATTTTGCTCGTTATTCTGTCCAACATTCCATATGTTTTGTTGATTCAAACCTTTGGGTATGACGACATTCTGCGCGAGCCTGTGGATGTGGTGTTGACAAGATTCCAAGCCGGGGGAACAGGGCTTATTCTCACCTGGTTCGGCTTTGGATTAGCTGCATTGCTGCTCATTCCTACAAGCTTCCTGCTGTATTCGGTTATAAAGCTGTCGGCAAACCGCAGTCAGTCTCCTTTCCTGCTGGTGGCAACGCTAATGGGGGCGTTGTCAGGAATCTTGCAAGCGATCGGGTTGATGCGGTGGGTGTTTGTGGTTCCGGTTTTAGCCCGTCTTTACACCGACCCCAATGTTAGTGTGATGACTCGCGAAGCGGTGGGCGTTGTTTATCAGGTCGTGCATCAGTACGGTGGAGTGGTCATTGGTGAGCACTTGGGGCAAACCCTGCTCATGGGGTGGACGTTAGGTCTCGGTTGGGCGATGCGATCGTCGGTGTTGTTTAAGTCCTGGGTTGCCTGGTGGGGAGTGTTCACCATACCTCTGTTACTCATCGGCCAAAGCGAGCTGCTCGCCACAGTAATACCTGCAATGCCTGTGCTAGAAACAACACCAATTGGCTTCATTCTTTGGGAAGCTTGGTTATTAATCGTCGGTATTTCGCTATTGCGCGTACCTCAAAAAAGGGTTCTGGTTACATCAGAAGCAACGTGAAGCACTTTGGAAAAACTAGGTACTTTTTGCCTGGAGGAATAAGATGGCTTTGATCAAGCAGCAGCTTGAAGACCCGTCAAATCCCGCCAGTTTTCGAATCTCTGGCGCATTTGGTGACGGTAATCTTGGGCCGTAAGTTGGTGTTGCTTGGGGTGGAAGTGTTGCCGAATCAGTTCAAAGGCTGAGAGAAACCGCTGGGCGTGCCCTGGGGATTTGAACCGACCCATTCGCCTCTCTCTAACACGAGTCGGCTGATGAGAGTTTTCAGCGCGGTTGTTCAATCCTTTGTGCTGTCTGTGTTCTACCCCTTTGAGTATCTCTTGCTTCGCTGCTCCATAGCTCTTGAGCTTGTCGGTGATGATCACTCGTGGCGCAAAGCCTTGGGTCTTGAGCAGTTTTCTGAAGAACTTCTTAGCAGCACCTTTATCCCGTCGGCTCTGCATCAGGATGTCCAAAACGTTGCCTGCTTGATCCACTGCTCGCCACAGGTAATACTTC
>CADCWO010000049.1 GCA_902806435.1 uncultured Synechococcales cyanobacterium | reverse complement strand
CCCTTCGTCACTAAGTTGAGGGCGACGGCGATAGATCTGATTGGCATAGGCTTGGCCAAACTTCCGGCACCAACATCTAATCGCCTCATAGGTAACAAAGATGCCTCGATAGAGCATCATCTTCTCAATGTCGCGGTAGCTCAGCGGAAAGGTAAAATACAGCCACACGCAGTATTGGATAACTTGGCCGGGGAAACGGTGGCGATGGTAAGTGCTACTCATCTGCCAAGGTTCTCACATTTCTGACTTCATGGCCAAGCTAGTTAATTTGATAATGCCTGAGTAGCAGAAAAACCAAGCTGGTAAGGAGCGATCGCCATAGAAGCCTTCGCCTTAAATGTAGTTCATGACATAGGGAAGAAAAGCCCGCCGCACCTCTGAGGCACCCCGCAGGCTAGGTTCAATTGTTGCTGTGAACCAGGATGGATCACCCTTCAAAAAATGAGCGTGAAGATCCACAAATTGCCCATAGCGGCTCGCAATGTCTTGAATTGAGGTATTCATTTGTTGTAGGTTTTCTCGTGCGATTGCCGCCTCAACTCCTAAAAAATTGCGCCTGTCATCTCCTAAGGTGGGGTCGTAGACACTTCCGAGGAGAACAGGGCGAATTGGCAACTGCTGCACAAAATCATCGAGGGCATTCGTATAGGTTGTCATCCCTGCGCCTGCATCTTGAATCAGTCCACGTAGCAGATCGTTACCGCCAACAGTGAGCAGGGCAATTGCCTTTTCCTCCGCCCGCAATCCTACTGCCTGACCAGGTAGACTAGCAACTGTTGCTCCGTCACGAGCACAATGTTCGAGCTGGGCAGATCCATGTGAGGCGAGGTCTTGACCTTGAAACTCAGGAAACAAGCGATCATCGTTTTGAACCAGCAGTTGCCCCGGATGCAAGCCAAATTCGTTGTATCGCCCACAATCTAAAATCGAGTCGCCAAAGGTGTAGAGTGTCAGCATCGTCTGCGCCTGCTGGTTGCAGCCCAAGAGTGTCAGTAGGCTGGTTCCTCCCAAGACTTGAATTAGTTGTCGTCGCGTCGTTTGAAACGAGGCCATCATCTTCTCCTCTTTGCTCGACATTAGCAATAGAAAATGGATGAAGACATGGTTCAGAAGATAGATTTAGACCTGAAGTGATGGTGTACCAATCTCCTTCACTAAGGCTTGAGCTCGACAAATTGCGGGAGTTGGGAAACCACGGTCGGCTCTAACATGAACGAGGGAAAAAGCCTTGGCACAAGTATGGATCTTAAAGACATTATCGTGCGTCCGGCTCAATCGGAAGACAAAATGGCTGTGTTGAACTTCTGCCAGCACACTTGGGTGAACGCTGAAGACTACGTTGCCCAGGTTTGGGATCACTGGATGGCTGATTCGTCTGGGCAGATTCTAGTGGCGGTGTTTGCAGATGAGCCGATCGCGATGACGCGAGTAGTGCAGCTATCTGAGCAGGAAGGCTGGTGGGAAGCGTTACGAGTTGATCCACGCTACCGAGGACGAGGGCTGCTTCGGTGTCTAGACCCCGCGATTGAGCAGTATTTTCAAGCCAGAGGAATTTCGACGATTCGCTGCTGTGTTGCCACCTGGAATAGTGCTATCCCAGATATCATCCAGCGTCGCGGTTACCAGTCGATCAACTGCTACCTGAAGCATTCTGCTCAAGCGATCGCAGCCCCCTTGCGGCAACTGAGCCAGCTTCAAGAAAGTGATTGCCACACGGTTTGGCAGTTCATCGAGCAAATGCAGGGCACATCTGCGCTGTTCGTCTGCCAAGGTGCGAAATGGCAAACGCTGTTGATCGATCAACTCCAAGCGAGATTGCGGTCGGGAAGAGTCTGGGGGTACGGGCCACAGCAGGAGCTACAGGGCTTGCTGATTCAAAGCCATCTGGAAAGTGCAGATTCTGCCTTGTGGGTGGGCTATGTTGCAGGAACCACAGAAGGTCTTTTTGGCCTGCTCGAAGCAATGAAGCATCTGGCGTTTCATCTGAAGTATCCCGAAGTAAGCGGCTTCTTTGCAAAGACCAATCCGCTGCTCAAATTGCTCGATCAAGCGGGCTATTGTGCTTCACCAACCGATGAGTTTTGGGTTTACGAGAAGCAGCGATGCTGAAGTTTAATTTTTCTAAAATTTGCGTCAGGCATTTGAGAACTTATCAGCGTATAAATTCTGGCCCAAAACTGACTTGTAGCCATTCGTCATCGTGCGATCTCCTTACATCAACCAGTGAGAGTTTCTAGCACAAGCGCGCTGCAAGCCAGCCGCAGATAGACTACGTATACCAATTTAGATTGAATACAAGGCAGACGACTTAGACTTGAAGGAGTTGTTTAACTATTGACCAATGGTTGGTGTTACCGGTTGAGTTAAGAATACTAGTCTCAAATATCCTCTGCTCAAATTGGTAGCTTACTGAAACACAAGCGTGGAGAAAAACAAAGTGCCAACAGAAGACATTGCAGCGCTGCTAACCATTTACTTTGACAACATGGCAGCTATGAATGCAAAGGGCTGGTTGGAGATTTTTTCTGAAGATGCCGTTATCCATGACCCAGTTGGAGACCCCCCAAGGCTTGTACATAAGACTTCTCAGCAGTTTTTCAAAATGTTGTCCAACTTCTTTGAAAAGATGGAACTGTCAAAAGACGACATTTTCCTTGTAAAGAACGGGGCAGCAGTCAAGTGGACGATGCAGGTAGTTGCAAAAAATGGTTGCCATGCCACATCTGAGGGAATCAGTGTCTTTGAGATTAATGACGTCGGCAAGATTCAAAAAGTATCGTCTTACTGGGATGAAGCAGCAATGATGAGGAAACTGAAGGGCTAATTAAGCATATCTACTAGGCAATCACTACTCTTCGGTTATGCTTCAGATAAAGCCCATCAGTATCATAAAAGTCCCCTTGCTGCTCCCACTCATATTGCTGCTGGGAAAGGAGAAGCCCCAGCCACACCTCTACCAACGGCATCCCCACTTCCTGCTGCAACTGAACCAGGGAAACTAGCTCAGAACTCTGTCTCAGCTCCAACCACTGAGTAATCATGCTTGCCCATCCAGCAATATCCTCATCATGGGCCACAGCCATTGCTGCAGCTCGGGCTTGTGCTTGTGACTCTACCAGTTCAATCTCAGACTCAAATGCTTCGAGCAGTGCTGCCTTATCTACTGGACCTGCAACAGAATTAGTAGAAGAGGTGTGAGATTGTCGCTGCCGCTGCTCTGCGACTGGCTCCTCCATCAACTCTGAGAGGTCGAGAGTCATTGTCTGGCGCACCAACCCTGAGAGCGCATCCTCATCAACTGCTGGACCTTGATCGTTATGTGCCTCTTCCCAAGCAGAGAGGATCAAGTCGCAGCGCAAGGCAAAGACTTCTACTATTTGGGCTATCGCCTTGCCTGCAGTTTGCAATCTCTGCTCATGGGGCAGTGGACCTATTGCTGCTTCTAGCTCTTGCCAAAGGTGATCCAAATCCGTTGTTTCAGGAGTGGCAGCTGCTTGCTCCAGGTTCTCCCACAGGCTTAGTTCTAGTTGGGTTGTTTGCATCGCGCTCAACTCATCTTCAGTGCAAGTGCAATGGGCAAGGCGAGATGGGGCACCTAGAGGGGTCTAGTTCTACCTGAGCGGCAAACTTACTGATGCTCACCTCATACTTGTGGGAAAACACCTGGAGAACTTCCTGGAGATAGGCAGCAACCTGCCGGGAAGTTAAGCCCAGACAATGCACCGGCTCAATTGCTGCTATTTTCTCCTGCCCCATCCAAAGTTCAGCGCTGATCGCATGAAGCGGGGCATCTACCCGCTCTCGGTACAGGTGCAACACTGCTGCTGGGGCTGGTGTAATCGGTACCTCTAGAGGGATGTTCTCCGGGGATTGACGCTTGAGGCGACGGGCTTTGTTGTAGCGATCGCGGCTACGATAGTAGGAGCGGCGCTGGTGACAGTGAGCATCGTCCCAGCACCCGGTTCCTTCTGTCCCATGCCGAAGTCGCGCTACTCCAGGAGCTAGCTTGGAACATAACCGACATTTTTCTCTCTCGGAGCGGGACATAACAAAAATTACTCTTGCAGGTAGACAGGGATCCCGCAAGCCTTGATAACCTTCAACAACTGCACATCTGCTGTTGCTAGAGGTAGCCCCTCTCGCATGGCTACTTCCAAATAGGCAGCATCGTAGGCAGACAGACTGTGCTCTCGTGCCAGGCTTAGTGTAGCGCCCAATGCCTGCTGAGCTGTGAGAGTATCTACTCGAATGGGTAGAGCTTGCAATAGTGTGATCGCCCTGGTCAATTGGGAAGCACTCAGACACGAGCGACGCTCAGCAACAGACAAAACATTGGCAACCTCCAACGGCCAAAGACTGGGGACTACTGCTTGAGTACCTTTGAGCGCATCAAGCACCAGATCGGCATAGGCACTAGCTTCATCCTCAAAACACCAGCTCATGGCAACCGAACAGTCCAGCACAAACCCAGTCAAAAGCGCCTCCCTTCATCAATCATCTCTTGTAGCGAAAGCCCGTTCAACTGAATTTCTTGCCGCAGGATACGCAATTGGTTAATCACAACTGTAACGTCTTGACCCTTGTGAGGGTTAGCCGGAGACAGTAGTGCTACCGGATGACCGTGCTTGGTGATCACAATTGTTTCTCCAGCCGCAACTTCATCTAAAAGACGGGGCAAATGAGTTTTAGCTTCATAGGACCCCACAGTTTTCATTTTGCTTATCCTTTAGCCTAGTCTAAGTCTAGTCTAAACAATTAAACTCACTTTGTCTAGAGGATAAATCGTACTTAGTCAGAGTTTGATCATACAAAAGATATTAGGTCAATATCTTACACACAAGGAATGGTATATCTATAGAAGTTGGTACGATAAGTGGTTGTGTTGCAAAAATCTGTTGAGGCTATAAAGCCTCTTGGAAAATAACAATTTAGGCAGCTACCCCAAAAACTTGCTCGATAAATTTGACTCGTTCCAGAACACCTCCTC